>NZ_RBRE01000082.1 GCF_003700275.1 Pseudomonas cichorii | reverse complement strand
GTCATTAGACCAGCTCAGATTGCCATCTTCCTTGAGGATTCGGCCGGCATCATCGGCGGTCAGCTATTCGAGTTCTTTGATGGTGATTTTGGCCATAAAATGGACTCCCCCTACTTTTCCCCCCACAAAACCATCGGCTCTTGATGGACGTTGCTGGACTCTCGTGGAGCAGAACACCGCTGGAACTCAAGTAAATACTAGCTTAGTAAAATCCAGAGTAAAATTTTGGAAGCTTTCAAGAAGTATGAAAAAGGAGATGGGGTGCTAGGGGTCGAG
>NZ_RBRE01000027.1 GCF_003700275.1 Pseudomonas cichorii | reverse complement strand
ACGAGCAGATGTGTATAAGAGACAGGACGGATATAATATTATCAACAGAAATTGTATAAATCTTTCCTTTATAAGCCTTAACCAATATACCGATAGTTCTTTTCGCCACATCAACCGATTTCAGTTCCCCCTCGTATAAGAAACTCACAAACCCCGATTTTTCCTGCACCCTGAATAAAGTACCAGGCGCAGCGTTTACAAATTTTTCCATTAGATTTTCCATTGTGCCATCTCCTATGACACCTGCATTCACTTTTACATTAGCAGCACTTCCTCTGGCAACGGATAAAATGAATTAACACGACTAGAATATTTAAATTTAAAAAACTCAATTTACATTCACCGAGTGAAATCGGGAAAATCGGTTTATCGTCCTATTGAGAAAGACCTATATAAAAAAAGGGGGACTTATTCAGATAGTTGTGATCCATCTGACGCCAGTCCCATGCACACTTACAACCTGAACCGATCCACCGACTGCGATAACTGCCCCGCCAGCGCAGACAACTCATCTGTCGTCCCGGCAGTCTGGCCAATCACTCTGCTATTACCCTCCGACATGCTGGCAATCATTTCCACCTGATGGGCGATTTCGTTGCTGGCCAGGCTTTGTTCGCCAATGGTGCGGCTGATGTCGTTGACCAGTTGGGTGGTGTTCAGCGTGGCTTCGAGGATTTCGCGGATGGCACGTTCGACTTCGGCGGTAACGGCCATGCCCTTGTCGACCTGCGCAACGCCTGCTTCCATGGTGGTGACGGCTTCGCGAGTGTTCTGCTGGATGCGGGAAACCATGCTGGCAATTTCCTGGGTAGACGCGCTGGTACGTCCGGCCAGGTTGCGCACTTCATCGGCTACCAC
>NZ_RBRE01000073.1 GCF_003700275.1 Pseudomonas cichorii | reverse complement strand
TGGTAGCCGCGACTGATCAGCGCTTGCTGATCCGGCGCTGGCAAGGCCTTGCGGTCCAGCTTGCCGTTATTGGTCAGCGGCAGTGTTTCCAGACGCACATAGGCGGCTGGGACCATATAGTCCGGCAACTGGCCGTTCAGGTGCGCTCTCAGGCTTTCCAGATCAACTTCGGCATCGCTGGCGGTGAAATACGCCACCAGACGCTTGTCGCCCGGCGTATCTTCACGCACCAGCACCACCGCATCTTTTACTGCTGGATGAGCAGCGAGTCTGCTTTCAATCTCTCCCGGCTCGATCCGGAAGCCACGAATCTT
>NZ_RBRE01000061.1 GCF_003700275.1 Pseudomonas cichorii | reverse complement strand
CAGAAGTTTTCAAAGTTTCCTTTGCAACTTCAACCACTTGCGCTTCGATCAACTTACCGTTGAACTTCAGCGGGAGGCGAATTCTACAGCACCCGGAGGCGGTGTCAAACTCTTTCTCTTACCGCTGTCGATCCAACCGCGACCGAAGCCCTTCTTCGCTGACCGACCTGACTAAACACTTGTAAATTATTGATCTACAAGGCTTTTTCAGTTCCGCCTGCGCCGGAAGTGGGGCGAATTATAGAGAGATTAAATCGCCCGTCAACACTTAATTCAGTTTTTTATCTACGCGGCTGACTTACGGGCATTGAACCGAGGGATTCGCCTCGCAATCATTGGCACCCGCAGGACCAACAGCCCCACACCAATCGCCGCATACAAAGCCCATTCCTTGAGATCAGCCCTGACTATCCAGAGCATATGCAGCAACCCCAGGCCCAGAATCACATAAACAAGGCGGTGGAGCTTCTTCCAGCGAGCGCCCAATCGACGCTGACTGTAACGATTGGATGTCACTGCCAGAGCCAGAAGCCCGACAAAGGCCAGACTCCCGACAATAATGTAGGGCCGCTTGACCAGTTCCACGCCCAACTGCCCCCAATCCAGCCCGAGGATAAACAGTGCATACATCGTCATGTGCAGGACCACATAGGCAAAGCACCACAATCCCAACTGCCGACGCACTGCAATCCACCCCGCCCACCCCGTCATTCGCTGCAAGGGTGTCATCGCCAGGGTAATCAACAGCAGGATCAAGGTTCCCAGGCCAAGGCGATCAACCAGCACCTTTCCAGGATCCGGCCCCAATGCAAATATCCAGGCCTGATACAGCCACAGGACAGGAGCAACACAAGCGGCCAGAAAAACGCCAAGACGCCAGAACGGGTAGCGCATCAGTAATCCTTCCTCAAATCCATGCCGGTATATAAAGAGGCAACCTCCTCTGCATATCCGTTGAACATCTCGGTCTGACGAACGTTCGGACTGAACAACCCGCTCGGCAGCCGGCGCTCACGGGCCTGCGTCCAGCGCGGATGATCGACCTCAGGATTCACATTGGCATAGAAACCATATTCATTGGCGGCGATGCTCTGCCAGGTGGTTTTCGGCTGCTCGCTTACCAGGCTGATACGCACGATGGATTTCACACTTTTGAAACCGTACTTCCAGGGCACGACCAGGCGCAGCGGCGCACCGTTCTGATTGGGCAACTCACGCCCATACATGCCGACCGCAAGAATAGCCAACGGATGCATGGCTTCGTCCAGACGCAGCCCTTCTACATAGGGCCAGTCGATCAAGGCAAAGTCGGAACGCTGACCCGGCATGGATTGCGGATCCTGCAGTGTTTCAAAGCGGATGTATCTGGCCCTGGATGTCGGCTCCACTTGCTTGAGCAATGCCGAAATGGGAAAGCCGATCCAGGGAATGACCATCGACCAGGCCTCTACGCAGCGCAGTCGGTAGATCCGCTCTTCCAACTGATAAGGCTTCATGAAGTCTTCCAGGGCATAACGACCTGGCTTACCGACCTCACCGTCAATGACCACACTCCACGGCTCGGTCTTCAAGCTGGCGGCATTGCGCGACGGATCGCCCTTATCGGTACCGAACTCATAGAAGTTGTTGTAGTGGGTCGCGTCCTTGAAGGGCGTGATCGCCTCATCCTTGACGTTGACTGCCTGCCATTGAGTGCCTGGAAGTTTCTCGGCAAACCAGGCGGGCGCCTTCCCGGCTTCGACATCAGCGTAACGGGAGGGATCCTGCGCACTGGCCAGACGCGGCAACGCAGTTACCGCCAGACCGGCAAGCGAACTGGCCAACAGCGTGCGACGTGACAGGTAGATTTTTTCAGGCGTAACGTCCGACTCACGCGAGTCGGACGTCGAAGGTATCTTGATCAGCATGATGACTCCGTAAAACGGGTGGTTTTATGCACCTACAGTCTACGAAGTATGGGGGATATCCGATCAGTCGGCAGATTTATGGCGACGAAGATGTAACAGGTACTGAACAGGCCCGGATAGCGCATAACCGAGGAATATCAGCAGCAGAATGCGCGGCGGATCGCTGAACACCACAGCAAACACCAACACCACCGCCAAAATTGCTACAAATGGCACACGCCCTTTCAAGTCCAGCTCCTTGAAGCTGTTGTACTTGATATTACTGACCATCAGCATGCCCGCCGCAGCGACCAGCAAGGCCACCAGGAAAGACAGTTTCGAGCCCTGGATTCCGAAGTCACTGAACGCCCAGACCGTACCGGCAACCACACCCGCAGCAGCCGGGCTGGCAAGACCGATGAAGTAACGCTTGTCAGCCTTGCCAACCTGCGTGTTGAAACGGGCGAGTCGCAACGCAGCACCCGCCACATAGATGAAGGCGACCATCCAGCCGACCTTGCCCATATCGCCCAGCGCCCAGCCAAATGCCAGCAACGCCGGTGCAACACCGAAGGCGACCATATCCGACAACGAATCGTACTCGGCGCCGAAGGCACTCTGCGTATTGGTCATGCGCGCCACGCGACCATCCAGTCCATCAAGGACCATGGCGACAAAGATAGCGATGGCGGCGAACGCAAAATACTTGCTCGCAGCAGCCGTATCACCAGCACTCAAGGCACTCTGGGCGCTCATGGAACTGATGATGGAGTAAAAACCCGCGAACAGGTTCGCAGTGGTGAACAGGTTAGGCAGCAGATAGATTCCGCGATGACGGACCTTGCGCCCTTCGGCATCGTGCCCTTCTTCAACATGTTCATCGATCGGTAGCAGACTTTCGGCGTCGGAGGCCTTGTTGGGCTCTTCAGGACGTTCGCTCATGGACATTACCTTGCAGCGGTTTGAAAAGATTCGACAGGTGTCTGCGACGAGGGTTCGTCGACAAACGATGCAGCTTTATACCAGACACTGGCCCATAACGAAAAAACGCGGCCAATTGGCCGCGTCCTTTCAGAACAGAGAAACTTAGTTCTTGTCCTTGTCGACGATTTTGTTCGCCGCGATCCAAGGCATCATGGAGCGCAGTTTTTCGCCGATGACTTCGATACCGTGAGCAGCGTTGTTACGACGCTTGGCGGTCATCGATGGGTAGCCGGTAGCGCCTTCGCTGATGAACATCTTCGCGTATTCGCCGTCCTGGATGCGCTTCAGAGCGTTGCGCATGGCCTGACGGGATTCGGCGTTGATGACTTCAGGGCCGGTCACGTACTCGCCGTATTCGGCGTTGTTGGAGATCGAGTAGTTCATGTTGGCGATACCGCCTTCGTACATGAGGTCAACGATCAGCTTCAGTTCGTGCAGGCACTCGAAGTAGGCCATTTCCGGAGCGTAACCGGCTTCAACCAGAGTCTCGAAGCCAGCCTTGACCAGCTCAACGGTACCGCCGCACAGAACGGCCTGTTCGCCGAACAGGTCGGTTTCGGTTTCGTCCTTGAAGGTGGTTTCGATGATACCGGTACGGCCACCGCCAACGCCCGAAGCGTAGGACAGGGCGACGTTCTTGGCGTTGCCCGAAGCATCCTGGTAAACAGCGATCAGGTCAGGAATACCGCCGCCTTTGACGAATTCGGTACGAACGGTGTGGCCTGGAGCCTTTGGCGCGATCATGATCACGTCCAGGTCGGCACGTGGCACAACCTGGTTGTAGTGAATCGCGAAGCCGTGAGAGAAAGCCAGGGTTGCGCCCTTCTTCAGGTTCGGCTCGACTTCGTTCTTGTACAGCTGGGACTGGAATTCATCCGGAGTCAGGATCATGACCAGATCGGCAGCAGCAACGGCAGAGGCAACGTCAGTTACTTTCAGGCCATGAGCTTCAGCTTTGGCGACAGTAGCCGAACCTTTGCGCAGGCCAACAGTGACGTCAACGCCGGAGTCTTTCAGGTTGCACGCTTGAGCGTGGCCCTGGGAGCCGTAGCCGATGATGGCGACTTTCTTGCCCTGGATGATCGAAAGGTCACAGTCTTTGTCGTAAAAAACTTTCATGGAATTCCCCTGTTATCTATCTAGGCCTTCAGGCCATTTGCTAATTGAGTTAATTAAATGCTCAGCACTTTGTCGCCACGGGCAATACCCGTTACGCCACTGCGTACTGTTTCCAGGATAGCGGCGGTGCCGATGGCCTGAATGAAACTGTCCAGTTTGTCGCTAGTGCCACTCAACTGTACGGTGTAGACGCTGGCAGTCACGTCAACGATCTGCCCGCGGAAGATATCCGTGGTGCGCTTGATCTCGGCACGCTGTGCACCGGTGGCCTTGACCTTGACCAGCATCAGTTCACGCTCGATGTGAGCGCTTTCGGACAGATCGACCAGCTTGACCACTTCAACCAGCTTGTTGAGGTTCTTGGTGATCTGCTCGATCACTTCATCGTGCCCGACCGTGGTCAGCGTCAGACGCGACAGGGTCGGGTCTTCGGTCGGTGCCACGGTCAGGCTTTCGATGTTGTAGTTACGCTGCGAAAACAGCCCGACGACACGAGACAACGCACCCGGTTCGTTTTCCA
Source organism: Pseudomonas cichorii (assembly GCF_003700275.1). Lineage (GTDB taxonomy): Bacteria > Pseudomonadota > Gammaproteobacteria > Pseudomonadales > Pseudomonadaceae > Aquipseudomonas > Aquipseudomonas cichorii_B. Next base: position 106,964 of record NZ_RBRE01000061.1, on the reverse strand, counting down.
GCAATAGGGAAATGATGTGCCGCATGATTATGTACGCTCCGTCTTGCTCAACCACATATCGCGCATGGAGCCGTCCTTGATCTGCATCGGATAGACGTGCTCGGTCACATCGACCTGGATGTCGAGGAACACCAGGCGATCCTTCATGGCAAAGGCTTCTTCCATCTTCGGCTTCAGATCTTTCAGATCGGTGACCCGAATGCCGACATGGCCATAGGCTTCAACCAGTTTCACGAAGTCAGGCAGCGACTCCATGTAGGAATGCGAGTGACGAGCGCCGTAGCTCATGTCCTGCCACTGACGGACCATGCCCAGCACGCCGTTGTTGAGCAGGATGATCTTCACCGGAAGGCCGTACTGCAGGCAGGTCGACAGCTCCTGGATGTTCATCTGGATACTGCCTTCGCCGGTTACGCAGGCAACATCGGCATCCGGGAAGCTCAGCTTGACGCCCATGGCCGCCGGGAAACCGAAGCCCATGGTGCCCAGGCCGCCGGAGTTGATCCAGCGATTAGGCTTGTTGAAGCGGTAGTACTGGGCCGCGAACATCTGGTGCTGACCCACGTCGGAAGAAACGTAGGCATCGCCCTTGGTCACTTCGCACAGTGTTTCGATGACCGTCTGCGGCTTGATGACACTGCCGTCGCCACGGTTGTACGGGAACAGGTCGCCGCCGGCACGCCATTCATCGATCTGCTTCCACCAGGAAGCGACGGATTCCTTGTTCGGAGTCTCGCCGATGTCCTTGAGGGTCGCGACCATTTCGGTCAGCACGCTCTCGACCGGACCAACGATAGGCACGTCGGCCTTGATGGTCTTGGAGATCGATGCCGGGTCGATATCGATGTGGATGATCTTGGCGTTGGGGCTGAACTTGCTCGCGCCATTGATGACACGGTCATCGAAACGAGCGCCCACGGCCAGGATCACATCGGTGTGGTGCATGGCCAGGTTGGCGGTGTAGCTGCCGTGCATGCCGAGCATGCCAACGAACTGGCGATCGGTGCCCGGGTAGCTGCCAAGACCCATCAGGGTGTTGGTGACCGGAGCATTGAGCTGTTTGGCCAGCTCGGTCAGTTGCTCGGAACCGTTGCCCATGACCACGCCACCACCGGCATAGATGATCGGACGCTTGGCGGCCAGCAACATCTCGACCGCCTTGCGGATCTGGCCCGAGTGACCACGAACGGCCGGGCTGTAGGAGCGCAGCTTGGCTTTTTTCGGGAAAACGTATTCGTATTTCTCGGCTGGGTTGGTCATGTCTTTCGGAATATCGACGACCACCGGACCCGGACGACCGGACTGGGCCAGATAGAAGGCCTTTTTCAGGACTTCCGGGATTTCCGAGGGATGCTTGATCATGAAGCTGTGCTTCACGATCGGCCGGGAGATACCGATCATGTCGGTCTCCTGGAAGGCATCGGTGCCGACCAGCGTACTGGCAACCTGACCGGACAGAACCACCATCGGGATCGAGTCCATGTAGGCAGTGGCGATACCGGTGATGGCGTTGGTCGCACCAGGACCCGAAGTCACCAGAACCACGCCAGCCTTGCCGGTCGCACGGGCATAACCGTCGGCCATGTGCGTGGCGGCCTGCTCATGACGAACCAGGATGTGGTTGACGGCCGGCTCTTTGAACAGTGCGTCGTAGACATGCAGAAGGGCACCACCCGGGTACCCGTAAATGTACTTAACGCCTTCGTCACGCAGGAAGCGGACGACCATTTCAGCGCCAGATAAAAGCTCCACGTTGTTCACCTCTAAAACGCCAGAATACCGTCCACTCCGGGACGGGTCTTATTAGGTTTACTGCCAAGCAGAGCATGAGCGACGGTGGTCGCCGACTACGTCAGCACTGACTGAGCAAGTATTGGGATGTCCCTGAGTGTTGCGGAACATTCCCACCCAGCGCGAGGTAACGCGTTGCGGGTGTTACAGGTCGGCGCGGGTGTGCGCCTCATGATCTACCGAGACGGTCTGCTTCTGGCAGTCCTTCTACAGCGAACTTTGAATTGTTGTGATTCGCCCCCCGCAAGTCAAGTAATCCGTGAGCTTTCTTCCGGGCTGTCCCCCGAAGCCAGCACTCGTTCGGACTCGAAGCGCGCATTATGGTAGCTTTGCGCGGCACAGAATTTTCAAGGAAGTACCATGCGCTGGATGATTCTCGCGGCTGCATTCTCAATGGCGGTAAGCACCACCAGCCAGGCCGCTCAAATCTACAAATGGGTCGATGCACAGGGCGTGACGCATTTCGATGCGCAACCGCCGGCAGGCCAGCAGGCAGAAGAAATCAACGTGCAAAAGCCGCCACCGGCTCCCGCCGCGCCAACGGCCAGCGAAGCGGATCCCAAACAGCAGGAGATCGATGCCAGGGTCAAGAAACAGGTGCGTGCCCAGGAAGCCAGGCTGGCCGAGAACTGCGAAGTGATGCGCAACAACCTCGCGCAACTGCAGAACAATCCGCGGGTGCGCGAGCAGACAGAAGGCGGGACAAAGCGCCTGTCGGACGAAGACCGCAAGGCGCGACTTGCAGAAACCGAACGGACTATCGCCGAGTTCTGCCGTTAACCGGCTGCAGTGATCAACTGATCGAAGCGGGCCAGAAGCGCCTGCAGTTGCCGGGTTTCATCCTGGCGACCTGCATAGACCATTTCTGCCATTTCCAGAATCCCCGAAGCATTGGGCAAGGGCAGATCCCGTTCCAGGATGATTTTCATCCGTGGCAGGAAAACCCATTGCAGCCATTGCTCGAACTCCAGGGTATCGACACAGAACGGCTCGGTACTGGAAAGCGCCTGCTCACTGGGCGGAGCATCCTGCCACCAGCCCAGCCCCCGCAACTCACGCTCGATCAACAACAGTTGCTCGGCCACCTCGGGCAGACGCTGATCCATCAGAAACCAGCCTTGGCTTTTTGACGCGCCAGGGCTGCGCCAGCCGAATCGCCCTGTTTTTCACGGGATTGGCCAATCAGTTCCCAAAGGCTCGACTGCAGGCTTGCACGGCCATTGGCATAGGTCAGACCACGACGGGCCAACTGCTCAGCCTGGGCAGCATCGCCCTGGGCCAGACGCACCTGGGCCAGACGATAAAGCACTTGCGGCTCACGTGGCGCCACACGCTGGGCGCGTTCTAGGCTCGACGAAGCGCCGTTGAGGTCGCCACTGCCTTGCTGCTGCTGAGCTGTGGTCAACAATGCCAGTACCGGACCATCGAGCTGCTCGTCAGCCGACAGGCCGGACGAACTGGACGGGATACCGCTCGGCGCCGAGGCAGGTGGCATGCTGTAGTTGCTCACCGGAGCCGAATTGATCGGCTGCTGCTGAGTCGCCGGTGGCGTATCGATGCTGAATGATGACTGGGTTGCCGGAGCAGAGAAACTCTGGCTCGCTGCAGCGCCAGGAACCATCACCACCACACCGGAATCCTGCGGCACGGCCTGAGCCTGCGGAGCCTGGGCGGTATTGGCCCGATAAGCCGTATTGCGCGAAGCCGAAACACGCTCGCTGTTAGAAACCTTGGAGCCCGAATCCACGACCGGAATCGAGCCACGCTCCACATTGGCACAACCATTGAGCAACGCCAGAGCCGTTACAGCCGGAATCCACCATTTATTCACGTCACACCCTCATTGCTTAATTCAACCAACCCTTGACCCAATCCAATACTTCAGTGGCGGGCGCCGGGCTACCGCTACATGTCTCGCCGGGCTGAGGCTCACTGCCGCGAATATACGGCATCTGCACGGCATTCGGGCAGTTGGCATCCGATCCCTGACCGGTCTGGGCATTGACCCACGCCTGGACCACGTTATCCGGCATGGCCATGTCCAGCGGCAGCGGGTCAGCCTTGCGCATGAAACTGGTCCAGACCTGCAAGGCACCGCTGGCACCGGTAAACGGCGTCTTGCCGTTGTCGTCACGGCCCATCCACACCACCGCCAGCAGATCCTGGCTGAAACCTGCGAACCAACTGTCGCGCGAATCGTTACTGGTACCGGTCTTGCCGGCCAGGTTCAAGGAAGCTGGCAGCACGCTGTAGACCGACTTGGCCGTACCTTCGCGCATTACCCGCTGCATTGCGTTCTGCACCAGATAAATGGCGCCCGGATCGAAGCGCTGTTCAATCTGAAACGGATAACGCTTGAGCGGCTCACCTTCGGCAGTCAGCACACTGCGAATGCCACGCATCGGCGTATTGAAGCCGCCGCTGGCAATCGTCTGATACATGGTGGCAACTTCCATCGGGCTCAAGCCGCCAGCACCGAGCAACATGGAGGGGAACGCCGGCCACTCGCGGGTCACGCCCAGCTTGGCGAGAGTCTTGAAGACATTCGGCACGCCCAGCTCCAGACCCAGCTTGGCCGTCGACAGGTTGTAGGAATGCGCCAGGCCCTGATACAGGAAAATATTGCCGTGCGACTTGCGGTCGTAATTCTGCGGTTTCCAGATCTGGCCATCCGCGCCCTTGACCTGAAACGGCTCGTCGGTCACCCAACTGGTCAGGGTGTACTGGCTCGGACGCTCCAGAGCGGTGAGATACACCGCCGGCTTGACCAGCGAGCCAATTGGCCGGACTGCATCGATGGCGCGGTTGAAGCCTGCGAAACCGGCCTGACGACTACCCAGCAAGGCCTGCACCTCGCCCGTCTCGGGGTTGGTCACGACCATGGCCGACTCAACCTCGTCCGCACCTTTACGGCCGGACAGCCTCTTGAACGTTTCGTCCATGGCGGCCTGGGATTTCATCTGCAGGATCGGATCGAAACTGGTGAAAATCCGCAGCCCTTCTTCGGTCAAGTCTTCGTCGCGGTAGTCTTCACGCAACTGACGCTTGACCAGATCGAGAAACGCCGGGAACGAGCTGTCGGCCAGACTGCCGGTCCTGGTCACGCCCAGAGGCATCTTCTTGGCAGCTTCGACCACTTGCGCAGTGGCAACGCCCTGTTGCTCCAGCAGATCGAGGACCAGATTGCGTCGCTCCAGCGCACGCTCGGGATTACGCCGCGGGTTGTAATAGGACGGCCCCTTGACCAGTCCGACCAGCAGCGCCACCTGATGAATCTTCAGTTCCGACAAGGGCTGGCTGAAGAAATACTGGCTGGCCAGACCGAACCCATGCACCGCACGCTGACCGTCCTGCCCGACGAATACCTCGTTGAGGTAAGCCTCGAGAATTTCCTGCTTGCTGTAATGCAGCTCCAGCAGCAGCGACATCATGGCTTCGGTCAGTTTGCGCGTCAGGCTGCGCTCGTTGGTCAGGTAGAAGTTCTTGACCAACTGCTGGGTCAGCGTACTGCCGCCCTGACGCATCTGTCCCTGCGAGGTGTTGACCCACATGGCGCGGGCAATGGATTTTGGCGATACCCCGAAGTGATGATAGAAATCACGATCCTCGACCGTCACCAGCGCATCGAGCAGATACGGCGGCACCTGATCGAGCTTGATCAGAATCCGGTCTTCCAGATTCTTCGGATACAGACCGCCGATCATCAACGGTTCAAGCCTTGCCACTGCGAGCTTGGCGCCACTGCTGCCGGAGGTCAGGTCAGCAACATAGTCGCCGGAAAAGCGCACGCGCACCTGCTGGGCAGGATCGGTGCCTTCATAGAACTGAAAGCCGCGGGTATTGAGATCGACCGTATTGCCATTCACCGAAGCCGCGCCCGGGCCATTGGCCACGCTTTCGCGACGATAGCCCAGCGCGTCGAGTTCGATGAGGAAGTCATCGCGACTCAGTTTCTGGCCTACGAACAGCTCCAGAGGACGGGCGTAGACCTTGGCCGGAATGGTCCAGCGCTTGCCGGAAAACTTCTCCTGGACCACAGCATCCAGGTACACGGCAACGCAAGCCAGCGCCACAAAGCCGACAATACTGAGCTTCAGCAACCAGCCCAGCCACTTGGGAAGGCCGCGGGAAGCTTGTTTTTTGGAACTACGAGAAGTACGGGATCGAGTCATGGCCGCGGATTATACGCACTTTGCCAAGGACCGACAGACGCCCTCGCAAGCGGTTTGCAGCCTCGCGCCGAGCGGCCATAATAACGGCCTTTAGCAATGCCATTTCTGAATCCACTCTTGAAGGATCGTCCGTGAGCCAGCCATTGATTGCAGCCCTGCAGAACCCCGCACTCTTCCCCCATCCGGTAGAGAATTTCCGGGTTATCGAGACGCATATTTCATGGGTCCTGCTCACCGGCAGCTATGTCTATAAATTCAAGAAACCGGTCAACTTCGGTTTCCTCGACTTCACGACCCTCGCCGCCCGCAAACACTTCTGTAATGAAGAACTGCGCCTGAACCAGCGCATGACCGAAGACCTTTACCTGGAAGTCATCCCGGTCACCGGTTCCGCAGAAGCGCCGCAATTGGGAGGCAGCGGTGAAGCCATCGAATACGCCCTGAAGATGCGACAGTTCTCCCAGGAAGGCCTGCTCAGCACACTGCAAGCCAATGGCGAACTGACCACAGGACACATCGATCAACTGGCCAACCAGATTGCCAGTGCTCATATCAATGCGCCTCAAGTGCTGGGCGAAAATGAGCTGGGCTCTCCTGACAGCGTCATGGCACCGGTCCTGCAGAACTTCGAGCAGATTCGCCCGCTCATCAGCGAAAAGGCAGACCTCTTGCAACTCGACTCCCTGCAAGCCTGGGCCGAGTCGAGCTTCGAGCGCCTCAAACCCCTGCTGGCCCGGCGCAAGGCTGAAGGCTTCATCCGTGAATGCCATGGTGATATTCACCTGGGCAACGCCACGGTGATCGACGGCAAGGTGGTGATTTTCGACTGCATCGAATTCAACGAACCTTTCCGCATGACTGACGTCTACGCAGACATCGGCTTCCTGGCCATGGACCTCGAAGACCGCGGTCTGAAATCCCTGTCGCGTCGCCTCATCAGTCAATATCTGGAACAGACTGGTGATTACCAGGGCCTGGAACTGCTCAATTTCTACAAGGCCTATCGCGCCCTGGTTCGCGCCAAGGTTGCGCTGTTCAGCCAGCCCGCAGACGCCGACGGTGTGCAGCGTGCCGCCACCCTGCGCCAATACCGCAATTACGCCAACCTGGCCGAGAGCTACAGCGCCATTCCGTCACGCTTCCTGGCTATCACTCATGGCGTCTCGGCCGTGGGCAAAAGCCATGTGGCAATGCGCCTGGTCGAGTCGCTGGGCGCCATTCGCCTGCGCTCGGATGTCGAGCGCAAACGCCTCTTCAAGGAGCAAGACGCCGGGCTGTATAGCGCTGAAGCCAGCAAGGCAACCTATGACCATCTGCACCAGTTGGCTGAAACCATTCTGCGTGCTGGCTTCTCCGCTGTGATCGACGCCACGTATCTCAAGCACGATCAACGTAATGCTGCGGCCAAAGCTGCCGAAACAACGGGTGTGCCTTTTCTGATTCTGGATTGCGAAGCGCCACAGGCAGTGATTGCCGGCTGGCTAAAACAACGCCAGGAGCAGAATAACGATCCTTCGGACGCAACCCTGGAGGTCATCGAAGCTCAGCAGGCCAGTCGCGAGCCACTTGATGCGGACGAAACCCTGCGTAGCAAGCGCGTTGAAACCAACAAGAGCAGTGATCTGGACCAGCTTGTCGAGAACCTTCGTCAATACTTGCCAGGGCTGTGAATTGATAGCAGAGCCGTTGGGCAGGTAGTGCTTCACGGCTCGACAATGATGGCGATATAATGGCGCCATAATACTAACGTACCCAGAGGCACCCATGAGCCAGCCCAAACAGCTCGATTCGCCGCTTTACATGCTGTTGCGTAGAGATGATGTCGAAGGCTTCAATCAAGAGAAGCCCAAAACAGGCACGATCGACATGGCCGGCGGGGATTTCCGGGGCCTGGACTTGCGTGCTCTCGATACCGCAGGCATCGATTTTACTGACGCCTACTTCCGCTCGGCAGACTTGCGCGGCCTGGACTTGCGCCACACCCCGATGGAAGGCGCGAGTATTGCCCATGCGCAAATCTCGGGAGCGTTCTTCCCGCCCGAGCTGTCGGCAGACGAGATCCGCATGTCGGTAACCTTCGGAACCCGCATGCGCTACCACACGCGCTAAGTAACACATCCATCAAGCCTGCGTGCGCAATGCATGCGGGCTTTGTGTTGCGTTGATTTTGTAATGCCCTTCTCTTCATACCTTCTTCGCGAATGAATTCGCTCCGACCCGGATTCAACGGGCAAATTCATGTACGAAAAAAGAACTGTTGACTTAGAAATGAGAATCGTTATGATTATCACAACCGGTCGCGAGACTGGCCGATAACCTGAAAGACCTTGGTTCGGACTTTCAGGATTATCTCCTCATCAGGCTAATCACGGTTTTTGACCCGGCTTTTTGCCGGGTCTTTTTTTGCGTGTTGATCAGGGTCGCCTGGCATCGGACTCCAGTATCCCAAGACGCGCCAGCAAATCGCCCAGCAGGCTCGAAGCTCCCAGGCGCACTCTGTCGACGTTGACCCACTGCGGTCCGAAACGCGAACGCGCCATCTCCATGAAGACCCTGGCATCACCGAACGTTCGGATACCTCCGGCCGCCTTGAAACCAACCTGCCCGCCTACTTCGGCAATCGACTCAAGCATGATGCGCACAGCCTGCGGCGTGGTACTCGCCAGCCCCTTGCCGGTGCTGGTCTTGAGAAAATCAGCACCGAACAGAATGGCACTGCGGCAAGCTTGCAGGATGATCTGCGGGTCACGTAAACCACCGGTCTCGAGGGTAACGGTCAATGTCACGCTATTGCCGCATGCGGCCTTGCAAGCCGTGATCATATCCATGCCGGTTTGCTGATCACCGTACAAAAGGGCGTGAAACGGATAGACGACATCTATCTCGTCGGCGCCCGACATCACGGCGGCCCGCACTTCACTCAGAACAGGCTCGATACTCGAACCGCCATAGGGGAAGTTGACCAGTGCGACCACCCGGACACCCGGTGCCAGCAGACGATCGAGCGTGGTACGTGCCAGACAGACAAAACGCGGAGCCACGCACACCGCTGCCACCTGCCCCAGGGGCGTCACTGCGCGTTGGCACATACCGACAATCCGTTGTTCACTGTCATCACGGCTAAAGGCGAACAGTTCCAGCAGGCTTAGTGCCTGCAAGGCCAGTCGCTCATCATCTGCTGTCATTTCTTTCATGGCGTCCCGCTCCGAAAAACATGAGCCGGACAATATACGAGCGCCCCTGGCCAGACAGGGACGCAGTGCCGTCAGGGAAAAGGACTACTTAAAGAAGAGAAAAAACCGAACCAGTCGCATCAAGTGCCTGCTACTGGCCTGCGCAACTGAGCGCAATAGTCCTTGTCAGGCATGGCCGCGGTATACCAGACGTAATCGGCACTCTGCGGCTCGACCTCTTCACCTTCCTGCGCCAGAAGCAGCACCACCGCTGGCTCGGCAACGCCCAGGTCAGCCAGATGCAAAGGTATTCCCACATCCTTGCGCACATGCCAGCTCCCGGCAAACAGCATGGCGGGAACCGGTGCGGCCAACAGACGTTGAGCCATGCGTCGATCACGTTGCTGCTGTACCGCCAGCATCGCGGGCAACTGTTCTTCGGGTAACACGCCACAGTGAGCATCACGAATCTGCGCCAGCAGACGCTCACGCACCGCTGGAGCCGTCGACCGATCACCGCTGAATTCAGGGATTTCCCTGTAGATCGACATGACTTCATTCGCATCGAGGTTGGCGGACAGTACCGGATAGGGTTGCGCCAGCACATAGCGCATGAGCGGCCCATACAGCGACCAGTCCCAGCCCTTTTGCCATTGCAGCGCAAACGGCAAGTCGACCGGGTATTTCTCCTCGGCCAGATCCGCCTGAACCGCATCGACCCGGGCCTGCTGATCGGGATTCAGCATTTCCAGCAGCAGGCTGCCCTGCGGGCGGCGGGCAGCCAGTACCTGCATCAGCCATAACTCTAATGCGTGGTGATCGGGATTGTCGTGTTGTTCACCAACCAGAATACGTGGGGCAACTGCAAGACGCTCAGCAAGCTGTTGTGCGGTCAGCACCTGCCCACTCTTGTTGTCACGAATCATGCCTAAATCCAAATGCTCATGCCCACCCGGGCTTTGCCAAGACGGTATATTCAGCAACGGACGCGATACTTGGCAAGCACTGAGGCAAACCAGCGTCACGACCAGGAAAAGACAACGCATGCGCCCTACCTGTTCATCGCGCGATGATTAACGGATGTCCTCTTTCGGGATGTGTCTGTACCAGCACCTCAAGACCAAATACTGCCTTGAGTGCATCGGGTTGCAAGACGACTTCGGGACGATCCAGCGCGTACATCTTTCCCTTGTCGAGTAACAATAGACGATCACAGTAGCGGGCCGCCAGATTCAGATCATGCAAGATAACCATGACAGCCACGCCACGACTGGCAAAATCCCGCACTGCCTGCAGTGTCGTGTGCTGATGCAAAGGATCGAGCATGGAGGTCGGCTCATCGAGCAACAGCGTGCAACCGCTGGTCCCAGGCCATAGCTGCGCCAGCACCCGGGCCAGGTGCACCCGCTGACGCTCGCCACCTGACAGGGCCATGTAACTGCGCTCGCCAAGATGCAAGGCATCGGCAGCCTGCAGCGCGTCACGGACGATTTGCCGATCAATGTCATGGCCGGTTTCATGAGGCAGACGCCCCATGGCGACCACTTCATCGACGCGGAATGCAAAACTCAGGGTCGAGCTCTGCGGCAGTACTGCCAGGCTGCGTGCCCGTTCCGCGCCCTGCCACTGCGCGAGCAGACGCTGTTGCAGCCAGACCTCTCCTTGCGATGGCTTGAGCTCGCCACACAGGGCAGCCAGCAACGTACTTTTGCCTGCCCCGTTGGGACCGAGCACACCCAGTACTTGCCCGGGCTGCAAGTGCAGATCGATATCCGCAAGAACGCTTTGTGCGCCGCGATGGATATGCAGCTTTTCGGCTCGCAACATCAGTGACGCCCTCGCACCAGCAGATACAGAAAGAACGGCGCACCCAGCAGTGCCGTAACGATGCCGATAGGCAACTCCGCAGGCGCCATCACCAGCCGCGCAATAATATCGGCAAACAGCAGCAGGCTGGCTCCCGCCAACGCCGAAGCCGGCAACAGAACCCGATGATCCGGGCCCGCCAGCAGGCGCATCAGATGCGGCACGATCAGCCCGATAAAACCGATCATGCCAGCCGCCGCCACCGCAACGCCGACGCCCAGCGCCGTGCAGAAAACCAGCTCACGCTTGAGGACTTCGACATTGATCCCCAGGTGCCGCGCTTCGGACTCGCCCAGCAACAGGGCATTCAAGGCCTTGGCTCGACGCGGCAGCCAGAAGATGATCGCCACACACACCAGCAGCAACGGCCACAGTCGCGCGTAAGTGGCACCGTTAAGACTGCCCATGTTCCAGAACGTGAGCGTACGCAACGTCGCGTCATCCGCCAGATAGGTCAGCAAACCGATGATCGACACCGAGAGCGCGGTCAACGCGATACCGGCCAGCAGCATGGTTGCCACACTGGTCTGGCCATCGCGCCGCCCGAGGCGATACACCATGCTGGTCACCAGCAGCCCGCCAACCACAGCGCAGGCCGATAACAGATACGGAGCAATGGCATCCGGAACATTTCCCCACAGGCTAACGCCAACGATCGCCAGCGCAGCTCCCAGAGATGCGCCACTGGAAACCCCGACCAGCCCGGGGTCGGCCAACGGGTTGCGAAACAAGCCCTGCATCGCGACACCGGACAGCGCCAACACCGCACCCACCGCCAGGCCCAGCAAGGTGCGCGGCACACGTATCTGGCCAAGAATCAATTCAGCCTGCTCAAGACTCTCTCCGGCCACGGGCAGCCCGGTCAGACGCAAGGCCGCACGCAAGGTATCGGACAGCGGCAAGCTCATTGGCCCAAGCGCCAGTGACAGCCAGAATGAAACGATGCACAGGATGCTCAGGCCGATAAACAACACACGTGGCGTCACCAGCGGTTTCATGGCGCAGACCGGACAGCGGCACTCAACGGTTTCGCGGCGGGATACAACGCTTGAGACAACGCCTGCAGGCTTTCAGGCAGACGCGGCCCCAGGCCACCGACCAACAGCGTCGGATCCAGATCGAACAGGCGATCGTCGCGCGCCGCCGGCGTGGCAGCCAGTGCCAGATTTTCCTTGAACAGCGCCTTGCGGGCGGCCTCGCCGCGCAGGGTTCGATCAGCCACGACCAATACCTGGGGAGCAAGTCCGGCCATGGCCTCCACCGAGAACACCTTGTAGCCGTCATGGGTGGCCAGGTTGCGACCACCGGCCTGGCGGATCAGCCAGTCACCGGCCGTGCCTTTACCGGCAACCATGGGTTTGCCGCCGCCATGCCCTACCAGCAACAGGACACCCGGAGTTGCGCCGTCCTTTTGTGCCTGGGCAATCCACTTCTGTTGATTGTCCATCTGCTGTTGATAACTTTCGATCAGGCGGTCGGCCTGTTCCTGGGCGCCCAGCAAGACACCCAGGCGTTGCAGGTTGCTTTTCAGGGTCGCCAGGTCCGCATCGGCGGGGAGCGCTTCAACCCTGACTTTTGCCGCACGCAACTGTTCCAGAACCGGTGGCGGCCCCATCTCCTCGGTCCCGACCAGGACATCCGGGCGCAGGCTAAGAATGCCTTCGGACGACAACTGGCGCTGATAACCAATGCTCGGCAACGAACGTAGCGCTTGCGGATACTGGCTGGTGCTGTCGACTCCCACCAGCCTGGACTGGCCGCCCAGCGCTACAACCCATTCGGTCAATGCACCACCGGCACTCACCCAGCGTTGTGGCGTGTCGGAGGACGAAGGCTGTGCAGCGTGGGCCAGGTGGCTGAAAAAAATCCCGAGCAAAGCCATAGACACGCCGCTATTGAAAAATCGCATGAACATTTCCTTTAAAGAAGCCCGGATCATGGCGGTTGTTGCGCGGACCAGTGATGGGCAGAACATTCAGTTGCAGCCACTAGAAAGCGCGCAACAAGGGGCGAAATTGTCCGCGAACAGGCAGAATCGGCGGATTAAGATTGCATTAAGAGGTCAGCGGGCAATGCTTCACGCCTGTCAGCATCCTGCCATCGCAGGATTCGATTCGAGAACCGGAGTCATTTGATAATTGTTTTCATTTAAACGTCAAGCCGGGCGCCATGCCTCATGAAGCGTCTATGCGCCACAGCCGACCTTCCCGAGTCGGAAAGTCGCGGCTTTGAAAGTGCGGGGCTAAAGCTGTTGGCCATTCGTCGTCAGGGCCGGGTGTTCGTCTATCGCAATCGCTGCCCGCATCGCGGCATTGCCCTGGAATGGCAACCGGACCGGTTTCTGGATGACAGCGCCAGCCTGATCCAGTGCGCCAGTCATGGCGCACTGTTTCTTATCGAAAATGGCGAGTGTGTTGCGGGGCCTTGCGAAGGGCAGTCGCTGACGGCCATTGCCTGCCGGGAAGACGCCGAAGGCATCTGGGTCATGCTGCCGGATGAAGACGATTAGTTCAGGTCAGACCCTGAACCTGCAAACGCCTGTCGATACGAATCTCTTCAGGCGTCAGTTGCACGCCATAGGCCAGCACCTCGACGCCCGCCGCCACGGCTTCACGCAAAGCAGCGGCATAGGCCGGGTCGATTTCCTCTGCCGGACGAACGGCTTCTACACCGGTGAGATTCACGCAATACAGCAGGACGGCCCGCACGCCCTCACGCGCCAGCGCGGCCAACTCTCGCAAATGGCGGGCGCCGCGCTGGGTGACCGCATCGGGAAATGCCGCGACCGGCGACTCATCGAAGCCCAGCGTGACGCTCTTGACCTCAACATAGGCAAAGCCTTCGGGGTATTCGAGACGAAAATCCACCCGGCTTTTTTCCTGCCCGTACGCCACTTCGCGCTTCAGCGCCGTAAAGCCGCTGAGTTCGCTGATCACTCCGGCCCGCAGTGCTTCTTCGACCAGTGTATTGGCACGTCCGGTATTGATGCAGGCAAAGCGTCCCTGAGGCGTTTCGCTGATTTCCCAGGTTCCCGGCAGCTTGCGCTTGGGATCATTGGAACGGCTGAACCAGACTCGCCCGCCGGGCAGCATGCAATTGAGCATCGAGCCGGTATTGGGGCAGTGAATGGTCAGCAGCTCGCCGCTGTCGGTTTCGATATCGGCCAGGAAGCGTTTGTAGCGAAGCAGCAGACGACCTTGCTCAAGTTCAGGAGAAAAACGCATCAGCCTTTCCAGCTCCGCAAGCCACGGGCAATCCGCTCGACGGCCTCTTCAAGCCGGGGCAGGCTTTGGGTGTAGGCGAAACGCACATGATGCCCGGCCTGGAAGCGGCCGAAATCCAGCCCCGGCGTAAAGGCAATGTGTTCGGTTTCCAGGAAGTGCCGACAGAAATCAAAGGCATCACCGCCAAAGGCACTGATGTCGGCATACAGATAGAACGCCCCTTCGGGCTCGACGGCGATACCGAACCCCAGCTCGCGCAAGGCCGGCAGAAGGAAGTCGCGGCGGCGTCCGAACTCGGCGCGGCGCTGCTCGAAAATCTCGATGGTCTGCGGCTCGAAGCAAGCCAGCGCGGCGTATTGCGCCATGCTCGGCGCGCTGATGTAGAGGTTTTGCGCCAGCTTCTCCAGATCGGCAACCGCGTCGGCAGGTGCCACCAGCCAGCCCAGACGCCAGCCGGTCATGCCGAAATATTTTGAAAAGCTATTGAGGACGAAGGCGTCGTTATCGACTTCCAGCACACTGCTCGCGTCAACGCCGTAAGTCAGGCCGTGATAGATCTCATCCACGACCAGATGCCCATTGCGCGCCTTGAGGGTCTGCGACAGCGCCGCCAGTTCATCCACATGCAGAAGCGTGCCGGTAGGGTTGGCCGGCGATGCAACCAGAGCGCCTACACTGTCCTGATTCCAGTGCCTGGCAACCAGCTCTGGCGTCAACTGGTAGCGCTCCTGCGGCCCGACCGGCACCAGTTGCGCAGCCCCTTCGACCAGACGCAGAAAGTGCCGGTTACACGGATAACCGGGATCGGCCAGCAGCCAGTGCTTGCCGGGATCGACCAGCAGACTGCTGGTCAGTAACAGGGCGCCAGATCCGCCGGGGGTGACGAGAATGCGTTCCGGGTCAATATCCAGTCGATAGCGCCGGGCATAGAAACCGGCGATGGCCTGACGCAACTCCGGCAAACCGCGTGCGGCGGTGTAGCGGGTCTTGCCCGCTGCCAGTGCAGCCTGCCCGGCAGCAACGATCGGTTCGGCAGTGGTGAAATCGGGTTCGCCGATTTCCAGGTGGATGACATCGTGACCCGCCGCCTGCAACTCATTGGCCCGCGCCAATAGCGCCATGACGTGAAAAGGTTCGATGGCGCGACTACGCTCACTGTAAGGCTGGGCCATTTGTCTTCCTTAAATGAAACACGAATCAGAAACATAACGTTCATGAACAGTTCGGCCAGATTCTAACCAACCGTTTGCAGTGCAGTACTTTAAATCATCGAACGGCAGTCTTTGGTAAACCGAACATAAAAAGGCAGGGACAGCTGCGAGCCCCAATGAAAGAAGCGTTTGCGTTACACCCGTCCCGTTCCCGAGAAAAGCGGGACCATCCTCGACAACCGGGAGTAGCGCACTACGATTTGATCTGGTAAGTTCGCCCGCTTGCAGCTGCAGGGCCGACAGGTGTCGGTGATGGAACAATCCTGCGCAATAGATTAGAAGAGTGAGAGGCGGTCCATACATGCCCACCCCAGAAAAGCAACAGAATCATCTAATCAGCGGCTTTGAACCCTACGTTGAAACGGCGGGTGAAGAGTATATGGGCGAGCCCATGCGCGCGCACTTCACCAAGATCCTGAACAAGTGGAAACAGGATCTGATGCAAGAGGTCGACCGCACGGTAGACCACATGAAGGACGAAGCAGCAAACTTTCCCGACCCGGCAGACCGTGCCAGCCAGGAAGAAGAGTTCAGCCTTGAACTACGCGCCCGTGATCGTGAGCGCAAACTGATCAAGAAGATCGACAAGACGCTGCAACTGATCCTCGATGAAGAGTACGGCTGGTGTGAGTCCTGCGGTGTGGAAATCGGCTTGCGCCGACTCGAGGCACGCCCGACCGCCGACCTTTGCATCGACTGCAAGACGCTGGCAGAAATCAAGGAAAAACAGGTCGGCAAGTGACCTGACACCCGCCTTGAACAAAAAGACGCCCCGGCGTCTTTTTTGGTTTCAGGGACATTGTTTTTCGCGAATGAATCGCTGGGGCCATGCCGTTTGATGCTGGGCCTCCTGCACGAACCATTCATTCGAGATACCTGCAACAGGATGCAGCCATGAAAAACCCTGCCTACATCGGCCGCTTTGCACCAACCCCCAGTGGCTATCTGCACTTTGGCTCGCTGGTCGCGGCGCTGGCCTCTTACCTCGATGCGCGCGCAGTCGGCGGGAAATGGCTGATGCGCATGGAAGACCTGGATCCGCCTCGCGAAGTGGCAGGTGCGCAAGCGGCAATTCTCGATACCCTTGAACGCTACGGTTTTGAATGGGATGGCGAACTGGTCCGCCAGAGTCTGCGCCATGATGCCTATGCCGAAATCCTGAATCGCTGGTTCAGCCACGGTCTGGCCTATGCCTGCACCTGCTCGCGCAAACAGCTGGAAGACTTCCAGGGGATCTATCCCGGCTTTTGCCGCAATGCCGGGCATGACACGCAAGACGCCGCAATCCGGATTCGCGTACCAGAGCTGGAATATCGTTTCACCGACCGGGTACAGGGCGCCTTTGCCCAACATCTGGGCCGCGACTCCGGAGATTTCGTCATTCGTCGCCGCGATGGCCTGTATGCCTATCAACTGGCCGTGGTGATCGATGATGCCTGGCAAGGTGTTACCGACATCGTGCGCGGTGCCGACCTGCTGGACTCCACGCCTCGTCAGCTGTATCTCCAGGAACTGCTGGGCCTGCCGCAACCGCGTTACCTGCATGTGCCGCTGATCACCCAGCCCAATGGCCACAAGCTCGGCAAATCCTATCGCTCGCCCCCTCTGGCAGCCGATCAGGCGACCCCGCTGTTGCTGCGGGCATTGCGCGCCCTTGGTCAGGCTCCAGGCCCCGAACTGGCCTATGGCAGTGCACGGGAAGTGCTCGACTGGGGAATCGCACACTGGGATGCGATGGCGATACCACGTACGAGCACAATTGAAGAAGCCCGAATAGACTGAACTAGAGCGGTCGCGTAAAACTCGTGCACAAGTACACTTGCAGGTTGTACGGCATCCGTTACCATGCCGCTCCTTAGTAGGGAGACCCTATGTATATTTACCGGCTGGTCTTGCTTCTGGTGGTAGGCATTTATCTGTTCTCCCCGGCCATCATGGATTGGTGGATCGACGCGACAGGTGCCTGGTATCGCCCTTATATGCTGTGGCTGATCCTGATTGTGGTGACCTTTATTCTGCAGAGCCAGCGAGATGCCGATGAGCTTTAGCCTGACGCAAATGCTGCTGGTCAGCGCCGGGTATCTGTTGGTCCTGTTCGGCGTCGCCTGGATCAGTGAGCGCGGCGTGATCCCGCGCTGGATCATCCGTCACCCGCTGACCTATACCCTGTCGCTGGGCGTCTATGCCAGTGCCTGGGCGTTCTATGGTTCGGTCGGTCTGGCGTATCAATATGGCTATGGTTTTCTGTCCAGCTACCTCGGGGTTTCCGGGGCGTTTCTGCTGGCGCCGGTCCTGCTCTACCCGATCCTCAAGATCACTCGCACCTACCAGCTTTCCTCGCTGGCCGACCTGTTTGCCTTCCGTTTCAGAAGTACCTGGGCTGGCGCACTGACCACGGTTTTCATGCTGATTGGCGTTCTCCCGCTACTGGCCTTGCAGATACAGGCCGTTGCCGACTCCATCAGCATCCTGACCCGCGAGCCGGTACAGGATCGGGTCGCGGTAGCCTTCTGTGCGCTGATCACCCTGTTCACCATCTTTTTCGGCTCGCGGCATATCGCGACCCGGGAGAAGCATGAAGGGCTGGTGTTCGCGGTCGCTTTCGAGTCGCTCATCAAACTGATCGCGCTCGGTGGTGTTGGGCTGTATGCCTTGTATGGCGTATTCGACGGCCCGCAAAACCTCGAACTTTGGCTGCTGCAGAACCAGACCGCTCTCGCCTCGCTGCATACCCCGTTGCAGGAAGGCCCCTGGCGCACCTTGCTGCTGGTGTTTTTCGCCTCGGCCATCGTGATGCCGCACATGTATCACATGACCTTCACCGAGAACCTCAGCCCGCGCGCGCTGGTCAGCGCCAGTTGGGGGCTGCCGCTGTTCCTGCTGCTGATCAGTCTGGCGGTGCCGCTGATCCTGTGGGCCGGACTCAAGCTGGGCGCGACCACCAGCCCTGAATATTTCACCCTGGGCATCGGCATCGCCGCCAACAGCAAGGCCCTGGCCCTGCTGGCCTATGTGGGCGGGCTGGCCGCCGCCAGCGGGTTGATCATCGTCACCACCCTGGCGTTGTCGGGCATGGCGCTCAACCATCTGGTGCTGCCGCTTTACCAGCCGCCCGCCGAGGGCAATATCTATCGCTGGCTGAAATGGACCCGCCGCGGCCTGATCGTCGCGATCATCACTGCCGGCTATTGCTTCTACCTGATGCTCGGCGCCCAGCAGGATCTGGCCAATCTGGGCATCGTCGCCTTTGTCGCGACCCTGCAATTCCTGCCCGGCGTGCTGTCGGTACTGTATTGGCCAACCGCCAACCGACGCGGTTTCATCGCCGGGCTGCTGGCCGGAACGGCGGTATGGGTCATTGGCATGCTGTTGCCGCTGATCGGCAACCTGCAAGGCTTCTATATTCCGCTGCTGAACATGATCTACGTGCTGGACGACACAAGCTGGCACATGGCGGCAATTGCCTCGCTGGCCGCCAACGTGCTGTTGTTCACCCTGATTTCCCTGTTCACCAATGCCAGCCCCGAAGAAGTCAGCGCCGCCGAGGCCTGCGCCGTCGACAATGTCCGCCGTCCACAACGCCGCGAACTATATGCCGTCTCGCCACAGGAGTTCGCCACGCAACTGGCCAAGCCGCTGGGCGCCAAGGCTGCGCAGAAAGAAGTCGAGCAGGCGCTGCGCGATCTGTACCTGCCTTTTGACGAGCGCCGGCCTTATGCCCTGCGCCGCTTGCGGGACCGTATCGAAGCCAACCTGTCCGGCCTGATGGGACCGAGCGTGGCTCAGGACATGGTGGAAACCTTCCTGCCGTACAAGTCCGGCAACGAGAAATATGTCACCGAGGACATCCATTTCATCGAGAGTCGCCTGGAAGATTATCACTCGCGCCTGACCGGCCTTGCCGCCGAACTCGATGCCTTGCGCCGCTATCACCGCCAGACTCTTCAGGAACTGCCGATGGGGGTATGTTCGCTGGCCAAGGATCAGGAAATCCTGATGTGGAACCGGGCCATGGAAGAGCTGACCGGCATTGCCGCGCAGCGCGTGGTGGGCTCGCGCCTGGAAACCATTACCGAGCCGTGGAAAGGTTTGCTGACCGGCTTCATCAATGTGCCGGATGAACACTTGCACAAACAGAAACTCGGCCTCGACGGACAGACCCGCTGGCTCAACCTGCACAAGGCGGCCATCGATGAACCGCTGGCGCCCGGCAGCAGTGGTCTGGTGTTGCTGGTCGAAGACCTGACCGACACGCAGATGCTGGAAGACAAACTGGTCCACTCGGAACGACTGGCCAGTATCGGACGCCTGGCGGCCGGCGTTGCCCACGAGATCGGCAACCCGATCACCGGCATCGCCTGCCTGGCCCAGAACCTGCGCGAAGAGCGTGAGGAAGATGGTGAAATCCGCGAAATCAGCAGCCAGATTCTCGAACAGACCAAACGTGTCTCGCGCATCGTGCAATCCTTGATGAGCTTCGCGCATGCCGGCGCTCATCAGCATAACGACGAAGCCGTCTGTCTGGCCGAAGTCGCACAGGATGCCATTGGTCTGCTCGCGCTCAACCGGCGCAATTTTGAAGTCCAGTTCTATAACCTGTGCAACCCGCGACACAAGGTCGATGGCGACCCGCAGCGGCTCGCACAAGTGTTGATCAATCTGCTCTCCAATGCCCGCGACGCCTCGCCGTCGGGCGGGGCGGTCAGGGTCAAGAGCGAAGCATCCGAACACACTGTGGATCTGATCGTCGAAGACGAAGGCAGTGGAATTCCAAAGGCAATCATGGATCGATTGTTTGAACCATTCTTCACGACCAAGGAGCCGGGGGAAGGAACCGGACTAGGTCTTGCACTGGTCTATTCCATCGTTGAAGAGCATTATGGACAAATCACCATCGACAGCCCGGCCGATCCGGAGCAGCAACGAGGCACCCGTATCAGGGTAACCCTACCGCGCCATGTCGAAGCGACGTCCGCCGTGAACTGAGACCGTCGAGAGAACTGAATCGATGCCGCATATTTTGATCGTCGAAGACGAAACCATTATCCGCTCTGCCCTGCGTCGTCTGCTTGAGCGCAACCAGTACGAAGTCAGCGAAGCAGGTTCGGTACCCGAGGCTCAGGAGCGTTTCAACATCCCCTCGTTCGACCTGATCATCAGCGACCTGCGTTTGCCTGGCGCACCCGGCACCGAACTGATCAAGCTCGGTGAAGGCAAGCCTGTATTGATAATGACCAGCTACGCCAGCCTGCGCTCGGCCGTGGATTCGATGAAAATGGGTGCGGTGGATTACATCGCCAAACCCTTTGACCACGATGAAATGCTCCAGGCCGTCTCGCGCATCCTGCGTGATCGCCAGACCAGTGGCCAGCAGGCCGAACGCAGCACATCCGCCAAGACCGGCGGTGCCGACAAGGGTGCCGCGCCAAACGGTGAAATCGGCATTATCGGCTCCTGCCCGCCGATGCTGGATCTGTACAGCAAGATCCGCAAAGTCGCGCCGACCGATTCCAACGTTCTGGTTCAGGGTGAATCAGGCACCGGCAAGGAACTGGTCGCCCGCGCCCTGCACAACCTTTCGCGCCGCACCAAGGCCCCCATGATTTCCGTGAACTGCGCGGCGATTCCCGAATCGCTGATCGAGTCCGAACTGTTCGGCCATGAAAAAGGCGCGTTCACCGGCGCCAGCGCAGGCCGCGCCGGTCTGGTAGAAGCCGCCGATGGCGGAACCCTGTTTCTCGACGAAATCGGCGAACTGCCTCTGGAAGCCCAGGCCCGGCTCCTGCGGGTATTGCAGGAAGGCGAAATTCGCCGCGTAGGCTCCGTGCAGTCGCAAAAGGTCGATGTCCGCCTGATCGCCGCCACGCACCGGGACCTCAAGACCCTGGCCAAGAATGGCGAGTTCCGCGAAGACCTTTATTACCGCCTGCACGTGATTGCACTGAAATTGCCTGCACTACGCGAGCGCGGAAGCGACGTGCTCGAAATCGCCCGTGCATTTCTGGTACGCCAGAGCGCCAAGGCGGGCCGCAACGACCTGACGTTTGCCCCGGATGCGGAACAAGCAATCCGTCATTACAGTTGGCCAGGTAACGTACGGGAACTGGAAAACGCCGTGGAGCGCTCGGTGATCCTGTGCGAGAGCCCGGAAATCTCTGCCGACCTGCTGGGTATCGATATCGAGCTGGACGGTCTGGACGATGACGAGTACATGGGCCTGGCGCCGCTGAGCAATAACGCGACCTCGACCAACAACGAGCCGGCCGAAGACTTGTCGCTGGAAGACTACTTCCAGCATTTCGTACTGGAGCATCAGGATCACATGACCGAAACCGAACTGGCGCGCAAGCTGGGCGTCAGTCGCAAATGTCTGTGGGAACGTCGTCAGCGCCTGGGCATTCCACGTCGCAAGGGTGTCGCCAGCGAAACCTGAGAAGGCTCTGGCCCGCGTTACGCAGGCCAGCTGACAAAACTGTTACCTCAGTGCTTCCACGTAACAAAAGCCGGGTCTTACGGTAACGAAGTCCCGGTTTTTTTATACCCGCCGCAAAAGCCTTCTCCCCGCAAAGCCCCGGTTTTACTGGACTTTGAAAAGTTGGCACACCTTCTGCTATATGCTTAGTACAAGAAAAACAACAAGCAGTACGACACCCATAATAAAAATAAGACGAATCGACTCACGCATAACAAGAACAACACGGCGGAGGCGCAGCTAACTGATTCTTTTGGAGAGGAGTTGTATTTGGGGCTTGCCCCGCAACCAGGCCGAGAATAATAAAAACTACCCTTAGGTAGAGCCTGAACTGGTTGGATCGAATGATCATTGCAACACAGCGACCAAAGCAATCCGTTTGCTCTTGACTCCCGATTGGGAGATTTCACAGGCGAAACCCTGTGAACGGGCACTCAACAAAAACAAGAAGCCCGAACAGACAATAAAAATAAAGAGCACGCACTTTGGGGGAGCTTCGGCTCCCCCAGTAGCTTCCAGAGCTTTTACCCCTCCTTGATGCCAATGCGCAGCTTCCTACACCATCCCTCGACTAAATGCTAGAATCCCCGGCCATCGTGCGGTCATTCTTCGTTTTGGCCGAATATTCCTTCAAACAGTGCATCCCATGCTGAAGAAGCTGTTCCAGTCATTCCGTTCCCCACTGCGTAAACCGCAGCAACACACGCGCACCACGCCTGAAGTGCTCAATGGCAGCCAGCACTCGCTGCAACGCAGCCAATTCAGCCGTCATGCCGTCAATATCGTCGAGCGCCTGCAAAATGCCGGCTACCAGGCTTATCTGGTCGGCGGTTGCGTACGCGACCTGCTGCTCAATATCGAGCCCAAGGATTTCGACGTCGCGACCAGCGCCACCCCTGAACAGGTGCGCGCCGAGTTCCGCAACGCGCGGATCATCGGTCGTCGTTTCAAGCTGGTGCATATCCACTTCGGTCGGGAAATCATCGAAGTTGCGACCTTTCGCGCCAATCATCCTCAGGACGAGGAAGACGAGGACAGCAACCAGTCCTCGCGCAATGAAAGCGGCCGCATCCTGCGCGACAACGTCTATGGCACGCTTGAAGAAGACGCCCAACGCCGGGACTTCACGATCAACGCGCTGTATTACGATCCGGTCAGCGAGCGCATTCTCGATTACGCCAATGGCGTACACGACATCCGCAATCGCCTGATCCGCCTGATTGGCGACCCGGAACAGCGCTATAAAGAAGACCCGGTGCGCATGCTGCGGGCCGTGCGTTTCGCCGCCAAGCTGGATTTCGGCATCGAAAAGCACAGCACCCTGCCGATTCGCCCGCTGGCCCCGATGCTGCGCGATATTCCGTCGGCACGTCTGTTTGAAGAAGTGCTCAAGCTGTTCCTGTCCGGCCATGCCGAACCGACCTTTGAAATGCTGGTGGACCTGGAGCTGTTCGAGCCGCTGTTCCCGGCCAGCTCCAAGGCGCTGGAATACAACCCGACCTATACCCACACCCTGATCAGCCAGGCCTTGATCAATACCGACCTGCGCATCAAGCAGAACAAACCGGTAACCCCGGCCTTCCTGTTCGCCGCCCTGCTCTGGCCGGCATTGCCCGTCAAGGTGCTGCGCCTGCAGGAACGTGGCATGCCGCCGATTGCCGCCATGCAGGAAGCTGCACACGAGCTGATCATCGAGCAATGCCAGCGCATCGCGATCCCCAAGCGCTTCACCATGCCGATCCGCGAGATCTGGGACATGCAGGAACGCCTGCCGCGCCGCTCCGGCAAACGAGCCGACCAGTTGCTCGACAACGCACGCTTCCGTGCCGGTTACGACTTCCTGCTGTTGCGCGAAGCGGCAGGCGAGCAGACCGACGGTCTGGGCGAGTGGTGGACCGATTATCAGGACAGTAACGACAGCGAACGCCGCAACATGATTCGCGACCTGAGCAGCAAGCCCGAAGCAACGGGCACCGGCCCTCGCAAGCGACGTCGCAGCAGCGGCGCCAAACGCAAGCGCTCAGACGCCGAGGCGTCGGGTGAGTAAGCCATCGAGCAACGAACGTGTCTATATCGGCCTGGGCAGCAATCTCGCTGACCCGGCCGAACAACTGCGCCACGCTCTCGACGCTCTGGCGCAATTGCCGCAAAGCCATCTGGCAGGCGTTTCGTCGTTTTATGTCAGCGATTCGCTGCTGCCCGGCCAGCCGCGCTACACCAATGCCGTTGCCGCACTGGACACTGCGCTGACCCCGCTGGCGCTGCTCGACGCCCTGCAAGGCATCGAGCTGGATCAAGGTCGTGAACGCCATGAACGCTGGGGACCACGCACGCTGGACCTGGATATCCTGCTGTTCGGCGAGCGGCTGATCGACGAACCCCGCCTCAAGGTGCCGCACTATCACATGCACGCCCGGCCCTTCGTTCTCTACCCACTGGCAGAACTCGCCCCCGGCCTGGATCTGGCCGACGGACGTACGCTGGAGCAGTTACTGGCCGATTGCCCGTTCAGCGGGCTGGAGCGTTTGTCCGCTCAGGCGTAACGCCAGGGTGTCACCCGTTACGTTACATCTGTAACCGATGAAGAAAACGGGTAACACACGCAATTGACTTCATGCCCCCTCCTCACGAAGATAGGCCTCCCGCCGCCACCCCGTTGGTGAATGGGCGCGAAACAGGCCTTTGCGAAACACCGCGATACGACGGTGTGCCTGCTTTTCCAAGATGAATCGCCGCAGTGTGCACAGCGCCTGATGGAGACTTTGAATGCCTGATATAACTATTACGTCGTTGCTGGCCCTCAAGCACAAAGGTGAAAAAATCACCATGCTGACCTGCTACGACGCAACTTTCGCCCACACTGCCAGCCAGGCAGGTGTCGAAGTGTTGCTGGTAGGCGACTCGCTGGGCATGGTCCTGCAAGGTCATGACAGCACCTTGCCAGTGACTACCGCCGAGATGGCCTACCACGTTGCCTGCGTCAAACGCGGCAATCAAGGCGCGCTGATTCTTGCCGACCTGCCATTCATGGCCAACGCCACACTTGAACAGACCTTCAACAACAGTGCAGCGCTCATGCAGGCTGGCGCACACATGGTCAAGGTCGAAGGGGCCGCATGGCTGGCCGAATCCATCCGCCTGCTCGCCGAGCGCGGGATTCCGGTCTGCGCACACATGGGCCTGACGCCACAAGCGGTGAACGTACTGGGTGGCTACAAGGTTCAGGGCCGCCTGGAAGCCCAGGCCCGCCAGATGCGTGCCGATGCAATTACCCTGGAACAGGCTGGTGCAGCCATGATTCTGCTGGAGTGCGTGCCGAGCGAACTGGCCGAGGAAATCACCCACGCGGTGAAAGTCCCGGTTATCGGCATCGGTGCCGGCAGCGCCACCGACGGCCAGGTACTGGTGATGCATGACATGCTCGGCCTGTCGATCAGCGGCCGCGTCCCCAAGTTCGTGAAGAACTTCATGGCTGGCCAGCCTGATATCCAGTCAGCCATCCAGGCCTACGTCAACGAAGTGAAAAGCGTCAGCTTCCCGGCAACAGAACACGGATTCTCGGCATGAACACAGTAAAAACCGTACTGGAACTGCGCGCAGCCGTTGCGCGCGCCCGCAGCGAAGGTAAACGGATCGGCTTGACGCCCACGATGGGCAATCTGCACAGCGGGCACGCCGCACTGGTTACCCGGGCGACCCAGCGGGCCGACTTCGTGGTCGCGAGCATTTTCGTCAACCCGCTGCAGTTCGGTCCCAACGAAGACCTGGCGAGCTACCCGCGCACGCTGGCCGCCGACCAGGAAAAACTCCTGGAAGCCGGCTGCAATCTGCTGTTCACACCCAGCGTCGAGGAAATGTATCCCCACGGCATGGCCGATCAGACCCTGGTCAGCGTCCCGCACCTGTCCGAAGGACTGTGCGGCGCCAGCCGGCCCGGGCATTTCGACGGTGTCGCCACTGTCGTCAGCAAGCTGTTCAACATGGTGCAGCCTGACCTGGCCGTATTTGGCGAAAAGGATTTTCAGCAACTGGCGGTGATCCGGGCACTGGTCCGCGACCTGAACATGCCGATCCAGATCATTGGCGAGCCGACCGTGCGTGCGGCCGATGGCCTGGCGCTGTCGTCGCGCAACGGTTACCTGAGCACAGAGCAACGCGCCCAGGCGCCTGCGCTGTATCGGGTCCTCAGCATTATCGGCGAAGGCATTCGCAGCAACGAAGATATCCACAGCCTGATCGCCATCGGCAAGAAAACCCTGGAAGCCGAAGGTTTCCGTATCGACTACCTGGAAGTGCGCGAAGCCACCAGCCTGCGCCCTGCAACTGCCGAAGACCGTGATCTGGTCATTCTGGTTGCCGCCTTCCTGGGCAAGACCCGCCTGATCGACAATCTGCACCTGACCAAGGAATAACAACAAGATGCACACCGTGATGCTCAAAGCCAAACTGCACCGTGCCGAAGTCACCCACGCCGTGCTCGACTACGAAGGCTCATGCGCCATCGATGGCGAGTGGCTGGACCTGTCCGGCATTCGCGAATACGAGCAGATCCAGATCTACAACATCGACAATGGCGAGCGCTTCACCACCTACGCCATTCGCGGCGAAGAAGGTTCGCGGATGATTTCGGTCAATGGGGCCGCCGCCCACAAGGCGAAAGTCGGCGACCGCGTGATCATCTGCGCCTATGCTCACTACTCCGAAGCCGAGCTGGCCAATTTCAAGCCACGCATGCTCTATATGGCGCCGGGCAATGAACTAAGCCACACCAGCAATGCCATACCGGTACAGGTTGCCTGAGCAATCCATACAGCACACCGCTAACCCGGCCACCTACAGACTGTGTGAAATAGTACCGGGACCTGGTCAGACAAAGCGCAGACAAACAGGCATGCGGAGGGTAGTCTCCTCCGTTATGTTGCCGAGCATTCGAGTTTGCGACCTGGCTTTCAACCTCCAAAGGCCGTTCAAGTTATAAGGAAACCCGCAGCGATGGCGTACTACCGCACTCCTTCTGATGTGACCGCCCTGCCCGCCTGGCAGGCGCTGAGTCAACACCGCCAAGCCATGCAGGATTTCAGCATGCGCGAAGCGTTCAACGCAGACCCGCAACGCTTCAGCCAATTCACCCTCAGCAGTTGCGGTCTGTTTCTCGACTACTCGAAAAACCTGATTACCGGCGAAACCCAGGACCTGTTGGTCAACCTGGCCAATGAAGTCGGCCTCAAGGAAGCGATCAAGGCGCAATACGACGGCGAACTGGTCAACTCTTCCGAAGGCCGTCCGGCGCTGCACACCGCGCTACGCCGTCCGGTGGGCGACAAGTTGCAGGTCAATGGCGTCAACGTGATGCCGGAAGTCCACAAGGTCCTCAACCAGATCACCGAGCTGGTCGGACGCATCCACGATGGCTTGTGGCGTGGCTATACCGAGAAGCCGATCACCGACGTGGTGAACATCGGTATCGGTGGCTCGTTCCTCGGTCCTGAACTGGTCTCCGAGGCACTGCTGTCGTACGCCCATAAAGGCGTGCGCTGCCATTACCTGGCCAATATCGACGGCAGTGAATTCCATGAACTGTCGATGAAGATTCGCGCCGAAACCACGCTGTTCATCGTTTCGTCGAAGTCCTTCAACACCCTGGAAACCCTGAAGAACGCCCAGGCGGCACGTGCCTGGTATCTGGCTCAGGGCGGTTCCGAGGCCGAGCTGTATCGGCACTTCATCGCGGTATCGAGCAACAACGCTGCGGCGGTGGCCTTCGGTATCCGTGAAGAGAACATCTTCCCGATGTGGGACTGGGTTGGCGGTCGTTACTCGCTGTGGTCGGCCATTGGCCTGCCGATCGCGCTGGCCATCGGCATGTCCAACTTCAAGGAACTGCTGTCCGGTGCCTACACCATGGACCAGCACTTCCAGAGCGCGCCGTTTGAAAAGAACATGCCGGTGCTGCTGGCCTTGCTCGGCGTCTGGTATGGCAACTTCTGGGGCTCGCAGAGCCACGCAATCCTGCCTTACGACCATTACCTGCGCAACATCACCAAGCACTTGCAGCAACTGGACATGGAATCCAACGGCAAGAGCGTGCGTCAGGACGGTACACCGGTTTCCACCGATACCGGCCCGGTGATCTGGGGTGGCGTAGGTTGCAACGGTCAGCACGCTTACCACCAGTTGCTGCATCAAGGCACACAACTGATCCCGGCTGACTTCATCGTGCCGATCGTCAGCTTCAACCCGGTTTCCGACCATCATCAGTGGCTGTACGCCAACTGCCTGTCGCAAAGCCAGGCACTGATGCTGGGCAAGACCCGCGCCGAAGCAGAAGCCGAGTTGCGTGAAGCTGGCCTGCCGGAAGACAAGGTGCAGCAGATTGCTCCGCACAAGGTGATTCCGGGTAACCGCCCGAGCAACACGCTGGTCGTCGAACGCATCAGCCCGCGCCGCCTGGGTGCCCTGGTGGCAATGTACGAACACAAGGTCTTCGTACAGAGCGTGATCTGGGGCATCAACGCCTTCGATCAATGGGGCGTGGAACTGGGCAAGGAGCTGGGCAAGGGCGTCTATCAGCGCCTGACCGGCGGCAACGAAGAGCCTGCCGAAGATGCTTCGACCCAAGGCCTGATCAACTACTTCCGCGGCCGTCATCGCGGCTGACAGTAAGTACTGCCTTCGCGAATGAGTTGGCTCCCACACTGTGGGAGCCAACTCATTCGTGAAAACCCGATTGAACCCAGCTTTCCCTCCCCGGCTCCTATTCTGTAACAGCACAGGAATAAGGAAGCCGTCATGTTCGATATCCGCGCATTCCCCAAAGCCGACGCCGTACGCCAATCCGCGCAGTTGAGCCAGGCCGACTACCAACGTCTGTACCAACTGTCAGTGGATAACCCGGATCAGTTCTGGGCAGAACAGGCGACGGCCTTTCTCGACTGGTCAGCCCCGTGGGACGAAGTGCACAGCTCAGACCTGAGCACCGGTCAGGCAAGCTGGTTCAAGGGTGGCAAGCTCAATGTCAGCTACAACTGCATCGACCGGCACTTGCAGGATCGGGGCGATCAGATCGCATTGATCTGGGAAGGCGACAATCCGAGCGAATCAGCCGAAGTCACCTACAGAAAACTGCATCACAACGTTTCCCGACTGGCCAATGTCTTGAAGATCCGCGGCGTCAAAAAAGGCGACCGGGTCTGTATCTACATGCCGATGATTCCCGAAGCGGCCTACGCCATGCTCGCCTGTACACGCATCGGTGCCGTGCATTCGGTGGTGTT
Source organism: Pseudomonas cichorii (assembly GCF_003700275.1). Classification (GTDB taxonomy): domain Bacteria; phylum Pseudomonadota; class Gammaproteobacteria; order Pseudomonadales; family Pseudomonadaceae; genus Aquipseudomonas; species Aquipseudomonas cichorii_B. Next base: position 77,781 of record NZ_RBRE01000061.1, on the reverse strand, counting down.
CGGCGGCTTTTCTCCGGACGCCCTGCGCGACCGGATTCTCGACTCCGACTGCCACACAGTCATCACCGCCGATGAGGGCGTGCGCGGCGGCAAGTACATCCCGATGAAACACAATGTCGACCTGGCCCTGCAAAGCTGCCCGAACGTGAATACGGTACTGGTGGTGGAGCGTACCCAGGGCGAGATCAACTGGGTCAAGGGCCGTGACCTCTGGTATCACGAGGCGCTGCACGGCATCAGCGATGACTGCCCGCCCGAAGCCATGGACGCCGAAGACCCGCTATTCATTCTGTATACCTCCGGCAGCACCGGCAAACCCAAGGGCGTGATGCATACCACCGGCGGCTATCTGCTGCAGGCAGCCATGACCCACAAGCAGGTGTTCGATTATCGCGATGGCGAGATCTTCTGGTGCACCGCGGACGTAGGCTGGATCACCGGGCACAGTTACATCGTCTATGGTCCGCTGGCCAATGGCGCCACCACGCTGATGTTCGAGGGAGTTCCCAATTATCCGGATGCGTCGCGCTTCTGGCGGGTCATCGACAAGCATCAGGTCAATATCTTCTACACCGCGCCCACCGCCTTGCGGGCCTTGATGCGTGAAGGTCCCAAGCCACTGCAAGGCACGTCGCGGGAAAGCCTGCGTCTGCTGGGCAGTGTCGGTGAGCCGATCAATCCGCAGGCCTGGGAATGGTATTTCCATCAGGTCGGCAAAGAACGCTGCCCTATCGTCGATACCTGGTGGCAGACCGAAACCGGCGGCATCATGCTCACTCCGCTGATCAGCGCCAGCCAGGTCAAACCCGGCTGTGCTACGCAACCACTGTTCGGTGTACAACCGGTTTTGCTCGATGAGCAAGGCAAGGAAATTGTCGGGCCGGGCAGCGGACTGCTGGCGATCAAGGCCAGTTGGCCGGGACAGATCCGCAGCGTGTACGGTGATCCGCAGCGCATGATCGATACCTACTTCAAACCGTATGCCGGGTATTACTTCACGGGCGATGGGGCGCGTCGCGACGAAGATGGCGATTACTGGATCACCGGCCGGGTCGACGATGTGATCAATGTGTCGGGACACCGGATCGGCACTGCCGAAGTCGAGAGCGCACTGGTGTTGCACGACAAGATCGCCGAGGCCGCAGTGGTAGGTTATCCCCATGACGTCAAAGGCATGGGAATCTATGCCTTTGTCACCCTGATCAATGAGATCGAACCCGGCGAAGCCTTGAAGAGCGAAATCCTGGCTCATGTCAGCAAGGAGATCGGCAGTTTTGCCAAACCCGACCTGATCCAGTGGGCGCCTGCACTGCCCAAGACCCGCTCGGGCAAGATCATGCGGCGCATCCTGCGCAAGATCGCCAGCAACGAACTCGCCAACCTGGGCGACACCTCGACCCTGGCCGACCCTGGAGTTGTGGATAACCTGATCGACAAACGCTTGAATCGGTGAGGCAAGCGAGGCATGGTCTGCATGCCCGCAGTAGCCAACCGAGAGCACATGGAATTCATTCGTCGTCGTATCGAAACCCAGGTCATGAGCCTGACCGGATTGTCACTGGGCCAACTGGATCTGGAAAACCCCAAGGGCGACCCTGGCCTGTTCGGCCCGCAGGCGGTGTGTTGGCGGGTGCATGGCGACTTTACCAGCATGCTGATCGGCGGCATCAGCGCCCTGATGCTGCAAGTGCTGCACCCGCTGGCACTCTCCGGGGTCTGGGACCACTCAAGCTTTCGACAAGACATGCTCGGTCGGCTGCGGCGTACCGGACAGTTTCTGGCCGGTACCACCTTCGGCGCGACCCGCGATGCCAACTGGCTGATCGAAAAGGTCCGCACCATCCACCTGCAAGTGACCGGGACCGCGCCTGACGGCCGGCCTTACGCCGCCAGCGACCCGCAACTGCTGACCTGGGTGCATGTGGCGGAAGTCAGCAGCTTTCTCGCGGCGCACTTGCGCTACCTCGATCCGGGCATGTCACTGGTCGATCAGGACGCTTACTACGCGGAAACGGCACTCATCGCCGAACGCCTGGGCGCCGAAGATGTACCGCGCTCACGTCAGGCAATCGCCGACTACCTGCACAACATCCGCAGCCAACTGCTGTGTGACGAACGCAGCCGTGAAGTGGTGCGCCTGCTGCTCAACGAACCGGCGCCGAACTGGCTGGTCAAGCCATTCGGCTCCTTGATGATGCAGGCGGGCATCGACCTGCTGCCACTCTGGGCCAGCGAAATGCTCGATGTCGAACAAGGTCCGCTGCGACGCAAGATGATTCATGCCGGCGTCAACTGCAGTGCGCCGATCCTGCGCTGGGCCGTGCGCAACGGCTCCATTCATCGGGCACAACGACGAATGAGCTGTGGATAAGATGACCGCCGGGTTCCCGGTTGGAATCCGGCTTTGGATATGTGCCAACATGAGTCGATTGATCACCTCGAGCCGCCACCCGGTTCCGCCCCAATAACAATGAGGATCAGCACCATGCAAGACGTCGTTATCGTTGCCGCCACCCGGACTGCCGTGGGCAGTTTCCAGGGCTCACTGGCCACTATTCCCGCTGTGGAGCTGGGCGCGGCCGTTATCCGCCAGTTGCTCACCCAGACCGGTGTCGATGGCGGGCAGATCGACGAAGTCATCATGGGCCAGGTGCTGACCGCTGGCGCAGGCCAGAATCCGGCGCGTCAGGCTGCGATCAAGGCCGGGCTGCCGTTTGCCGTGCCCGCCATGACCCTGAACAAGGTCTGCGGCTCAGGCCTCAAGGCCCTGCATCTGGCAACCCAGGCAATCCGCTGCGGTGACGCCGAGATCATCATCGCTGGCGGCCAGGAAAACATGAGCCTGTCCAATTATGTGATGCCCGGCGCCCGTACCGGTCTGCGCATGGGCCACGCTTCGCTGGTCGACACCATGATCAGCGATGGCCTTTGGGATGCGTTCAACGACTATCACATGGGTATCACCGCCGAAAACCTCGCCGAGAAGTACGAGATCAGCCGTCAGGCACAGGATGAGTTCGCCGCCACGTCGCAACAGCATGCAGTAGCGGCCATCAAGGCCGGACGTTTCGCCGATGAAATCACCCCGATCTTGATCCCGCAGCGCAAAGGCGATCCACTGCGCTTCGATACCGACGAACAACCGCGGGCCGGCACCACCGCCGAGTCGCTGGGCAAGCTCAAGGCAGCCTTCAAGAAAGACGGCACGGTCACCGCAGGCAACGCTTCATCGATCAACGATGGTGCCGCCGCCGTGATGCTGATGAGCGCTGCCAAGGCCGAGCAACTGGGCTTGCCAGTGCTGGCGCGCATCGCCGCCTACGCCAATGCCGGTGTAGACCCGGCGATCATGGGCATCGGCCCGGTCAGCGCGACCCGCCGCTGCCTGGACAAGGCTAGCTGGACACTGGAAGAACTGGACCTGATCGAAGCCAACGAGGCGTTTGCCGCCCAGTCGCTGTCGGTTGCCAAGGAACTTGGGCTGAATCTGGACAAGGTCAACGTCAATGGCGGTGCCATCGCCCTGGGTCATCCGATTGGCGCTTCGGGTTGCCGGGTTCTGGTCACACTGCTGCATGAAATGATCAGGCGCGACGCAAGAAAAGGTCTGGCCACATTGTGCATTGGTGGCGGTCAAGGCGTGGCGCTGGCCCTGGCTCGTTGATCGATAACGTTTGAATGATCGTTCCCGGTTCGCCGAGAACGATCTACCACTCCCCGGTAACTGTTAAACTCCCGCGCCTAATTCCAGCCCAGGGCGCCATGCATGTCTTCCTTGAATCAGGCGCTCAGCGTCGCCCTCGATAACCGTCAATCCTTGCTCGCCGACCTGCATCGCCAGGGAACGGACTGCTACCGGCTGTTTCACGGCAGCCAGGAAGGCGCCAGCGGCCTGACCATCGACCGCTATGGCCCGCAACTGCTGGTACAAAGCTTCCATAGCACCCTGGATCTCGAATCGCTGCTTGAGCTGCACTCGCTGATCAATGCCCGGCTGGGCCTGGAAAGCCTGCTGGTCTACAACGACCGTTCGCAGGGCAACTCGCGAATCGATCGTCAGGACCCGGTCTACAAGGCGCAGGACGCGGCGCTGGAAGATCTGGTCGGTCATGAATGGGGCCTGAAGTACCGGGTCCGCGGCCGTCATACCGGGCAGGACCCGTTGCTGTTTCTCGACCTGCGCAATACCCGCGGCTGGGTCAAGGAGCACAGCAAGGGCAAAAGTGTCTTGAACCTGTTTTCCTACACCTGCGGCGTCGGGCTGAGTGCGGCTGCCGGTGGCGCACGCGAAGTCTGCAACCTGGACTTTGCCGAAAGCAACCTGGCCGTTGGCCGTGAAAACGGTGCGCTCAACCCGCAATTACCGGCGATGCAGTTCATTCAGTCGGACTACTTCCCGGCGATCCGGCAACTGGCCGGCCTGCCGGTCAGCGCACGTCGCGGACAAAAACTTCCGGCTTACACGCGACTGGAACAGCGCCAGTACGATCTGGTGCTGCTCGATCCGCCCGCCTGGGCCAAAAGCGCTTTCGGTACTGTCGATCTGCTGCGTGACTATCAGAGCCTGCTCAAACCGGCACTTCTGGCGACCGCCGAGGATGGCGTGCTGATCTGCTGCAACAACCTGGCAAAAGTCAGCATGGACGACTGGCGCGAGCAGGTTCTGCGCTGTGCAAGCAAAGCTGGCCGACCGGTACGTGATTGTCAGGTCATTCAGCCTGCTGCCGACTTCCCGTCGCAGGACAATCAGCCGCCACTCAAGACACTGGTTCTGCAGTTCTGATAGCGCCTCGTATTAAAGGAAATTTCCTACAGTGCTGGCTGGCTTTGCCTTTTGAACCCAATGGGCGTGCCATACTCCAAGGAGCTCCGAAACAAAGAGACAAAGCCCCACATGTCCAAAGGATTGAAACGTACTCTTGGCACTTTGCTGGCTGTATTCGTGCTGTACAGCCTGCTGGGCTTTTTCATTCTGCCCGGTGTTGCCCTGCGTATTGCCAACCAGCAACTGAGCAACTACTCCACCGTTCCGGCAAAGCTCGAACGCCTGGAGCTCAATCCCTATAGCCTGGAGCTGACCCTTTGGGGGCTGAATATCGGCGTCCCCGGAAAAGAGCAGATTGCCTTCGAGAAGCTGTATGCCAACCTGCAGATCGACAGTCTCTGGAGTGGCGCACTGCATCTGCAAAAGGTAGAGCTGAGTAATCCCAGAACCGAGCTGCTGTTTGACAAGACAGGCCGGTTGAACCTTGCACAACTGTTCAAGCTGCCGCCCAGCGAGCCCGCCACCAACGAACCCGCAGGCAATCCGTTTCCGCTGCGTATCGACGACATTAAACTGGCTGGCGGCTATGTGCACTTTCAGGACCTGCGCCCCAGTGAACCCATCGAATTTCTTTACGACAAGCTGAACCTGGAGCTGAAGAACCTCAGCACGCTCCCGGAAGACAACGCAGACATGACACTGGTCGCCGTCGGCCCCGATGGCGGCCAGATCGACTGGGTCGGGCGCATCAGCCTGGTACCGATCACCTCCGAAGGCACGCTGAAGATCACCGACAGCAAGATGAAGCTCTGGTGGCCGTATGTACGCGATGCCCTGCCACTGGCGATCAAGGATGGCGTACTGAACTTCAGTACCGCCTACAAACTCGACCTGAGCAAGGAAACGCAACTTCAGCTCAGCAACGCAGCGGCCAGCATCGCGCCGTTCGCGCTGGATGCACCTGATGGCCGGCCACTGGTGCGCCTGCAACGTCTGGATGTCAGCGAGACATCGGTTGATCTGGCCAGACAACTGGTTACCGTCGGCAAGATCCGCAGCAGCAAACTGGAAACCTGGGCCGCACGTGAAGCCGATGGCCAGCTGGACTGGCAGAAACTGTTTGCCAGCCAACCGGGGAAACCGACACCGAAGCAACCACAGATCGATGCCAAGGCCGCAGAGCCGGCTTCTGCCAAAGAGGCTCCAGCCAAGGTTGCCAGCCAGCCAGCCGCGCCTGCCAGGCCCTGGCAAGTACTGCTGCGCGACGTGCAACTGCGCGACTATCGGGTTCATCTGGCTGATCGGGTGCCCAAAGAACCGGTTACCCTCGACGTCGGCCCGTTGAATCTCGACCTGCAGAATTTCGACAGCCTCAACAAATCGCCCTTCACCCTGCGGCTCGATAGCGGCATCGGCAGGCAAGGCAATCTGACCGCTGCGGGCGATGTCAGTCTCAGTCCGGTCAATGCACGCCTGAAAGTAACCACCCGGGATATCGACCTGCGCCTCGCTCAAGCCTACATCAGCCCGTTCATTCGCCTGGAAATGCGCAGCGGGATGCTCGACAGCGATATTGCAGTCGACCTGAAAAGCACCGAGCCCCTGGCGCTGGGCGTGACCGGCAAGGCTCAGGTCAATCAGCTTCACACCCTCGACACCCTCAAGCAGCGCGACTTCATGAAGTGGCAGCGGCTGGAGCTTGAAGGCCTGAATTACCAGCATGGCGATAACCTGTCGATTGCCAGCGTCAATCTGCAGCAGCCTTATGCACGCTTCATGATCAATGACGATCGAAGCACCAATATCGATGACCTGCTCATTCCGCAGCCCGCCGACAAGCAAGACAGCACTGCTCCGGCAAAAACAGCAGGCAATGAGAAACCCCTGGGAATTCATATCGGCGAGGTCAACATCAAGGACGGTTCGGCCAATTTCGCCGACCTGACCCTGACCCCCAACTTCATCACTGCCGTGCAGCAACTCAACGGGCGCATTGGCACCATCGATAACCGTCAGGCCAAACCGGCTCCGGTCAATGTCGAGGGCAAGGTGGACCGCTACGCACCGGTCACCATCAAGGGCAGCCTCAACCCGTTCAACCCGATGGCCAGCCTTGATATCGCCACCAGCTTCAAGCGCGTAGAGCTGACCACGCTGACGCCCTACTCCGGGAAGTTCGCCGGGTTCCGGATCCGCAAGGGGCGCCTCAATCTCGACCTGCATTACCTGATTACCGAGGGCAAGCTGAAGGCCCAGAACAAGGTACTCGTCGAACAGCTGCAACTGGGCGAGAAAGTCGACAGCCCCGACGCGGTGGACCTGCCGATTCGCCTCGCCGTGGCACTGCTCAAGGACACTCAAGGCAGGATTGCCATTGAACTGCCGGTCGAAGGCGATCTGAACAACCCGCAATTCAGCGTCATGCCGATCGTCTGGCAGACACTGCGCAATCTGGTACTGCGTGCGGCCCAGGCGCCCTTCAAGCTCCTCGGCGGGCTGGTCAGCGGTGGCGGCTCGGAAGACCTGGGCAATATCAGTTTCGCGCCTGGCTCCAGCGAGCTGAGCGATGATGCCCGCAAAGCCCTCGACACACTGGCGAGCGCGCTCAAGGAGCGCCCGACCCTGCGCCTGGAAATCGAAGGCACCAGCGCAGCCGGCAGCGACGGTCCATTGATTGCCCAGCAGCGCCTGGAGCGCGAATACCAGTCCACCTTCTACAAGATCATGCAACGTCGCGGCGACAAGGTTCCGGCCAGAGCGGCCCAGCTACAGGTGCCTGACGACGAGAAAGGCCCGATGCTCGAAGGCATCTATCGCGCTCGACTGAAGCAGCAGCCACCGGCAGAATGGACCGACCTTGGCAAGGAAGAACGCCTGAACAGGATGCGCGCAGCCATTCTCAAGTTCTGGAGCAGCAACGAAGTACTGTTGCGTGAGCTGGGGCAGGACCGGGCTGGCAGCATCAAGGACTATCTGGTGGAAAAGGGCAAACTTGAAGATCAGCGTATCTACTTTGTCGACGCACACCTTGGCCAGGCACAAGCGGATGGCCGGGTGATCAGCCCACTTCATCTGGACAGCGAGTAAATGACTTGAATAACCTTCTGACCCGATCCCTCTTTGGCTTCGTCCTGCTGGCGTGTTCGCTGGCCAGCGCACAGGCTTCGACCTTGCGTTGTGGCAGCCAGTTGATCAGTACGGGAGACAGGCTCTTCGAGGTTCAGCAGAAGTGCGGAGCACCGGTTAGCCAGGAGGTTGTGGGCAGCAAGGAAACCTACAGCAGCAACTATCGCAGGTCCGAGGAAGTGCGGATCGAAGAGTGGGTCTACGGCCCGGATAACGGCATGTATCGATATCTGCGCTTCGAGGGCGGACGCCTCGTGCGGATCGATAGCAAACGCGGTAATTGACGCCCCTTCAGAATAGAACAGGCCCCGGTGCGAACACCGGGGCCTGTAATGGCCACATCCTTGTGGCCTCTCGCATGAACCTCCTGTCGGCCAACAACGTTCGAGGTCGTCGGCACGGCGTCAGATGTTCATTTCAAGGGCTTACTCAGCTTTCAGGCCATCGGCCGAAACAGCTTGAACGCCTTTGATTTTCTTGGTGATGTTGACCGCAGTGGTCTTCTGGGCTTCGGTTACTGCAACAGTAGAGGACAGGGAAACCACGCCTTTGTTGGTTTCAACCTTGATGTCCGAACCAGGGATGCCCTTCTCGGTCACCAGATCAGCTTTGACCTTGGTGGTGATCCAGGTATCGCTGGTCGCTTCTTTGGCTTGAGCCACTTCACCGGCAGCCAGCATCATTGGCGCCTGGGTGTTGGTCTGAGCGAATGCAGCGTTAGCCATGGTCAGTGTCAGGGCAGTTGCAGTGGCAGCAGCGATAGCGAACTTCTTCATACGATAACTCCTGTTTTTCTCAGAAACTGCAGCAACATCGTTGGCTGCAGGGTTATTGGTTATATCGCAAGCGCTGTGCCAATTTACCAAATCAAATAAAATCCTCTAAATTCAACAAGTTATATTTTTTCCTATTTTGCCGCATCGTGCAGATTGCCCGTTCGCCGAAAAACCTCACATGCAAGATGCATGTTCCTATCATGCGTTTTAAGGTGCTGTCTTACGCAAGCCTTTCTTTACGCTCATAAAAAAAGGATCCCGAAGGATCCTTTTTTGACAGAGCCTGTCGAGCGATCAGACGCCCGATGCTTTCGCAGCGGCTACGTCCTTGATCGACAGCTTGATACGGCCGCGGTTATCGACGTCCAGTACCAGAACTTCGACTTCCTGACCTTCTTTCAGAATGTCGGTCACTTTCTCTACGCGAGCATCGCTCAGCATGGAGATGTGAACCAGACCGTCCTTGCCCGGCAGGATGTTTACGAATGCGCCGAAGTCGACGATGCGCTCAACCTTGCCGACGTAGATCTTGCCGATTTCCGCTTCGGCAGTGATGCCCAAAACGCGCTGACGTGCAGCTTCAGCAGCTTCCTTGGTTTCACCGAAGATCTTGATCGAGCCGTCGTCTTCGATATCGATCGAAGCCTTGGTCTCTTCACAGATTGCACGGATGGTCGCGCCGCCTTTACCGATGACGTCACGGATCTTGTCGGTGTCGATCTTCATGGCGATCATGGTCGGAGCGTTGGCCGACAGCTCGGTACGCGACTGACCAATGATCTGGTTCATCTGACCCAGAATGTTCAGGCGAGCTTCCAGGGCCTGGCCCAGGGCGATCTCCATGATTTCTTCGGTGATGCCCTTGATCTTGATGTCCATCTGCAGCGCGGTAACACCTTTGGAGGTACCGGCTACCTTGAAGTCCATGTCGCCCAGGTGGTCTTCGTCACCCAGGATGTCGGTCAGAACTGCGAATTTCTCGCCTTCCTTGACCAGGCCCATGGCGATACCGGCAACTGGCGCCTTCATCGGTACACCGGCGTCCATCAGAGCCAGGGAAGCACCGCAGACCGAAGCCATGGAGCTGGAACCGTTGGACTCGGTGATTTCCGAAACCACACGGATGGTGTACGGGAACACGGTTGCATCAGGCAGCATGGCCTGGACGCTACGGCGTGCCAGACGGCCGTGACCGATTTCACGACGACCAGCACCACCCATGCGACCACACTCGCCCACCGAGAACGGAGGGAAGTTGTAGTGCAGCATGAAGGGGTCTTTCTTCTCGCCTTCAAGGGTATCGAGCAGCTGTGCATCGCGCGCTGTACCCAGAGTAGCGACTACCAGAGCCTGGGTTTCGCCACGGGTGAACAGTGCCGAACCGTGAGTCTTTGGCAGAACGCCGACTTCGATGTTCAGCGGACGAACAGTACGGGTGTCACGGCCATCGATACGTGGTTTGCCGTTGACGATGTTCTCGCGCACGGTACGGTATTCGATTTCGCCGAAAGCGGCTTTGACTTCACCGGCAGACGGGCTGCCTTCTTCAACGGCCAGCTTGGCAACGATCTGCTCGCGCAGCTCGCCCAGACGCGCATAACGGTCGGCCTTGATGGTGATGGTGTAGGCCTGGGAGATCGCGTCGCCGAACTCGGAACGGATCGCGCCCAGCAGGTCAGTCGCTTCAGGCTTTGGCTGCCAGTCCCAGGTAGGCTTGGCGGCTTCGGCGGCCAGCTCCTTGACGGCGTTGATCACGACCTGGAATTCGTCGTGGGCGAACAGTACGGCACCCAGCATCTGGTCTTCGGTCAGCTCCTTGGCTTCGGATTCAACCATCAGAACGGCTTCGGAAGTACCGGCAACAACCATGTCCAGGCTGGAAGCCTGCAGTTGCTCGTAAGTAGGGTTCAGCAGGTAGCCGGTGCTTTCGTGGAAAGCAACGCGGGCAGCGCCGACAGGACCGTCGAACGGAATGCCGGAGATGGCCAGGGCAGCCGAAGTGCCGATCATCGCTGCGATGTCCGGATCGGTTTTCTTGCTGGTGGAAACCACGGTGCAGACAACCTGCACTTCGTTCATGAAGCCTTCTGGAAACAACGGACGGATCGGACGGTCGATCAGACGCGAAGTCAGGGTTTCTTTCTCGGAAGGACGGCCTTCACGCTTGAAGAAACCACCAGGGATCTTGCCGGCAGCGTAGGTCTTTTCCTGATAGTGCACGGACAGAGGGAAGAAGCCCTTGCTGGCATCGGCGTGCTTGGCACCGACCACTGTCACCAATACGCTGACGTCGTCGTCAACGGTGACCAATACTGCGCCGGAAGCCTGACGGGCGATGCGGCCAGTCTCCAGGGTTACGGTCGATTGACCGAACTGAAATTTCTTGATTACCGGGTTCACGGTTTCCTACCTTTTCTGTGGCTCTTGGGGAACTGGTTTCTTGCGAATTCTTGGGCAGCGAGGGGAATCGGACCCTTCGGCAGTCCAGATAAAACTAGAGGCTGGGAGCCTGCCAGGAACCGTCGATTAGACCGACGAATCATGACAGACAACCAACCTCTTGCAACGTCGTTATTAGCGACGCAGACCCAGACGACCGATCAGGGTGCTGTAACGGCTAACGTCCTTACCTTTCAGGTAATCCAGCAGCTTGCGACGCTGGTTTACCATACGGATCAGACCACGACGCGAGTGGTGGTCCTTACCGTTGGCCTTGAAGTGGCCTTGCAGTTTGTTGATGTTGGCGGTCAGCAGTGCAACTTGCACTTCTGGCGAACCAGTATCACCAACAGCTTGCTGGTAGTCGGTTACGATCTGAGCTTTTTCTTCAACGCTGAGTGCCATGTGGGCAATCCTTCAGTAAAGGAAACCGCTTCCGGGGAAGACGATTCCAACAGGCCAGGGACAAATCCCTGTATTTAAAAATGAGATGTGACCGCGCCTGTTGACAGCCACCCTCGTGCCAGCCCGTTTGCATGCAAACAGACCGGTTCCGGTCATTCTGACCGAATCAAGCGACGCGGCGCTATACGCCCGTCTTCGCTTACTTCACCGATACCGATGAAGCGACCTTCGTGATCCTGCACCCGAACCATACCGAACTTCGGTGCGTCCGGTGCTCTTACCGGCTGACCATGCAGCCAGTAGAAAGAACTGTGTTCCGAGAACGTCAGCAGTGGCCAATGTAGCAGACCGCTGTCAGATGGCATCAGGAAACGGTCAACCGCTTCGTTGCCACCGTCGGCATGCACTTGCTCAAGCTCTTCCAGCGTCACCGTCTGGCTCAGGTCGAAAGGCCCGGCCTGGGTACGACGCAGTTCGGCAACATAGGCACCACAGCCCAGTTTCTCACCAATATCCTCGACCAGGGTCCGGATATAGGTGCCTTTGCTGCAATCGACCGAAAGACGCGCCGTCTCGGACTCGCTCGCCAGCAATTCCAGGCGCGCAATAGTAACAGAACGAGGCTCGCGCTCCACTACTTCACCTGCACGGGCCAGCTTGTAAAGAGGCTGTCCATCACGCTTGAGGGCCGAGTACATCGGAGGTATCTGGCTGATTTGACCGCGAAAAGCCGGCAGAACCGCTTCGATATCTTCACGACCAACGGTCACCGGGCGAGTCTGCAAAACCTCGCCTTCGGAGTCTGCCGTGGTGGTGGTCTTACCCAACTGCATAAGCGTTTCGTAGGACTTGTCCGAATCGAGCAGGTATTGGGAGAACTTGGTGGCCTCACCAAAGCACAACGGCAACACACCTGTAGCCAGCGGATCGAGACTACCGGTATGCCCGGCCTTTTCGGCATTGAGCAACCAACGAACCTTTTGCAGGGCCGCATTGGAAGTAAAGCCCAGAGGCTTGTCGAGCAGGATGATCCCGCTGACGTTGCGGCGTATACGCTTGACCTGAGCCACGCCTTACTCCTCGGTACTGTCCGGCTTCGTGCCTTGTGGCGCGGAACCTTCCTGATGTTGTCCGTCTTCGGCCACTGCACGCTCGATCAATGCCGAGAGATGTGCACCACGCGCCACGCTTTCGTCGTAGTGGAAATGCAGTTGCGGCACACTGCGCAGCTTCATTTCACGGGCCAGCTGCATGCGCAGGAAGCCAGCGGCGGAATTGAGCACCTTGATGGTCTGCGCGATTTCCTCGGCGCTGTCCTGACCCATTACGGTCATGAAGATCTTGGCGTGTCCCACATCGCGGCTGACATCGACTGCCGTGATGGTGACCAGACCCACACGTGGGTCCTTGATTTCGCGACGGATCAATTGCGCCAGTTCGCGCTGCATCTGATCGCCGATTCGTTGGGTACGGCTATATTCTTTTGCCATGGTTTGCTACCTGTTACTGACTCGGGACCAAACCCTGACAGTCTGAAAGCGGCAAACGCCCGGCCTGACAGTTGCCAGACCGGGCGTTGCGTTTAGAGCCCCATGACAGAGGCTGAGGCATTTGCATGCCTCGTTCTGCCATGGCTCCTGTAGCTCGCGATTTAAAGGCTGCGAGCAACCTGGACCTTCTCGAAGACTTCGATCTTGTCACCGACCTTGACGTCGTTGTAGCTCTTGACGCCGATACCGCATTCCATGCCGGCACGAACATCAGAAGCATCGTCCTTGAAGCGGCGCAGGGATTCCAGCTCGCCTTCAAAGATAACGATGTCGTCGCGCAGAACGCGGATCGGACGGTTACGGTGAACGACACCTTCAACAACCATACAACCTGCGATCGCACCAAACTTCGGCGAGCGGAACACGTCACGCACTTCGGCGATACCGAGGATGTTCTCGCGAACATCGCTGCCCAGCATACCGGTCAGCGCTTTCTTGACGTCTTCGATGATGTCGTAGATCACGTTGTAATAACGCATATCCAGACCTTCCTGCTCGACGATCTTGCGAGCGCCAGCATCGGCACGCACGTTGAAGCCGAACAGTACAGCGTTGGAAGCCAGTGCCAGGTTGGCATCGCTCTCGGTGATACCACCGACACCGCCGCCGACCACACGTACTTGCACTTCGTCGTTACCCAGGCCGCCCAGGGCGCCCTGCAGTGCTTCCAGCGAACCACGGACGTCGGATTTGAGGACGATGTTAAGCGTCTTCTTCTCTTCCTGACCCATGTTCTCGAAGATGTTTTCCAGCTTGCCAGCATGAGCGCGAGCCAGTTTGACTTCGCGGAACTTGCCTTGACGGAACAGAGCGACCTCACGGGCCTTCTTCTCGTCAGCCAGTACGCTCATCTCGTCGCCGGCATCCGGCGTGCCATCCAGACCGAGAATCTCGACCGGAATCGACGGGCCAGCTTCTTTTACAGGCTTGCCGTTCTCGTCGAGCATGGCGCGGATACGGCCGAAGTTCGAGCCGACCAGAACCATGTCGCCCTGACGCAGCGTACCGTCCTGAACCAGAACCGTCGCAACCGGGCCGCGGCCCTTGTCCAGACGGGACTCGACCACGACACCACGGCCAGGAGCCGATGGAGTGGCCTTGAGCTCCAGGACTTCGGCTTGCAGCAGGACCGCTTCGAGCAGTTCGTCAACGCCGGTACCCATTTTCGCGGAAACCGGAACGAAAGGCGTATCACCGCCCCACTCTTCGGAAGTCACGCCGTGAACCGACAACTCGCTACGGATGCGATCGAGATCTGCACCCGGCTTGTCGATCTTGTTCACTGCAACCACCAGTGGCACGCCAGCAGCGACAGCATGCTGAACGGCTTCGATGGTTTGCGGCATCACGCCGTCGTCAGCAGCAACGACCAGGATGACGATATCGGTCGCCTTGGCACCACGGGCACGCATTGCGGTAAACGCGGCGTGACCCGGGGTGTCGAGGAAGGTAACCATGCCGCGTTCGGTTTCAACGTGGTAGGCACCGATGTGCTGGGTGATACCACCGGCTTCGCCAGCAGCTACCTTGGCACGACGGATATAGTCGAGCAGGGACGTCTTACCGTGGTCAACGTGACCCATTACCGTCACGACCGGAGCACGGGCGAAGGTTTCGCCGACGAACTTCAGCGATTCGGCCAGGGAATCTTCCAGGGCGTTGTCGCTGACCAGCGTGACCTTGTGGCCCAGCTCTTCGGCGATCAACTGGGCAGTTTCCTGATCCAGTACCTGGTTGATGGTCACCGGAGTGCCCAGCTTGAACATGAACTTGATGACTTCAGCTGCCTTGACGGACATCTGTGCCGACAGCTCGCCGACCGTGATGGTCTCGCCGATGGCAACGTCACGAATAACCGGACCGGTAGGGTTCTGGAAACCGTGGGCATTGCGTTTCTTCAGCTTGGACTTGCCACGACCGCCACGACGGAAACCATCGCTTTCTTCATCGGTAGTACGAGGCGCAACACGCGGAGCTGGTGCTTTCTCTTTTACCGAAGCACGATGCGGAGCATTCTTGCGCTCACCGTCGCCACTACGAGCATTGCGGTCATCGCCACGGGTCTTGTCCGGACGACGCTGATCATCACGCTTGCGAACTTCGACAACAGGTGCAGCTGGTGCTGCAGATGTTGGCGCAGCAGCAGGTGCCGCAGATGCTTCACGCACTGGCTCGGCAGCGGCAGCAGCCACTGGAGCTGGTGCAGAGGCTTCGCTGGCAACCGGTTGGGCAGCAGGCTGGCGGCGCGCTTCTTCTTCGGCGCGACGCTTGGACTCTTCTTCAGCCTTTTGACGAGCGGCATTTTCTACCGCACGGCGTTCATCCAGCTCACGCTTGCGCTCGGCTTCAATTTCTTCCGGGCTGCGTTGCACGAAAACTTTCTTCTTGCGCACTTCAACGCTGATGCTTTTGCTGCCAGCAACACGCAAGGTGCTTGTGGTCTTGCGCTGCAAGGTAATCTTGCGCGGCTCTTCCACCTTAGCCTTGTGACTGCTTTTCAAGTGAGTCAGCAACGATTGCTTTTCACTGTCGGACACATTTTCCTCGGCGGCGGTGTGCGGCAGACCTGCCTCACGCATCTGCTGCAGCAGGCGCTCTACCGGTGTTTTGACCTCATCGGCCAGTTGTTTCACCGTGACTTGCGTCATGCACTTCTCTCCTCAGGCCGCGCCTGTTACTCGAACCAATGGGCTCGGGCGGCCATGATCAACTTGCCGGCACGATCATCGTCAATGCCGTCGATGTCGAGCAGGTCATCAATAGACTGCTCGGCCAGGTCTTCGCGGGTAATTACGCCGCGCACCGCCAGTTCCATCGCCAAATCCTTGTCCATACCCTCAAGCGAGAGCAGGTCTTCGGCCGGATGGGCGTCTGCCAGCTTTTCCTCAGTAGCGATGGCTTTAGTCAACAAGCGATCCTTGGCACGAGCGCGAAGCTCGTTGACGGTTTCTTCGTCAAAGCCATCGATGTTGAGCATTTCTTCCAGCGGTACGTAGGCAATCTCTTCCAGGCTGGTGAAGCCTTCATCAACCAGCACCTGCGCCAGGTCTTCGTCGACTTCCAGCTCGTCGATGAAGTTGCGCAGAATGTCGCCAGTCTCTGCCTGCTGTTTGGCCTGGATGTCCGATTCGGTCATCACGTTCAGGGTCCAGCCAGTCAACTGACTGGCCAGACGCACGTTCTGACCGCCACGACCAATGGCCTGAGCCAGGTTGTCCGCACCAACAGCGATATCCATTGCATGGGCATCTTCATCGACGATGATTGCCGCCACTTCTGCAGGGGACATTGCGTTGATCACGAACTGCGCCGGGTTATCGTCCCAGAGCACGATATCCACACGCTCGCCACCCAACTCGCCGGATACGGCTTGAACACGCGAACCACGCATGCCGATACAGGCGCCTTGCGGGTCGATTCGTTTGTCCTTGGAGCGAACAGCGATTTTTGCACGCGAACCCGGGTCACGGGAGGCAGCCATCACCTCGATCAGACCTTCGGCAATTTCCGGTACTTCGATACGGAAAAGCTCGATCAGCATCTCTGGCGCAGTACGCGACAGGATCAACTGAGGGCCACGGTTTTCAGTGCGAATTTCTTTCAGCAGAGCCCGCAGACGTACACCGACCCGGAAAGTCTCCCGGGAGATGATGTCTTCGCGAGCCAGCAGTGCTTCGGCATTGTTGCCCAGGTCAACGATGACATTGTCACGTGTAACCTTTTTCACAGTGCCGGAAATGATTTCGCCCAGACGCTCGCGATAGGCATCGACCACCTGAGCACGCTCGGCTTCACGAACCTTTTGCACAATGACTTGCTTGGCGGTCTGCGCAGCAATGCGACCGAACTCGATGGACTCGATCTTTTCTTCGATAAGATCGCCAGCGACAGCACCCGGCTTCTTGGCCTGGGCCTGATCAACAGCCAGCTCGTAGGCCGGATCGTCCAGATCTTCGTCTTCGACCACAGTCCAGCGACGGAAAGTCTCGTAGTTTCCGGTGTGGCGGTTGATTTCCACACGCAGTTCAACTTCATCTTCAAAACGCTTTTTGGTAGCAGTGGCCAGGGCCAGCTCCAACGCTTCAAAAATCACACCTGCCGGAACGCCCTTTTCATTGGACACCGACTCAACAACCAGCAGTACTTCTTTGCTCATCGTACGCCTCGCCTTTCGCAAGCCATTGGATCCGCGGGATCCGCAGTATCTGGCACGTCTCAGTCAAACGTGGGAATAATGTTGGCTTTGTCGATCAAGTCGATCGGCAACAGGTATTCGTGGTCTTCTACATGCACCACGACATCCTGCTCCTCCACCCCGCGGAGAAGACCCTGAAAGTTGCGTCGACCATCGAATGGCGAGCGCAGCTTTATTTTCACTTGTTCCCCAGCGTGCAAAGCAAACTGTTCAAGAGTGAACAGTGGGCGATCCATGCCGGGAGAAGACACTTCAAGCGTGTATTCAGCGCTGATGGGATCTTCTACATCCAATACACCGCTGACCTGGCGACTGACTGTTTCGCAGTCTTCCACCAGTACGCCACCTTCTTTGTCGATATAAATGCGCAGCAGTGAATGTCGGCCCTGGGAAAGAAACTCTATTCCCCAGCATTGATAGCCAAGAGCCTCGACCACAGGGGCCAACAAGGCCTGCAACTGTTCTAGCTTGCTCGACACCTGAACCCCCTCGTGCATGCTTTAAAAATAAAAAAATGGGCTTAAGCCCATCACGAAAACGCCGCTGAACACCGGCGTCATGTACTGTCCAGCTAACAAAAAGCCCCTAGAATAGGGGCTTCGCGAAACTGGTTGCGGGGGCTGGATTTGAACCAACGACCTTCGGGTTATGAGCCCGACGAGCTACCAAGCTGCTCCACCCCGCGACAAAGCTGGGGCGGAAGTATACGACCGTTCCCTTAAAGGGTCAATCGAACATCCACCTACAAGAAAGCCCGCTAGTGCGGGCTATCCTGCTTAATTGGTACCGAGAAGGGGACTCGAACCCCTACACCCTATGGGCACAACCACCTCAAGGTTGCGTGTCTACCAATTCCACCACCTCGGCATTACAACTCTTTTTGGCGACCTCAACGAACATCGCCGAATTCTTTTTTACTTCTGCTCTGGAGCTTGAGGTACGTCAGCTGGAACAACAGCTGGCTTTTGCCCTTCGAGCACCGGAACATCATCTGCTGCCGGTTTTTGTTTCACTTCCAATACCGCTGGATCTGGCAAACCTACTTGAGTCAGCCCTTGAGCTTTCTCTTTAGCAAAGTAACCTAACCCCAAGCTGGTTATGAAAAAAGCTGCGGCGAGTATAGCAGTAAACTTACTCAGAAAGGTAGAGGTTCCTTGCCCTCCGAACACAGTATTTGATGCACCTGCTCCGAAAGACGCACCTGCGTCCGCACCTTTACCCTGTTGCAGCAATACCAGAGCAACAACGCCCAGAGCGCCCAACAGATGAAAAACGACTACGACTGTTTCCAGCATTTTCTCAGTTTCCCGCGGCGCGACAGATCGCACCGAACTCATCTGCATTCAGGGAAGCTCCACCAATGAGCCCCCCATCGATATCCGGCATGCTGAACAGTTCGACCGCATTGGCCGCCTTCACGCTGCCGCCATAAAGAAGACGCACGCCTTGTGCGACTTCGGAATTCTCTTTCGCCAGTTGCGCGCGAATAGCTGCGTGCACTTCCTGCGCCTGCTGAGGCGAGGCTGTCAGCCCGGTGCCAATGGCCCAGACCGGCTCGTAAGCGATTACTGCATCAACAAATGCACCAATGCCGAATTCGGCGATGATGCTATCGAGCTGTTGCCCGACAACTTCCAGTGTCTGACCCGCTTCGCGCTGCTCCAGGGTTTCCCCTATGCACAACACCGGTATCAGGCCACTCGCCTGAATTGCCGCAAACTTGCGGTTAAGAACATCATCCTGCTCACCAATCAATTGGCGGCGCTCGGAGTGCCCAACCAGTACAAACCTGCAACCTGCATCAGCCAACTGACTCGACGCTATCTCACCCGTCAATGCACCTTGTGCCGCCTGTATCGCAGCATTCTGGGCACCGACAGTGACCGACTGGCCCTTGAGCCCTTCGATCACCTGAGTGATATAGAGACTTGGAGGCATAACCGCGACATCAACATCGCTTGGCAGAACCTGCCCGGCAAGCCCGGCGATCAGCTCAGCGACGCTGGCGCGGGTACCGTGCATCTTCCAGTTACCAGCTACCATAGGGCGACGCATGCTACACCTCGTCGGTCAAAGTGGGCGCAGATGTTACCCAACACTTTCAACACTGGCAAGCCAAAATCAGGCGCAAACTTCAGCAACAAGCTTTGCCAGCTCATCGGCGTAGTTTCTGACCTGTGTTTCGTCCTCGCCCTCGACCATTACCCGTACCAATGGCTCGGTGCCAGACTTGCGTAGCAGCACCCGGCCACGCCCTGCCATTTCCTCGGTAACCCGGGCACAGGCTTCCTGCACCGAAGGATGGGTAACCGGATCAACGCCACCGCCAAAACGCACGTTGACCAGTACCTGAGGGCACTTGCGCAGCTTCTGGCGAACCTCGCACAGGCTGACGCCGTTGCGACGCAAGGCAAGCAGCACCTGCAAGGCGGCAATAATCGCATCGCCGGTCGTGGTGTGCTGGAAGCAGACGATATGTCCGGAGTTTTCCCCGCCGATCTGCCAGTTGCGCTCCAGCAGCTCGGCAATCACATAGCGGTCACCGACATTGGCGCGCACGAACGGAATATTCCTCTCGGCCAGCGCCAGCTCCAGGCCCAGGTTGCTCATCAGGGTCCCGACTACGCCGCCCTGCAGGCGATCACGCTCCTGCAGATCGCAGGCAATGATGTACAGCAACTCATCGCCATCGACGATTGCCCCGGTATGATCGACCATCAGAACACGGTCGCCATCGCCATCAAAGGCAATCCCCAGATCCGCCTTTTCGGCCACTACGGCAGCCTGCAGAGCGCCCATGTGGGTGGAGCCGCAATCCTTGTTGATATTGAGGCCATCGGGCTGCGCCGAAAGCACAACGACCTGCGCACCCAGCTCACGGAACACGTTGGGAGCCACTTTGTAGGTAGCACCGTGTGCGCAATCGATCACCAGCTTGAGGCCAGCGAAACTGGTGCTGGTCGGCACGCTGCTCTTGCAGAATTCGATGTAACGGCCTGCCGCATCGTTGATCCGCGAAACCTTGCCGAGCTTTTCGGATTCGGCAACGGTCATCGGCGTATCCAGCAGCTCTTCGATCATCTGCTCGATCTCGTCAGGCAGCTTGGTGCCCTTGCCCGAGAAAAACTTGATGCCGTTGTCGTAATGCGGATTGTGGGAGGCACTGATAACGATACCTGCTTCAGCATGGAACGTGCGGGTCAGGTAGGCGATAGCCGGCGTAGGCATCGGCCCCAGCAGCATGACATCGGCACCGGCCGCCGAAATACCGGCCTCCAGTGCAGACTCGAACATGTAGCCAGAAATGCGCGTGTCCTTGCCGACAAGAATTCGGCAGGCCCCCATCCGGCGAAATGCCATACCGGCAGCCCAGCCGAGCTTGAGCATGAACTCAGGCGTAATTGGAAACTGCCCTACGCGGCCACGAATACCGTCCGTTCCGAAATACTTTCTTGTAGTCATCAATGCTGCTCCACAGTTTCTTACTCAGCCGATTCGACAGCTGCAATCATGCGCACCACGTCAGCCGTTTCGGCGACATCGTGCACACGGAGAATTCTTGCCCCTTTGGTCATCGCCAGGACGGCCAATGCCAGGCTTCCATACAAGCGCTCGCCGACAGGACGCTCGAGCACAGCACCAATCATGCTTTTGCGCGAAACGCCGACCAGCAATGGCCGTCCCAGGGAATGCAGGGACTGCATGTGCTTGAACAGGCTCAGATTATGATCCAGCGTCTTGGCAAAGCCAAAGCCTGGATCAAGGATGATGCGCTCGCGATCAATACCTGACGCCACACACTGGTCCATTCGCTCCTGCAGGAACGCACTGACCTCACCGAGCAGATCACTGTAATGCGGATCATCCTGCATGTTGCCCGGCTCACCGAGCATATGCATCAGGCAGACCGGCAAACCTGTCTGCGCCGCGGCCGCCAGCGCACCGGGACGCCCCAGCGAGCGCACATCATTGATGAGGCCGGCACCGAGACGAGCCGTTTCGAGCATCACTTCAGGAGTGGAGGTATCAACCGAGACAATGACGTCCAGTTCGCGAACGATGGCTTCAACCACCGGCGCAACCCGCTCAAGCTCTTCGACAGGAGAAACCGCACGGGCACCCGGACGAGTCGACTCGCCACCCACATCGATCAGGGTCGCACCAGCCACGACCATGGCCTCTGCATGACGCAGGGCAGCATCGAGCTGGCTGAAATGGCCACCATCCGAAAATGAGTCTGGGGTCGCGTTGAGAATGCCCATTACATGCGTACGGGCCAAATCAAGAACCCGGTTGCCGCAAGGCAACCGGGTCGGGTACAGCGTAGATGTCATGTCAGACCTTAATGTTCAGCAGCAGGACCGCCGATAGGCGCTTCCGGGCGGACATCCGGAATAGGCGTGCCCTTGGTACCCGAACCACCTTCCCAATCGCGCGGTTCACGCGGAGGGCGACCTGCCATGATGTCATCGATCTGGTCTGCATCGATGGTCTCATACTTCATGAGCGCATCGGCCATCGCATCGAGCTTGTCACGGTTGTCAGTCAGGATCTGCTTGGCCGTGCCGTAGCAATGGTCAATGATGCTGCGCACTTCCAGGTCGATCAGCTTGGCCGTGTCACCCGAGAAGCTCGAGTTCTGGCTGCCGCCGCGCCCCAGATAACCGGAGTCTTCGTCCTCGGAGTACATCAGCGGACCGAGTTTTTCCGACAAGCCCCACTTGGTCACCATGTTCCGGGCAATCTGGCTTGCACGCATGATGTCATTGGAAGCACCGGTGGTGACACCGTCAAAGCCCAGCGTCATCTCTTCAGCGATACGACCGCCGTACAAGGAGCAGATTTGGCTAACCAGGGCGCGCTTGGACAGGCTGTAGCGGTCTTCTTCCGGCAGGAACATCGTCACACCCAGCGCACGACCACGCGGAATGATCGACACCTTGTAGACCGGATCATGCTCAGGCACCACACGACCGACGATAGCGTGACCCGCTTCGTGGTAGGCAGTGTTCTGTTTTTCCTTCTCGGACATGACCATGGATTTGCGCTCGGCGCCCATCATGATCTTGTCCTTGGCCAGCTCGAACTCTTTCATTTCAACGATGCGCTTGCCGGCACGGGCAGCAAACAGCGACGCCTCGTTGACCAGGTTGGCAAGGTCGGCACCCGAGAATCCTGGAGTACCACGAGCGATAACGGCTGGATTGACATCCTCGCCCATCGGCACCTTGCGCATGTGAACCTTGAGAATCTGCTCACGGCCACGGATATCCGGCAGACCGACGACAACCTGACGGTCGAAACGGCCCGGACGCAGCAAGGCCGGGTCCAGTACGTCAGGACGGTTGGTAGCGGCGATGACGATGATGCCATCGTTCATCTCGAAGCCATCCATCTCGACCAGCAACTGGTTGAGGGTTTGCTCACGCTCATCATGACCGCCACCCATGCCGGCGCCACGATGGCGACCCACGGCATCGATTTCGTCGATGAAGATGATGCACGGCGCGTGCTTCTTGGCCTGCTCGAACATGTCGCGAACACGGCTTGCACCAACACCCACGAACATTTCGACGAAGTCGGAACCGGAAATGGTGAAGAACGGTACTTTCGCTTCGCCAGCAATGGCCTTGGCGAGCAAGGTCTTACCGGTACCCGGAGGACCAACCATCAGCACGCCGCGAGGAATCCGGCCGCCCAGACGCTGGAACTTGCCCGGATCACGAAGGAACTCGACCAGCTCGCCCACTTCTTCCTTGGCTTCATCGCAACCGGCCACATCGGCCAGGGTCGTTTTCACCTGGTCTTCAGAGAGCAGGCGCGCCTTGCTCTTGCCGAAGCTCATCGGACCGCCCTTGCCTCCCGCACCACCTTGCATCTGGCGCATGAAGAACATGAACACGGCAATGATGACCAGGATCGGGAAGCTGGCTACCAGCAACTGGGTCCAGATGCTCTGCTGCTCTGGCTGCTTGCCTTCGACAACTACATTGTTGTCGACGAGGTCACCAATCAGGCCATTGTCCGTGATGTTTGGACGAATGGTCTTGAAGGTATCGCCATCACTGCGCTTGCCGGTAATGACAGCGCCGTCCACGGTAACCTTCTCGACCTTGCCATCCTTGACCTGCTGGATGAACTCGGAGTAATTGAGGGTCTGCGGTTCGTTCGGGCTGGAGAAGTTGTTCATCACCGTCACCAGGACAGCCGCGATGATCAACCACAGGATCAAATTCTTTGCCATATCGTTCAATTAGCTACCCTCTGAAGCAAGCTCCACGCAGGAAGCGTGCCTCGCATGATATTCACCGGCCTAACTTACTACAGAACCTACAGATGTGGCAGGCACCGTCTGTAACCCTTTGTGAAACTTTGACTACGCGATGGTCATACATGCGCCATCGACATAGCCATTTGAAAAAAGCTATCGGATACCCTCAAAGACGCTCATCGCTTGCCGCGCCGTCGACTGCACGGAAGCCGCGAGCCAGCAGATATTGCTCACGGGACCTGTCGCGCGACGACAATGGCTTGCGCATCTGCACCTTGTCGAACAGCTTGCGAATATCCTTGTGGTACACATCGAAGCCTTCACCCTGGAAGACCTTGATCAGAAAATCACCGCCCGGACGCAATACGCGACCAGCAAGATCCAGCGCCAATTCGCAGAGGAACATTGCACGCGGCATATCCACAGCGCTCAATCCACTCATATTGGGGGCCATATCGGAAATCACAAGGTCTACCTGCGTATTACCGACAGCTTCGAGGATTTGAGCGAGAACGGCGTCCTCGGTGAAGTCACCCTTGATGAAGGTCACATCGGGGATGCTGTCCATTTCCAGGATATCGGACGCAATCAGCCGACCCTGACCGCCAATCAGACGACTGGTCACCTGCGACCAGCCACCCGGCGCCGCACCGAGGTCGATGACCGTCATGCCTGGACGGATGATCTTGTCCTTCTCCTGGATTTCCAGAAGCTTGTAGCTGGCGCGAGAACGGTAACCGTCCTTCTGCGCCATTTTGACGTATTTGTCATCAAAGTGTTCTTTGAGCCAGTTATGGCTTGTCTTGGAACGGGCCACGGGGCACCTCAAAAATAAACGAGTCGTGATTAACTGGGCGGTCCCGGACTCGCTCGGGTAAACTGGCCGCCGCTTTTTACAAGATCAGACGCAGAGGTCAGATTATGCCGCTCACTCAAGAGCAGAAGAAACAATACAAATCCATTGGCCACCACCTGAAACCAGTATTGATCGTGGCTGACAATGGTTTGACTGAGGGCGTGCTCGCCGAACTCGAACGCGCACTGAGCGATCACGAACTGATCAAGATCAAACTCAATATCCTCGATCGCGAAAGCCGCCTCCAGACCATTGCAGAACTCTGCAAGGTCGGCTCAGCGGACCTTGTACAGGTCATCGGCAAGATGGCGCTGATCTATCGCAAGAACCCAAAGGTAAACAAGCAATTGTCCAACGTCCACCGCGCGCACGGATAAAACAGCAATCAGGGCGCCTTCAGTGCGCCCTGATGCCTCTTCCCGGCACCGGCTGCAAGACCAGCAACAAGCCACTCAACGCCAGTACCAGATAGCTCAGCAACTGCCAGTGCAAGGCATCGGCAAACCAGTGCCGAAGCACGTAGTAGATCGCTGACGACATCAATGCAATTGAAAGCAGTTGCCCGCGAAAATCCCGCCAGATACTTGCCAATCGCTCGAACCTGACCAGAACCACCAGCTGAAGCACTGCACAGGCCGCCGCAAACCCTACCAGCAGAGCGCTGGCACGGTTGGCGAACTGGTCGATGAACAGCGGCGCAAGGCCCGTCTGATCAAGCACGGCCAATGTCGCCAGATGCAGCAGGACCAGCCCGCCCACCCACAAGGTCTGGGCAAGCTGCCAGATAATTGCGCCCGCAGGAAACGGGCGCACTCCATCAAACGTGACGGACTTCAATGATCTCGTACTCGATCAGACCGCTAGGCGTTTTCACCGCCACCACATCGCCCTCTTCCTTGGCAATCAAGGCGCGCGCGATAGGGGAACCGACGGAAATCTTGCCCAGCTTGATGTCTGCCTCATCCTCGCCGACGATCTGATAGGTAACGGACTCGTCTGTTTCAACGTTGGCGATCTGGACGGTCGTACCGAAAATCACCTTTCCCGTATGAGGAATGGTCGCAACATCGATGATGACCGCATTCTGCATGCGGCCTTCGATATCACGGATACGCGCCTCGACCATACCTTGCTGCTCGCGGGCAGCATGGTATTCGGCGTTTTCCTTCAGGTCGCCCAGCTCACGCGCAGTACCGATGTCCTGGCTGAGCTTGGGGCGAATGACCTTGGTCAGATGCGTCAACTCTTCTTCCAGGGCGCGAGCACCCTGGACAGTCATTGGGTATTTGATCATGCCTTCAGTCCTGCATGTAGATCCTGCAAGCGGCGTACGGTCTTTTCAGGACCGAACTTGAGCGCTTCACAGATGGCTTCACCTGCAGCAATAGTAGTGGTGCAGTAAATCTTGTGCTGCAAGGCGTTGCGACGAATGGAGTAAGAATCGGCGATCGACTGGCGGCCTTCAGTGGTGTTGATGATCAGCGTGACTTCGTCATTCTTGATCATGTCGACCACGTGTGGACGACCCTCGGTCACCTTGTTGACGCGACGCACCTTCAAGCCGGCCGCCTCGATCAGCTTCGCCGTACCGGCAGTCGCAACGATCTCGAAACCGAGGCTGATCAGGTCGCGAGCGACAGCGGCAACCAATGGCTTGTCGTCATTGCGCACGCTGATGAACGCCGTGCCGCCGGTCGGCAGAATTTCACTGGCCCCCATCTGGGCCTTGGCAAAGGCTTCACCAAAGGTATCGCCCACGCCCATGACTTCACCGGTCGATTTCATTTCCGGGCCGAGGATCGGGTCAACACCCGGGAACTTGGCGAACGGGAAGACCGCTTCTTTCACACTGTAGAAGTTCGGAATGATTTCCTTGGTGAAACCCAGTTCCTTCAGGGTTTTACCCGCCATGACGCGAGCAGCGATCATGGCCAGGGAAACGCCGATGCACTTGGAGACGAAAGGAACTGTACGCGATGCACGCGGGTTCACTTCGATGACGTAGATGTCTTCGCCTTGCAGCGCCAACTGAACGTTCATCAGGCCGACAACGCCCAGTTCCAGGGCCATCTTCTTGACCTGCTCGCGCATTTCGTCCTGGATATGGGCCGGCAGCGAGTAAGGCGGCAGCGAACAGGCGGAGTCACCGGAGTGAACGCCCGCCTGCTCGATGTGCTGCATGATCGCGCCGATCACCACGTCGGTACCGTCGCAGACAGCATCGACGTCCATTTCGATGGCGCAGTTCAGGAAGTGATCGAGCAACACCGGGCTGTCATTGGAAACCTGGACGGCTTCACGCAGGTAGCGCTTGAGTTCTTCTTCCTGGTAGACGATTTCCATCGCCCGACCACCCAACACGTAGGACGGACGCACAACCAGCGGGTAACCGATCTTCGCCGCAGCGCGGATCGCTTCGTCTTCGCTGCGCACGGTAGCGTTTGGCGGCTGACGCAGGTTCAGGCGTTCAACCATCTGCTGGAAGCGCTCACGGTCTTCTGCACGGTCGATGGCGTCAGGGCTGGTGCCGATGATCGGTACACCGGCCGCTTCCAGGGCGCGAGCCAGTTTCAGCGGCGTCTGGCCACCGTACTGGACGATCACACCTTTAGGCTTCTCCACGCGCACGATTTCCAGCACGTCTTCCAGGGTTACCGGCTCGAAGTACAGGCGGTCGGAAGTGTCGTAGTCGGTGGATACGGTTTCCGGGTTGCAGTTGACCATGATGGTCTCGTACCCGTCATCGCGCAGCGCCAGGGCAGCGTGTACACAGCAGTAGTCGAACTCGATACCCTGGCCGATACGGTTAGGACCGCCACCCAGGATCATGATCTTGTCGCGAGTCGACGGATTGGCTTCGCACTCTTCCTCGTACGTCGAGTACAGGTAGGCAGTATCGGTTGCGAACTCGGCCGCGCAGGTGTCGACGCGCTTGTAGACCGGGAACACTTCGAGCTTCTGGCGATGAGTACGCAGGTTCTTCTCGGTGACGCCCAGCAGCTTGGCCAGACGTGCATCGGAGAAGCCTTTACGCTTGAGGCGGAACATCAGGTCGCGGTCGATGGCCGACAGCCCCAGAGTCTTGACCTTCTCTTCTTCCTTGATCAGATCTTCGATCTGCACCAGGAACCAAGGGTCGATCATGTTCATGCCGAAGATTTCTTCGACCGTGATGCCAGCACGGAAAGCATCGGCGACGTACCAGATACGCTCGGCACCCGGAACGGTCAGCTCGCGCTTGAGCGTGCTCATGCTTTCCGGATCGCTCAGGTCCAGTTTCGGGTCAAGGCCGCTGACACCGACTTCCAGGCCGCGCAGGGCTTTCTGCAGGGATTCCTGGAAGGTACGGCCGATAGCCATGACTTCACCGACCGACTTCATCTGGGTCGTCAGGCGTGCGTCAGCCTTGGAGAACTTCTCGAAGGCGAATCGCGGCAGCTTGGTGACCACGTAATCGATGGACGGCTCGAAGGACGCCGGGGTCTTGCCGCCAGTGATGTCGTTCTGCAGCTCGTCAAGGGTGTAGCCAACAGCCAGCTTGGCCGCGACCTTGGCGATCGGGAAGCCGGTAGCCTTGGAAGCCAGTGCCGAGGAACGCGATACACGCGGGTTCATCTCGATCACGACCATGCGGCCGGTGTCCGGACAGATACCGAACTGTACGTTGGAACCGCCGGTTTCCACGCCGATCTCGCGCAGCACTGCCAGCGAGGCGTTACGCAGGATCTGGTATTCCTTGTCCGTCAGGGTCTGAGCCGGTGCAACAGTGATCGAGTCACCGGTGTGCACGCCCATCGGGTCAAAGTTTTCGATGGAGCAGACGATGATGCAGTTGTCCTTCTTGTCGCGGACAACTTCCATTTCATATTCTTTCCAGCCGATCAGCGATTCGTCGATCAGCAGCTCCTTGGTCGGCGACAGGTCCAGACCACGGGCACAGATTTCCTCGAACTCTTCACGGTTGTACGCGATACCGCCACCGGTGCCGCCCATGGTGAAGGACGGACGAATGATGCACGGGAAGCCCAGCTTCTCGAGAACCGCGTTGGCTTCTTCCATGGTGTGGGCAATGCCGGAGCGCGGGCATTCCAGACCGATGGACTTCATGGCCTTGTCGAAGCGCGAACGATCTTCGGCCTTGTCGATGGTGTCGGCATTGGCGCCGATCATTTCAACGCCGAACTTCTCCAGAACGCCTTCGCGCTCCAGGTCCAGTGCGCAGTTCAGTGCGGTCTGGCCACCCATGGTTGGCAGCACGGCATCCGGACGCTCTTTTTCGATGATCTTGGCAACGGTCTGCCACTTGATCGGCTCGATGTAGGTCGCGTCGGCCATGGCCGGATCGGTCATGATGGTCGCCGGGTTGGAGTTCACCAGGATGACGCGGTAACCCTCTTCGCGCAGTGCCTTGCAGGCCTGGGCGCCGGAGTAGTCGAATTCACAGGCCTGGCCGATCACGATGGGGCCGGCGCCGAGAATCAGGATGCTTTTAATATCTGTACGTTTTGGCATGGGGTTGTCACTCAAATCCGTAGGTCAGTCGGCAAGCCGTCTTGAATATTTCTTTGAGGTGGCCTGGGTGGCGACAACCGGACTCGTCATCCGGGGCCACCCTGGCACCTGCTTACTACATTCTCAAGGCAACCGGTCAGCGTCGCTTGGCCATGGCTTCGATAAAGCGATCAAACAGAGGGGCGACGTCATTCGGGCCCGGGCTGGCTTCAGGGTGCCCCTGGAAGCTGAATGCGCTCTTGTCGGTACGCTCGATACCCTGCAGGGTACCGTCGAACAGCGACTTGTGGATGGCGCGCACGTTGCCCGGCAGAGTCGACTCGTCCACTGCAAAGCCGTGGTTCTGGCTGGTGATCATGACGACACCGGTGTCCAGATCCTGGACCGGGTGGTTGGCGCCGTGGTGGCCGTGGCCCATTTTTACCGTCTTGGCACCGGAAGCCAGAGCCAGCAACTGGTGGCCCAGGCAGATACCGAAAACCGGAATCTCGGTTTCCAGGACTTCCTTGATGGCCTTGATGGCGTAGTCGCATGGCTCGGGATCGCCAGGGCCGTTGGACAGGAAAACACCGTCCGGGCTGTAGGCAAGCACGTCGCTGGCAGGCGTTTGCGCCGGAACCACGGTGACGCGGCAACCGCGCTCGACCAGCATGCGCAGGATATTGACCTTGACGCCGTAGTCGTAAGCCACGACATGGTAAGGCAATTCGGCAGCAGCGATTTCAGGGTGGCTGTCGGTCTTCAGATTCCAGACGCTGGAACGCCACTCGTAGCTTTCCTTGGTGCTGACCACTTTGGCCAGATCCATGCCCTTGAGGCCCGGGAAGCCGCGAGCCGCTGCGATTGCAGCCTCTTCGGAAATGTTGTCACCGGCCATGATGCAGCCGTTCTGTGCGCCTTTCTCACGCAGGATGCGGGTCAGGCGACGAGTGTCAATACCAGCGATGGCAACGACGTTGTTGGCCTTGAGGTATTCGTCCAGTGGCTGCTTGTTGCGCCAGTTGCTTGATACCAGTGGCAGGTCACGAATGACCAGGCCTGCAGACCATACGCGATTCGACTCGGCGTCTTCCGGCGTGGTGCCGGTGTTGCCGATGTGCGGGTAAGTCAGAGTAACGATTTGCTGGGCATAGGAAGGATCGGTAAGGATTTCCTGATAGCCGGTCATTGCGGTGTTGAACACCACCTCACCAACGGTCTGGCCGTCGGCTCCAATGGCTTCGCCGCGAAAAATGCTGCCATCAGCAAGGGCAAGTATGGCTGGCTTAGTCAAGAAGACCTCCCGTAAATAAAGCCTGAAAGGGCGTTCGCAGGTTGCAAAAAAGCGGAATGACGTAGATACGTCACCCCGCTTTCTTATCGAATCATCTGCGCGCTTTTAGTGGACACACTAAAGCTGTAGCTTACAGAAAAAGCCTGTTTGGGTCTACCACCAATGAGTCCGAAAACTCACGGAATGCGACAGGGCAAACCCGCCAGAAGCCGATGAGGGGCGCAGCCCACACCTGAGCACGAGCCAGCAAACCCTCATCCAGCGCCTTTTATCAGCGCAGTTCCAGCACGTCCTGCATGTCATAAAGACCTGGCGCCTTGCCATCGAGCCACATGGCTGCGCGTACGGCACCCTTGGCAAAGGTCATGCGACTGGAGGCCTTGTGGGTGATTTCCACCCGCTCGCCATCAGCAGCGAACAACACCGTATGGTCACCCACGATATCCCCGGCGCGAATGGTCGCAAAACCGATCGACTGACGATCACGGGCACCTGTCTGGCCTTCACGACCGTAGACAGCGACCTTCTCCAGATCACGACCCAGCGCCTCGGCAACCACTTCGCCCATGCGCAATGCCGTACCCGAAGGCGCATCGACCTTGTGCCGGTGATGAGCCTCGGTGATCTCGATATCGACATCGTCACCCAGTACGCGAGCCGCGGTATCCAGCAGCTTCAGGCAAAGGTTCACACCAACGCTGAAGTTGGCCGCAAAAACGATAGGGATCTCTTTCCCGGCCTCGGCCAGCACCTGCTTCTCTTCAACACTGAAGCCGGTAGTACCGATGATCATGGCCTTGCCTGCCTTGCGGCAGAACGCCAGATTCTTCAGCGTGACCGTCGGATGCGTGAAGTCGATCAACACATCGAACTCATCGGCAACCCGGGCCACATCACCCGACAACGGCACGCCGATACGACCCAGCGCAGCCAGTTCGCCAGCATCGGCACCCACCAGCGTGCTGTCCGGACGGTCGATTGCGGCCGTCAGCCCGGCACCCGGCGCCGACAGCACCGCTTCGATCAAAGTCTTACCCATGCGCCCGGCGGCGCCTACCACAGCAATACGTCGCATAACTCTCTCCTGCCGAATCAGCCCTTACAGATCACCGAAGAAACGCTTCACACCCTCGAACCAGCCACTGGCTTTCGGGGAATGCGAGTCGTCGCCTTCAAGCGAGGTACGGAACTCTTCGAGCAGTTCACGCTGACGCTTGCCGAGGTTGACCGGGGTTTCAACCGCGACACGGCACATCAAGTCGCCAGCACCGCCGCCACGCACCGGAGCGACACCCTTGCCACGCAAGCGGAACTGCTTGCCGGTCTGGGTACCCTCAGGAATCTTCAACTTGACCCGACCATCCAGGGTCGGCACTTCAAGCTCGCCACCCAGAGCCGCGTCAGTGAAGCTGATTGGCACTTCGCAATACAGATGCTTGCCGTCGCGCTGGAAAATCGCGTGCTCGCGCACATTGATCACAACGTACAGGTCGCCGGTCGGCCCACCCTGTGAACCCACTTCGCCTTCGCCGGACAGACGAATGCGGTCACCGGTATCGACGCCTGGCGGAACCTTGACCGACAGGGTCTTGGATTCTTCGACACGGCCTTCGCCATGACACGAATCGCACGGATCGGAAATGATCTTGCCGTGACCATGGCAACGCGGACAGGTCTGCTGCACGGAGAAGAACCCCTGCTGCATGCGTACCTGACCAATACCGCCACACGTCGGGCAAGTGACCGGCGAAGAACCTTTCTTCGCGCCACTGCCATCGCAAGGCTTGCAGTTGACCAGCGTCGGAACACGGATATTCACGGTCGTACCGCGCACCGCCTCTTCAAGATCCAGCTCAAGGGTGTAGCGCAAATCGCTGCCGCGCTGCGCGCCGCCACGACCGCCACCACCACGGCCACCACCGAAGAAGTCGCTGAACACATCGCCGAAGATATCGGAGAAGTTCGCACCGCCCGCGCCACCACCGAAACCGCCGCCACCCATGCTCGGATCTACACCGGCATGGCCGTACTGATCGTACGCGGCACGCTTGCTGGCATCGGACAGCACTTCATAGGCCTCGTTGGCCTCTTTGAACAGTTCTTCCGCAGCCTTGTCATCAGGGTTGCGGTCGGGGTGATGCTTCATCGCGAGGCGGCGATAAGCCTTCTTCAGCTCGGCCTCGTTGACGCCCCGCTCCACCCCCAACACTTCATAATAATCACGCTTTGCCATAATTCTTCCGCACTCTTGAGGACGTTCGGCAAAACCCTCCTGAGCCTTGCCAAACTCGTTGAGCCCCATACAGGCCCGGACCCAACTCACGTCAATTCAACGATCCTGGTCTTCGTTCGACAGTCAGTTGCCTGACCGAGAAAGCGGCAGAACGAATCGCCATGCAGGAGCATCGCGACCTTGCCACAGAGCGTGAGGACCAAGATCCGCACGCCGAAATTTTGCCTGTTCCAGACACGCCAACGCGGGAGCAAGCTCCCGCGCGGCGACATCCTACCAGCCACCGCCCGGAACGGGTCAACTGGCCTTCAAGCGAGCATGCGCTTACTTGTGGTCTTTGACTTCTTCAAACTCGGCGTCGACCACGTCGTCAGCCTTGGCTTTCTCTTCAGCAGGCTTTTCAGCCGCTTCAGGGTTTTCAGCCTGCTCAGCGTACATTTTCTGAGCAATCGGCGCGGACACCTTGGACAGCTCTTCGACCTTGGCGTCGATGGCAGCCTTGTCGTCGCCCTTGACGGCCGCTTCCAGAGCAACCAGAGCAGCTTCAACGGCAGTCTTCTCTTCCGCAGTCACTTTATCGCCAGCATCGCTGAGCATCTTGCGAGTCGAGTGAACCAGTGCGTCGCCCTGGTTACGCGCAGAAGCCAGCTCTTCAAACTTGCGGTCTTCTTCGCTGTTGGCTTCAGCGTCGCGGATCATCTGCTGGATTTCTTCGTCCGACAGACCCGAGTTGGCCTTGATCACGATCGACTGTTGCTTGCCGGTCGCCTTGTCTTTCGCGCCGACGTGCAGGATGCCGTTGGCGTCGATGTCGAAGGTTACTTCGATCTGTGGCACGCCACGTGGAGCAGGTGGAATCTCGGCCAGATCGAACTTGCCCAGCGACTTGTTCTGGCCGGCTTGCTTGCGCTCACCCTGCAGAACGTGAATGGTCACGGCGTTCTGGTTGTCATCGGCAGTCGAGAAAACCTGCGATTTCTTGGTAGGAATCGTGGTGTTCTTCTCGATCAGCGCAGTCATCACGCCGCCCATGGTTTCGATACCCAGCGTCAGCGGGCTGACGTCCAGCAGCAGAACGTCTTTCACGTCACCGGCCAGTACCGCGCCCTGGATGGCAGCACCCATGGCTACAGCTTCGTCCGGGTTGACGTCCTTGCGAGCTTCCTTACCGAAGAACTCGGTAACCAGCTTCTGGACCAGCGGCATGCGAGTCTGGCCACCGACCAGGATCACGTCGTTGATCGCACCGATGTCGATACCGGCGTCTTTCAGCGCGATACGGCAAGGCTCGATGGTGCGCTGCACCAGGTCTTCAACCAGCGATTCCAGCTTGGAGCGCGAAATTTTCACGTTCAAGTGCTTTGGACCGGTAGCGTCTGCAGTGATGTACGGCAGGTTGACGTCGGTCTGCATGCTGGAAGACAGCTCGATCTTGGCTTTTTCGGCAGCTTCTTTCAGACGCTGCATCGCCAGCGGATCACCCTTGAGGTTCATGCCGCTTTCTTTCTTGAATTCGTCGACGAGGTAGTCGATCAGACGAATGTCGAAGTCCTCACCACCCAGGAAGGTGTCACCGTTGGTTGCCAGCACTTCAAACTGGTGCTCGCCGTCAACTTCAGCGATTTCGATGACCGAAACGTCGAAAGTACCGCCACCCAGGTCATAAACGATGACAGTGTGGTCGCCCTTCGCCTTGTCCATGCCGTAGGCCAGAGCGGCTGCGGTTGGCTCGTTGATGATACGTTTTACGTCCAGACCCGCGATGCGACCGGCATCCTTGGTAGCTTGACGCTGGCTGTCGTTGAAGTAGGCCGGAACGGTGATGACGGCTTCGGTAACGGTTTCACCGAGGTAGTCTTCAGCGGTCTTCTTCATCTTCTTCAGGATTTCCGCAGAAATCTGAGGAGGTGCCATTTTCTGGCCATTCACTTCGACCCAGGCGTCGCCGTTGTCAGCCTTGGCGATCTTGTACGGAACCATCTGGATGTCTTTCTGAACTACGTCTTCTTCAAAACGACGACCGATCAGACGCTTGACTGCGTACAGAGTGTTGTGCGGATTGGTCACCGCCTGACGCTTGGCCGACTGGCCAACCAGAATTTCGCCATCGTTGGCGTAGGCAATGATCGAAGGGGTAGTACGAGTGCCTTCGGCGTTCTCGATAACCTTGACGTTGCCGTTTTCCAGAATAGAGACGCAGGAGTTGGTGGTCCCCAGGTCAATACCGATAATCTTGCCCATCTTTGACTCTCCCGAAACTTTGATTTGGTTGCCGCAACTGCGTTTACAAATTGCGGTAGCTCTTAAACGCTTGGCCTATAAATGGGGGCCAGACAGCTGATTTCAAGCCTGCTCATCAATTGATGGCGAAACAGGCGACGGTGCCTTGCTGACCACGACCATGGCCGGGCGCAACAGACGACCGTTGAGCTGATAACCCTTCTGGAACACTTTCAGAACGCTGTTGGGCTCGACATCAGCGCTTTCCTGCATGGCCATTGCCTGATGATGTTCGGCATTGAATGGCTGGCCGTGCGGGTCGATTGCTTCCAGGTGATAGCGCTTGAGGGTGTCGCCGAACATTTTCAGCGTCAGCTCGATACCTTCACGCATCGGACGAATGCTTTCGTCGTCCGGATTGGACAGGTCCAGGCCACGCTCAAGGCTGTCGACGATAGGCAGCAGGTCGCCCGCGAACTTCTCAAGTGCAAATTTGTGAGCCTTTTCTACATCCTGTTCTGCACGACGACGTACGTTCTGCAGATCCGCAGCGACGCGCAGGGACTGGTCCTGCGCCGCAGCCAATTGCTCTTCGAGCACTTGCACACGAGTTGCCAGATCATCACCCGAAGCTGTCTCGCCAGCCTGGTCCTGGTTTTGCGCATCCAGATTCTGTTCGTCAGCCATAAGTGTTCTCCTCTCAAAAACGTCCGCGAACCCATCTCGCGCTTCTGCCCCCTATATGGGAACGGATTTTCAGGCTTCAAGGGCTGGGCATGACGTATCTGCACATTGCCTGAAAATTTCCTTCATCACGGCCATGCTGAAAGAAGCGCTTTTCAGCACCTGACGGACTTAAAAATTCTTCAGACCGATCAAATCGAGCTAAGCGCAAGCATTGTCAGAACCAAACAAAAAACTGTATAAATAACCAGACAAATCGCTTGGGAGCCACTCCATGCTGGTGCACCTTTCCGTACATAACTACGCCATCGTCGAACACCTTGATCTGGAACTGGATCGAGGCATGAGCGTAATCACTGGCGAAACCGGTGCCGGCAAGTCGATCATGCTCGATGCCCTCGGCCTGACCCTGGGCGACCGCGCCGACAGCGGCGTCGTGCGTCCGGGCGCTGACAAGGCCGATATTCTGGCCACCTTCGACCTCGGCGATATTCCCGAAGCGCAGGCCTGGCTCAAGGAGCGCGACCTGGACAATGACGGCCCCTGCATTCTGCGTCGGGTCATAACCGCCGAAGGTCGCTCACGCGCCTACATCAATGGCACGCCCTGCCCGCAAGGCGACCTGAAAGCGCTCGGCGAACTGCTGATCGATATCCACAGCCAGCATGAACACCAGTCACTGCTGAAAACCGATACCCACAGGCGCCTGCTGGACGAATATGCCGGCGCAACCGATCTGGCGCGCCAGGTCCAGATGGCTGCACAACGCTGGCGCCAGACTCGCCAGGAACTGGAGCGACTCTCCAATTCCGGCGACGAACAGCGCGCCAGACACCAGTTGCTCAGCTACCAGCTCGAAGAACTGGAAAGCCTGAGCCTGGGCGAAAACGAGCTGGAACAACTCGAACAGGAACACAAGAACCTGACCAACGCAGAAAGCCTGCTGAGCATCTGCCGTCAGGTCGTCGAACAGTGCAGCGAAAGCGATTCAGGCAATGTACTGAATGCCCTGACCGCCAGCCTGAACCGCCTCGGCAGCGTCAACAACTCGCCGACAGCCCTCAGCGAAGCTACCGACCTGCTGTCCAGCGCACAGATACAGATAGAAGAAGCCGTCGGTGAGTTGAATCGCTTCCTCGACCATTTCGACGCCGATCCTGCGCGCCTGCAACAGCTCGAAGAACGCCTGGACAGCATCTATACACTGGCCCGCAAGCACCGCATCCAGCCCACCGAACTGAGCACGCTGCAGCAAAAGCTGCTGGACGAAATCGAAACGCTCAATGCCAACGACGAGTCCATCGAGCGACTGGAGCACGAACTGGCCTCCTTCGCCCGCCACTATCAGGAAAAGGCCCGGGAACTGAGCGATTTGCGCCAGCGCGCATCGAGCGAACTGGCTCACGCGGTCGAAGAGGAAATTCATCGCCTGGGCATGCCCGGCGGTCGGTTCACCATCGAGCTGAAACCCAATACCGGCAATGACCTGCTTCCCCACGGCCTGGAGCAGGTCGAGCTACTGGTCAGCGCCAACCCCGGACAACCGCTCAAGGCCCTGGCCAAGGTCGCCTCGGGGGGCGAACTATCACGCATCAGTCTGGCGATCCAGGTCATCACCGCCCAGACCTCGCGTGTGCCGACCCTGGTGTTTGACGAAGTCGATGTGGGCATTGGCGGCCCGACAGCCGAAATTGTCGGCCAGTTGCTGCGCCGCCTGGGCGAGCGCGGGCAAGTGATGACTGTGACCCACCTTCCGCAGGTCGCCGCACAAGGCCATCAGCACTTGTTCGTCCACAAGGTCAGAGGCAACGACGCAACGCGCACCGCCGTATCGAAGCTCAACAAGAACGAACGTATAGAAGAAGTGGCACGCATGCTCGGCGGCATCGACCTGACCAAGGAGTCACTGGCTCACGCGAAGAAAATGGTCATTACCGCCAGGAACTGACCCACCAGAAAGCACAAAGGCGACCCTGAGGTCGCCTTTGTCGTCATGCAGGCTTACGCCTTCTTGTTACGCACGTAGAGCACAAGATTGTGATCTACCAGATCGTAACCGTGCCGCTCAACGATAGCCTTTTGCAGTTTCTCGATCTCTTCGTCGAAGAACTCGATCACTTCGCCGGACTCCACATTGACCATATGGTCGTGGTGGCCGCCATCAGCCAGCTCGAACACAGCATGACCGCCGTCGAAATTGTGGCGAACCACCAATCCAGCAGCTTCAAACTGAGTCAGAACACGGTAGACCGTAGCCAGACCGACATCTTCGCTAGCCTCCATCAGCGCCTTGTAGACATCTTCGGCACTCATGTGGCGCTGCTCGGCAGAATCGAGCATTTGAAGGATTTTGACCCGAGGCAATGTCACCTTGAGTCCTGCTTTACGTAGTTCGCTATTTTCAACCATGGTCAGCTTTCTCGCAGACGCTGCTTCGCAGCTTCTCTTAATGCAGGTATGATCCGGGTTTACGTTGTCCCAGCCAAGATAGTGGAAGTCGCCCACCGATGCAAAACACCAAGCTCTTGCTAACCAGTTTCACCCTTGTGGGACTGCTCGCACTCGCCGGTTGTTCATTCCCCGGGGTTTACAAAATCGA
Source organism: Pseudomonas cichorii (assembly GCF_003700275.1). Taxonomy (GTDB): domain Bacteria; phylum Pseudomonadota; class Gammaproteobacteria; order Pseudomonadales; family Pseudomonadaceae; genus Aquipseudomonas; species Aquipseudomonas cichorii_B. Next base: position 39,877 of record NZ_RBRE01000061.1, on the reverse strand, counting down.
CATCCAACAGGGAAATGTCGTCACGCAGGATATGATAGACCAGTTACGTCCCGGAATGACCCGGCGGCAAGTACGGTTTATCATGGGCAACCCCCTGCTAACCGACACATTTCACACTGATCGCTGGGACTACCTGTATAGCCTGCAGCCCGGTGGCGGTGAACGCCAGCAGGAACGTGTCAGCCTGATTTTCAACGGCAACGATCAACTGGTAAGCCTGTCCGGTGACTTCATGCCCGGTGTAAGCCGTGATGAAGCCATCCTCGGCAACAGCAGCAACCAGGCGGTCCCTGCTGACAACCAGCCACAGCAAGCTCCTGAAGCGCCAGCCAAGCCAGGCTCGCTGCTGGACCAGATCCAGAAGGATGTGGACAGCGTCGAAACTGTACCCGTGCCGGTGCAAGAGCCTCTGGAAACAAGTCCGCAGTAAACGGAAACAATTTCCACAAAAAAGCCCGGCACGCCGGGCTTTTTGTTGTCTGTCGATCTACAGGATCAAGACATGGCATCTCTGTTCAAGCGCGCCTTGGCGGCACGCAGACGACGCACTTCCATCGGGTCAGCCAGCAACGGGCGATAGATCTCGATGCGATCACCCGCCTCCAGCAAACGCACCGAAGGATCTTTCACCACCTTGCCGAAAATGCCGACAGGGCATTGAGACAGGTCCAGTTCAGGAAATTGCGCCTGGATGCCAGACGCGCCCAGGGCCTGCTGCACGGATGAACCCAAAGGCACGGCAACGCTGAGCAACACCTGACGATCGACGGCAGCATGAACCACCTCGATCTCGATCAATTCATCAGGCATGCAGTTCTTTGGCCCGCTGGCAGAAAGCATCCACCAGCGTATTGGCAGCCTGATTGAACAGCGGCCCCAGGGTCGCACGGACAATCGAGCCGGCATAATCGAAGGTGAGGTCCAGACTGATCTTGCAGGCCTTCTCTCCCAGTGGCTTGAAGGTCCAGACACCGTGCAACTGGTTGAAAGGCCCCTCAACCAGATCCATCACGATGGATTCTCCAGGCACCAGTACATTGCGCGTTACAAATTTCTGACTCAGGCCACCTTTGGCGACCTCCAGACTTGCACGCATGTGTGTCTCGCTTTCTTCAAGCACCACCGCCGAGGAACACCAGGGTAGAAACTCGGAATAGCGAGCCACATCATTGACCAGGTCGTACAGAAAACCGGCCGGATACGGCAAAAGAGCCGAACGCTGAATATGCGTAGTCATGTGAGTGTCATTTCCAAAGCTGAGCGGCAAACACCACAAGAATGCCTAACGGCGCCACGTAGCGCATCAAAAAGAATATCGGGCCGAAGAGCCGCAGATTGCGCACGCCTCTTCATTCCACCTGCAAGCACCACAACACACAAACCTCGCAACGGCAACCAGACATCGCGTTACCGGGTATGAATGGCAGGGCTGTGAACGCTGTACAGGAGCGCGCATTGTCAGGGATTCATCCTTCGTGCTCAAGCGCACGCTTTCCCGTAGCCGACATTGAAGCAACTGCCTATAATGCCGCCCCTATGGCTAAGCTCAAGAAACATCCCACAGGGACCATCGCGCAAAATAAAAAGGCGCGTCACGATTACTTCATCGAACACAAGTTCGAGGCCGGTCTGGTCCTGGCTGGCTGGGAAGTAAAAAGCCTGCGTGCCAACAAGGTACAGCTGGTCGACAGTTATGTGCTGCTCAAGGATGGCGAGGCCTGGCTGATGGGCAGCCATATCACGCCGCTCAAGACTGCCAGCACACACGTCATCGCTGACCCGACACGCACCCGCAAACTGTTGCTGAACCAGCGCGAGCTTGAAAAGCTCACCACGTCGGTGCAGCAGAAAGGTTATGCCTGCGTCGCCCTTTCCCTTTACTGGAAGCAGCACTTGATCAAGTGCGAAATCGCTCTGGGTAAAGGCAAGAAGGAATACGACAAGCGCCATACCGAGCGCGAACGCGATTCGGATCGCGAACTGCAGCGGGCCGTGCGCAGCAAGGGCAAGGACGACTGATTCCTCGCGAATGAATTCGCTCCTGCGGTATACCGTTGGGAGCGGATTTATCCGCGAATGAATCAAACAAGCGATCACATCTTGTTGCGGCGCTCTGCCCTCGCCGTGCGTTGAACCTGCTGCCGCACTTCTTCCAGCACTTCCTGCACATACGTCAGGTGACGACTGGATACTTCACGCGCATCCTCGGCGCGTCCTTCGATAATCGCCATATACAACTCACGATGCTGCTTGATGAGCATGTCGCGGGTTTCCGCACGCTGCTGGTACATCCCGCCGATATTGATCACCACATTGCGCTTGAGCAGATCGAACAAGCCGCGAATGGTATGCAGCAGCACCGTGTTATGGCTGGCCTCGGCAATCGCCAGGTGAAAGCTCGCATCGGCAGCGCCCTCCTCGGCCCGGCTCACTTCGTCGGTGCAGGTGTAGCAATCCTGCAACGCATCGAACGCCACCCGCAGACGCTCGCGGTCGACATCAGTGGCGCGAATGGCGGCGTAATAGGCGCATGACGCCTCCAGAGTATGCCGAAACTCCAGCAGGTCGCGCTGGGCATCAGGGCTGCTTTCCAACAGATGCAGCAGTGGGTCACTGAACGTCGAGCCGAGGTTCTCGACCACGTAGTTGCCCCCACCCTGGCGGCTGATCAGCAGCCCTTTGGCGGTCAGTTTCTGGATCGCCTCACGCAGCGAAGGCCGCGACACACCAAACTGTTCGGCCAGGGCGCGCTCGGCAGGCAAGCGTCCGCCCGACTTGAGCGTGCCCTCAAGAATCATTCTTTCCAGTTGCTCGACAATATCGTCAGACAAACGGCGCTGACGCACCTGATCAAAACTCATAACCCCTCACTCCACACGCCCGGCTCTTTACCGGGAGCACACATTCTGGCTGATCGCAGCCCTTCAGGCACCTGCCAGATGCAGCAGGCCAGACGCATTTTTGCGCAGGCCCGACAAAAGACCTGACGAGACAAATTGACACATCAATGGCAAGGCTTTTAACCTAGCGATCAGACATTGTAAATTGGTATTACCAATTATCCAATGCCAGCGATTGATGGCTGACCTCCATCGCGCTGCAAGACCTTCCGATCAGGAAGGCTTGAGCTGGTGAACTGTGCGACTCGTTCATCCATATCGGCCAGGCGCTCACCTACCGTGATGCCGAATCGAAGCCATGCACGCACGAACAGAACACCGGGCCTTACCAAAAACAATTAGGGGCCACCTACATGCAGACTTGGCAACAACTCTATACACCTCTGGGCAGCCTGGGCCTTTCCGCCGCCGCTGCGCTCATTCCCATCGTGTTCTTCTTTCTGGCACTGGCCGTGTTCCGGCTCAAAGGCCATATCGCGGGCAGCATTACCCTGGCGCTGTCGGTCCTGGTGGCAATCTTCGCTTTCCAGATGCCGACCGGCATGGCCCTGGCAGCCGCTGGCTACGGCTTCGCCTATGGCTTGTGGCCCATCGCCTGGATCATCGTCGCGGCGGTCTTTCTCTACAAACTGACCGTCAAGAGCGGTCAGTTCGAGATCATCCGCAGCTCGGTCATGGCGATTACCGATGACCAGCGCCTGCAAGTGCTGCTGATCGGCTTCTGTTTCGGTGCATTCCTCGAAGGCGCTGCCGGATTCGGCGCGCCGGTGGCGATTACCGCCGCCCTGCTGGTCGGGCTCGGCCTCAATCCTCTATATGCCGCAGGCCTGTGCCTGATCGCCAACACTGCGCCGGTGGCCTTTGGCGCGCTGGGCATCCCGATCATTGTTGCCGGCCAGGTTTCGGGGATCGATGCGTTCAAGATCGGCGCCATGGCGGGCCGCCAGTTGCCGCTGCTGTCAGTGTTCGTGCCGTTCTGGCTGATGTTCATGATGGACGGTGTGCGAGGCGTCAAGGAAACCTGGCCAGCCGCGCTGATTGCAGGCCTCACCTTTGCGATCACCCAGTACCTGACCTCCAACTTCATCGGCCCCGAACTGCCGGACATCACTTCGGCACTGGTCAGTATCGTTTCGCTGACCCTGTTCCTGAAAGTCTGGCAACCGCAGCGCGCTTCCGACACGGTTGCAGTCAGCGGTGGCTCGGCAGCTATCGCGGGCGGCAGTCCCGGCGGTTTCGGCCAGCCACGCACCAGCGTCAAATCGCCTTACAGCCTTGGGCAGATCATCAAGGCCTGGTCGCCGTTCCTGATCCTGACCGCCATGGTCACAGTCTGGACGCTCAAGCCGTTCAAGGCGATGTTCGCTGCCGGTGGCGCCCTGCAAGCCTGGACCATCAATATCGCAGTGCCGTATCTGGACCAACTGGTGATCAAGGGTGCTCCCATCGTGGCCAAGGCCACCGCCATGCCAGCGGTCTACAAGTTCGACCTGATCGCCGCCTCGGGCACCGCGATTCTGTTCTCGGCGATCCTGGCCATGGTCGTGCTGCGCATCAGCCCGAAGATTGGTCTGACCACTTTTAAAGAAACGCTGATCGAGCTGCGCTGGGCCATTGTGTCCATCGGCATGGTGCTGGCTTTCGCCTTCGTCATGAACTACTCGGGCATGTCCTCGACCCTGGCGCTGGTGCTGGCCGGGACAGGCTCGGCGTTCCCGTTCTTCTCGCCGTTCCTCGGCTGGCTGGGGGTGTTCCTGACCGGCTCCGATACCTCGGCGAATGCGCTGTTCGGTTCCCTGCAGGCCACCACCGCCCACCAGATCGGTGTCAGCGATGTACTGATGGTCGCCGCCAACTCCAGCGGCGGCGTAACCGGCAAGATGATCTCGCCGCAATCCATCGCAGTGGCCTGTGCCGCGACCGGGCTGGTCGGCAAGGAATCGGACCTGTTCCGCTTCACCCTCAAGCACAGCCTGTTTTTCGCGACCATCGTGGGCTGCATCACGTATGCCCAGGCGTACTGGTTCACCGGCATGCTGGTTCACTAATCTTAGAAACATGCACTCCTGACGCCGGCCTGACCGTCCGGCGTCAGCCATTCATGATCCGATCGGCTACCGAACGGATAACCGGGCCCACCCGGAGAAACGCCTGATGAGCGAGCTTTTCTACAACGCATCACCCAATGCCACCCGTGTCGCGCCAGCACGGCATGCGCCACGCCAATACCCGACGGAAAAACCGCAACGGGTCTACCTGTTCGGCACGTGCGTGGTCGACCTGTTTTTTCCCGATGCCGGGATGGATGCCATCCACCTGCTGGAACGCGAAGGCATCGCGGTCGATTACCCGCAAGGACAAAGCTGCTGCGGGCAGCCGGCCTACACCAGCGGCTACACCGATCAGGCCCGGCAAGTGGCACGCGCGCAACTGGCACTGTTTGCCGGTGACTATCCGGTGATCGTGCCGTCCGGCTCCTGTGCCGGAATGTTTCGCGAGCATTACCCTGAACTGTTCAAGGACGAACCACACACCCTGGAACAGGTACGCGCCCTCGCCGCCCGCACCTATGAACTGACCGAATTCCTGCTGTTCGTCTGCAAGGCGCAGTTGAATGATCAAGGCCAGCCGATCAGGATCGCCCTGCACACGTCCTGCTCGGCGCGCCGCGAAATGAATACCCACCTGCATGCCCGCGAACTGCTGGCACAACTGAGCAATGTGCAGCGCGTCGAGCATGACCATGAAAGCGAATGCTGCGGCTTCGGCGGGACATTCAGCGTCCGCATGCCGGACATTTCCGGGGCGATGGTCGCCGACAAGACTCGTGCCTTGCAGGAGTCCGGCGCCGATCAGATCCTCACCGCCGATTGCGGCTGCCTGATGAACATCAACGGCGCGCTGGAAAAACAACGCGCCTCGATACGCGGCCTGCATCTGGCCAGCTTCCTGTGGCAACGCACCGGAGGTCAGCCATGAACACACAAACCCGCATCCCGGCCGTGGAAGTAGAAACGGACTTCCGCTCTCGCGCCCATCAGGCCCTCGGCGACGCGCAATTGCGTGGCAACTTCCGGCGCGCCATGGATTCGCTGATGACCAAGCGCGCCGCCGCATTCAGCGACCCGGAAGAACGCGAAGACCTGCGCGAACTGGGCAATGCCATCCGCGCACGGGCCCTGTCCAAACTGCCGGATCTATTGGAGCAACTGGAACGCAACCTGATCCGCAACGGCGTGCACGTGCACTGGGCCGAAACCGTCGAGCAGGCCAATGACATCGTGCTGTCCATCGTCACCGCCCACGAAGCCAGGCAAGTGATCAAAGGCAAATCGATGGTCAGCGAAGAGATGGAAATGAACGACTTCCTCGGCGAGCGCGGCGTCGAGTGCCTGGAAGCGGACATGGGCGAATACATCGTGCAGATGGACCACGAAAAACCCTCGCACATCATCATGCCAGCCATCCACAAGAACGCCGGCCAGGTCGGCAAACTGTTCCAGGAAAAACTGGGCGTGGATTACACCACCGACGTCGACCAGTTGATCCAGATCGGTCGCCGCGTGCTACGCCAGAAATTCTTCGAGGCCGATATCGGCGTCTCCGGGGTCAACTTTGCGATTGCCGAAACCGGCACCCTGCTGCTGGTGGAAAACGAAGGCAACGGGCGCATGGTCACCAGCGTGCCGCCCGTGCACATCGCCGTGACCGGCATCGAGAAAGTCGTCGAAAACCTGCGCGACACCATCCCCCTGCTGTCGCTGCTGACCCGCTCGGCGCTGGGCATCCCGATCACCACTTACGTCAACATGATCTCCGGCCCGCGCAAGGCCCACGAGATGGACGGCCCGCAGGAAGTGCATCTGGTGCTGCTGGACAACGGTCGCACCCAGGCCTTCGCCGACAGCGAACTGCGCCAGACCCTGAACTGCATTCGCTGCGGCGCCTGCATGAATCACTGCCCGGTCTACACCCGTGTCGGCGGCCACACCTACGGCGAGGTCTATCCCGGCCCCATCGGCAAGATCATCACCCCGCACATGGCCGGCCTGTCGAAGGTGCCGGACCATCCCAGCGCGTCCTCGCTGTGCGGCGCCTGCGGTGAAGTCTGCCCGGTAAAAATCCCGATTCCGGCCTTGCTGCGTCGTCTGCGCGAAGAAAACGTCAAGGCACCCGACGCGCCCTACAGAGTCATGCGCGATCAGGGCCGCAAGTACTCGCGCAAGGAACGCTTGATCTGGAATGCCTGGGCGAAGCTCAACACCTCGCCTGGCCTCTATAAAGCATTCGCGCTCATGGCCACGCGCCTGCGCAGCCTGACGCCCGGCAATGTCGGCCCCTGGACCCAGAACCATAGTGCCCCGAAACCCGCTGCCCGTTCTCTGCATGAAATGGCCCGCGAACACCTGAAAAAGCAGGCTGGAGAACTCTGATGAACGCCAAGCAAAACATCCTCGCCAAGCTGCGTCAGAGCCTGACAGGGACGACGCCGATTGCTGACAACTTCAATGAAGCCCTGGTAACCGAACCCTGGAGCTATGCGCCCGAAGAGCGGGTCGCCCAGCTACGCAAACTGATGGAAGCCGTGCACACCGAAATCCATCTGTGCAGCGCAGCGAACTGGCCGACCCGGCTGGGCGAACTGGTGCATGACCGGCAGTTGCCCAGCCTGCTGATCGCGCCCGGCACAGAGCATGGCCAGCGTATCAGCGAACATTGGGCCACCACTTCCCGACTGCCGCCGCTCAAGACGTACGACCGGCCCATCGAAGAGTGGAAGCAGGAACTGTTCGATGACACGCCAGCCAGCTTCACCGGCACCGTGGGCGCAATTGCTGCGACCGGCAGCCTGATCATCTGGCCCACCCGTGAAGAGCCGCGCCTGATGAGCCTGGTGCCGCCCGTACATTTCGTCCTGCTCAAGGCCAGCGAGATCTACAACAACCTCTGCGAAGCCCAGACACAACAGAACTGGGCGGGCGGCATGCCAACCAACGCCCTGCTGGTGTCCGGCCCGTCGAAGACCGCAGACATCGAGCAAGTGCTGGCCTATGGCGCTCACGGCCCCAAGGACCTTGTGGTACTGATCGTGGAGGACGCATGAGCCTGCCCGCCGCCTTTATGCACGAAGTCCAGCGTCTGATCCCCGAGCCGCGGCGCTTCGATGATCCGCTGGCAACCCTGGCCTTTGGCACTGACGCCAGTTTCTATCGCCTGATCCCGAAACTGGTGATCCGTGTCGAATCCGAAGACGAAGTGGTGGCCCTGCTCAAGCTGGCCCAGACCGAAAAAGTCCCGGTGACCTTTCGCGCCGCTGGCACCAGCCTGTCCGGCCAGGCCATCAGCGATTCGGTATTGCTGGTATTGGGCGAGAACTGGAACGCCCGGGAAGTCCGCGAACAAGGTGCGCAGATTCGCCTGCAACCCGGCGTGATCGGCGCACAGGCCAATGCCTGGCTGGCACCATTCGGACGCAAGATCGGCCCGGACCCGGCCTCGATCAACGCCTGCAAGATCGGCGGCATCGTCGCCAACAACGCCAGCGGCATGTGCTGCGGCACCGCACAGAACACCTATCACACCCTGGCCGGAATCCGCCTGGTTCTGGCCGATGGCACGCGCCTGGACACCGAAGACCCCGCCAGCGTGGAAGCCTTTCGCACCAGCCATGCCGCGCTGCTGGAACAGCTCGCTCACCTGGGCCGCGACACCCGCGCCAACACCGAACTGGCCGCGAGAATTCGCCACAAATACCGCCTGAAAAACACCACCGGCCTGTCACTCAACGCCCTGGTGGATTTCGACGAGCCACTGGATATCCTCAGCCACCTGCTGGTCGGCTCCGAAGGCACGCTGGGCTTTATCAGCGCCGTGACCTACAACACCGTGCCCGATCACCCATACAAGGCTTCGGCGCTGATCGTCTTCCCGGACGTGGAAACCTGCTGCCACGCCGTGACCGTGCTCAAGAGCCAGCCGGTCGCCGCCGTCGAGCTGCTGGATCGGCGCAGCATGCGCTCGGTGCAGGACAAACCCGGCATGCCGGCCTTTGTCCGCGAACTCTCGGCCAACGCCTGCGCCCTGCTGATCGAAGCCCGTGCCGCGTCCAGCGTTCTGCTGCATGAACAACTGGCGCAAATCATGGCGTCACTGGCGGCCTTCCCGGTCGAGAAACAGGTCGACTTCACCGAAGACCCGCTGGAAAACACCCGGCTCTGGGCCATCCGCAAAGACACCTTTCCCGCCGTCGGCGCCGTGCGCCAGACCGGCACCACGGTCATCATCGAAGACGTCACCTTTCCGGTCGAACAACTGGCGCTTGGCGTGCGGCGCCTGATCGACCTGTTCGACAAACATCACTACGACGAAGCCATCCTGTTCGGCCACGCGCTGGAGGGCAATCTGCACTTCGTCTTCACCCAGGGTTTCAACAACCCGGAAGAAATCGCCCGCTATCAGGCGTTCATGGATGACGTGGCAGAACTGGTGGCCGTGGAGTTCGGCGGCTCGCTCAAGGCTGAACACGGCACCGGGCGCAACATGGCGCCTTTCGTCGAGAAGGAATGGGGCAGCGACGCCTATCAACTGATGTGGCAACTCAAACGCCTGCTCGACCCCAGCGGCATTCTCAACCCGGACGTGGTGCTCAGCAACGACCCGCAGATCCACTTGAAACACCTCAAGCCATTGCCGGCCGCCGACGAAATCATCGACAAATGCATCGAGTGCGGCTTTTGTGAACCGGTCTGCCCGTCCAAAGGACTGACCCTGAGCCCACGGCAACGCATCGTCATCTGGCGCGACATTCAGGCGAAAAAGCGCGCCGGGGCCGACACCCAAAAACTGGAACACGACTACCACTATCAAGGCATCGAAACCTGCGCCGCCACGGGCCTGTGCGCCCAGCGTTGCCCGGTCGGCATCAACACCGGTGAACTGGTCAAGAAACTGCGCAGCCAGGCAGCCACTCATGGCAAAACCGCTACCTGGCTGGCCCGTAACTTCAAGACTGCCTTGCTGGGCGCACGCTTCACCCTGCATGCGGCCAATGGCGCACGGATGCTGCTTGGCGCGCCGCGTCTGACAAAACTGTCGGCCACATTGAGCAAGGCTTCTGCCGGGCGCATCCCGCAATGGATACCCGCCATGCCACAACCTGAACAGGCCATTCGCTTCACCCCGGCGGTCGAGGATCAACGCCCGCGAGTCGTGTATCTGGCCGCCTGCGTGTCCCGCGTGATGGGACCGGCAGCCGGTGATCGGGAACAGACCTCGCTGCTCGACAAGACCCGTGGCCTGCTGGAAAAGGCCGGTTATCAAGTGATATTCCCGGACAATCAGGACAGCCTGTGCTGCGGCCAACCCTTCGCCTCCAAGGGCTATAACCAACAGGCCGACGACAAACGCCAGGAACTGCTGGCCGCACTGAGCAAAGCCAGCCGCGGCGGGCTTGATCCGATCTATTGCGACACCAGCCCTTGCACCTTGCGCCTGCTACAGGACCTCAAGGACACCCGTCTGGACCTTTACGACCCGGTGCGTTTCATCCGCACTCACCTGCTGGACAAACTCACCTTCACCCCGCAACAGGAACCCATCGCCGTCCACGTTACCTGCAGCACCCAGCACCTGGGCGAAAGCCAGGCGCTGATCGAACTGGCGCGCCTGTGCAGCATCAACGTGGTCATCCCGGAAGGCATACATTGCTGCGGCTTTGCCGGCGACAAAGGCTTCACCACCCCGGAACTCAACGCCCATTCATTGCGCACCCTCAAGGACGCGGTGCAGCACTGCAACGAAGGCATCTCCACCAGCCGCACCTGTGAAATCGGCCTGTCGCAGCACGGCGGCATCGACTATCACAGCCTCGTCTACCTCGTGGACCGGGTAACCCGGGCCAAAACCCGCTCACCAGGCCCCAACCCGTAGGAGCGGATTTATCCGCGAAGAAGCCAATGCCTTCACGAATCCGCCCCTGGCGTACAACATGAAAATAAATAGAACCCCTGCGATTGCGCACAGTCCATCCTTTTAAGCCCTACTTGAACGGGTTTACCCAATCCCTGGGCGACCGCCCAAGCGACCGGCAATCAAGGAGAGAAATATGAAGCGTACCGCCCTGACTGGACTGCTCCTCAGCTCTGTCATGCTGGCTTCCCCGGTGTTTGCTGCCGACGATCTGTGTGGCAGCAACCTGCAAACCATCAAGGATGCCCAGGTTTCCACCAATGCCAACCTGAGCCCCGACCTCAAGCAGTCCCTGGCCAAAACCGAAACCGACGCACGCGCCGCCCAGGCCAAGGGCGACAACAAGACCTGCGTGGAGCTCACCACCCAGGCCATCACCGAACTGAAAAACATCGGTTCGGGCAGCGAAGGCGGCAGCAAGTAAATTGCCCGGTCAGGCCAGTCAGAGCGCTGGCCTGACCGGCAGCGCAAGACGCGGGTCGACGCGCCGACGCAATTGGCGTAGACTCCCGCCCAATGGCTGCGAAAGCAGTCTCGGGGCCGATTAGGATTCGACGCCGGTGATGAAACTTTAGGTGCATGCCGACTTGGTAACAGAAGTCGTAAATCCACTGTTGCAACTTTCTATAGTTGCCAATGACGAAACCTACGGGGAATACGCTCTCGCTGCGTAAGCGGCGCTAGCCTTCCTTCTGGTAGCTTCGGCTCCAGCAATCATCAGGGGATGCCTGTAAACCCGAAATGATTGTCATATAGAACAGGATCGTCGCCTAGTACGTTGTGGACGAAGCGACTAAAACTTACGCAACTCGCCCAAAGCACCCTGCCCGTCGGGTCGCTGAGGGTTAACTTAATAGACACGGCTAAGCATGTAGTACCGACAGCGGAGTACTGGCGGACGGGGGTTCAAATCCCCCCGGCTCCACCACTTCATCATCTAAAGACGTCCACGGACGTCTTTTTTTGTGCCTGAAATCCAGTGAATACGCGGCCTCCAGCGCTTTTCCGGTCTTTTAAGAGTTTTTGAGTTCCAGCCATTTGGGTATTCCAGACGGTATTCCACCCCATCCGGTGCTAATCTTTGGAATACCGAATCAGTGCCTGAGGACAATCTCATGCCTGCTCAAAACCTCCGCCTCTCCGATCGACAGCTCAAGGGAGTCAAACCTGCGTCCAAGGATTACGTCCTCACTGACGGTGACGGTTTGCAGCTCCGCGTACGCAGCAACGGCTCGTTGCTGTGGAATTTCAACTACCGCGAACCGCTCACCAAAAAGCGCATCAACATCGGCTTCGGGACCTACCCCGAACTGTCACTGGCGAACGCACGAAAGAAGGCAGTCGAAGCGCGCGAGCTGCTCGCCCTGGGCATCGATCCGAAGGTGCAGCGCAACACGCTGAATGAAGCCAAGCGCGCAGAAACGGAACATACGTTCGAGAACGTGGCCACCGCCTGGTTCGAGCTAAAGAAGGACTCCGTCACGCCGGCCTACGCCGAAGACATTTGGCGCTCGCTCACGCTGCATGTATTTCCAGACCTGAAAACAACGCCGCTCTCGAAAATTACCGCACCGATGGTCATCGAACTGCTTCGCCCAATCGAGGCCAAAGGTAGCCTCGAGACAGTGAAGCGACTGAGCCAACGACTCAACGAGATCATGACCTACGGGGTAAACTCCGGGCTGATTTTCTCTAACCCCCTCAGTGGCATTCGGGCGGTATTCAAGAAACCCAAAAAACAGAACATGGCCGCGCTACGACCCGATGAGCTTTCCGAGCTCATGATCGAAATCGCGAACGCCAGCATCAAGCGGATCACCCGCTGCCTGATCGAATGGCAACTGCACACCATGACCCGTCCTGCCGAAGCGGCTACCACCCGCTGGGCAGATATCGACTTCGACAAACGCATCTGGACCATCCCGCCGGAGCGCATGAAGAAGCGTCGTCCGCACGCCATCCCGCTGACCGAACAGGCACTCGCGTTACTGGAGGCGCTCAAACCCCACAGTGGTCACAGGGAATACGTGTTCCCGGCAGATAGAAATCCGCGCACCCACGCCAACAGCCAGACTGCCAACATGGCGTTGAAACGCATGGGCTTCCAGGACCGCTTGGTCAGCCACGGCATGCGCTCCATGGCCAGCACCATCCTGAACGAGCATGGCTGGGATCCGGAGCTGATCGAAGTCGCGCTGGCGCATGTCGACAAGGATGAAGTCCGAAGCGCTTACAACCGAGCTGACTACATCGAACGCCGGCGTCCGATGATGGCCTGGTGGAGTGAGCACATCCAGAAAGCGGCCACTGGCAACCTGTCGGCATCTGCGATCAATCAAACCAGGGACCACAACATCGTGCCGATACGGTGAGCGCTCACCGGACGCCGCCAGTAACCGAGAATGACTCCCCAGATGGAGTGATGGTTGATTTGGCGACAGCGGCGACACCGGCGACAACCCGCGTAATACCTGGTCTGCAGCATGGCGACAGAAGTGGCGACTGTCGCCGTTGCAAGCCTCTCTCCTGGGGCTTTCTCGGCCAAGCCCACGCGAGCGGGAAGGCTCCGCATTCCCACTCGCGTGGGCTCACATTAAAAACCGACGAACAACCACCCGGCCATGGAAAACCACCGGACTCCAAGATCTTCCAGCGCTACCGATTGACGCAAGAGCTGCTCCCAAAATACGGTTGACCGCGAGCAGAACGAGCGCTAAACCAGAACCGTACCAGAGCTGTCCTCGACAGCACCCAGGTAGCCAGAACCTTTGAGGCTACGCCACACCGTGGTGGTTCTCCCCCAAGTGCGATTAGCGTCCGGCGGCTCGCACGGTCACAGCGATGTGATGGATGCCACTTCTTCCAGAATGCCCACTGCGGCAACTCATGCCCCCCTCCTGGCTGCTCTGCAGCAACTTATCTGCTTGGCCATTTCTTGCGCCAACCTTTCGCCCGTCTCTTTGCCCCTAAAGAGACGGGCGCATTTCACACTGCTGCAGCCCTGCTCGCATGGGGCTTGGCGGCTTTCCCCCTCGTGACAATCGGCGTGACAAACACCGAATGCTCACTCACCGCAGCGATGCCGATGATGGTGCCGCAGCCCAAGAAATGGACTGCACCTGACTGACAGTCAGGCATGCCCCGGTCATCACCTCGCTGCCTTCACCCGACTCAGGATCTCGCGGCGCCGGTCTCGTCAGCCAGCGCAGCTTCCACCCGCCCACTTCTGCGGAAGTGTTCAGGAGGCCAGATCATGAGATGCCCAAGCTCCCGGTCGTAAGGAGCCGCCAGTCCCGCGTCAGTGGACAAACCTCACAGGTCGCAGGGACCTTGATCCCTGATAACACTCAGCAACCGTGGCGGGATGAGTGAGGACGAAGTCGATCATCTCAGGAGAATGGCGATGCAACTGTGTGAAGCGTTCGAGCCCCCACAACCATTGCTGGAATACCAGCAGGCGCCACTGCCCTACCCGGTCGAAGCACTCGGGGATCTGTTGGGCCCTGCGGTCGAGCGACTGGCAGAGGTGATCGGCGTGCCCTGCGCCATGGCTGCACAATCAGTGTTGGCCAGCGCTGCTCTGGTGAGTCAGGGGCATGCCAATGTCCAACTCGATGGCCGAACCTATCCGCTGTCCCTCTACCTACTGACGGTGGCGTCCTCGGGGGATCGCAAAAGCGCGGTGGATCACCTGGCATTAAGGGCGGCGCGCGACTGGGAGCGGCAACAGTGGACCCTGTATGCGGAAAAGCTCAAAGCTTATCGCGCCGCTACCAGCATCATGGCCAAACCCAAAACCTCAAAGAAGCACGCGGAGACGGAAGGCGGTGAACTATCCGAGCCGGTACCGCCGAGACTGATCATTGCCGAGCCCACCATTGAGGCCCTAGTCAAAAGTCTGTGCCATGGCTTGCCCAGCATGGGCTTGTTCAATGATGAAGGTGGACAGTTCTTGGGCAGCAGCACCATGAGCAAAGAGAATCTGCTCAAGGCGATCACCACCTTGTCGACACTGTGGGATGGCAGCCCTATCGACCGGACCCGCTCTATGGCCGGAGAAAGCCTGCGCGCCTATGACCGCCGCCTCAGCCTGCATCTGATGCTGCAGCCCTACCTGGCCAACCAGCTGTTCAAAGACCCGGTGATCAATGGCCAAGGCATCCTCGGCCGCTGCCTGATCAGTTGGCCCGAGCGCCTGGCCGGCCAGCGTCTCTACAAGGCAATCGACCTGACCCGAGATGCCAAAGTCCAGCGCTACCAACAACGAATCACCGCCCTACTGCAAAAGCCCTGGTCACTCCACAAGGATGGCTCACTCAATCCTGCCGCGCTGGAGCTGACGTCCCGTGCCCGCCGAGCCTGGATTGATATTCACGACACCATCGAGTGCCAGTCTGGCGAGTTCGGCGAGCTGGCCGGCGTCCAGCCTGTCGCGAGCAAGGCGGCGGCAAACGTACTGCGTATCGCGGGCGTGCTGGCCATGGTTGAAGAGGCCAGTGCGTTGGACGAAGCACACATCCAGCGCGCCTCCACGTTGATGGATTACTACCTGGCCGAGATTCAGCGCCTGACCGAACAGGAGCCAGTCAATAGGCGATACGAAGAGGCGGATCGGCTGCTGCGCTGGCTGGTACAGAAAGGTTGGACCCACTTCAGCATCCGTGACATCAATCGCAACGGCCCTCGTTTTGCCCGCAAGAGCGCTGACCATACCGCCTCTTTATTGGTCGTACTGATCACTCATCGCTGGTTGAGCAGTCGCGATGGAAGAACCTTCGAGGTCCGCCATGTTCCGCCTCAATGACGCGGTGCGCCGCTACCAGGCGCAACATCAACCACAGCCAGAATCGCGGCGTGTCGCCGTCTCTGTCGCCACCCTGTCGCCACGCGCTAGGCCAGAAACGACGCCGGTTGTCGCCACTGTCGCCGCTGTCGCCACACCACCTCTAGACCCTGCCAATCTCGCCCTGCTGATCGAGCAACTGCGTGAGGAAGGGGCGCTGCTGCAACACCACGAGAACACCCTCCTGATCCGTCCGACACAATGGCAGCAGGTGGACAGGCTCAGCCCTCACTGGAAAGCCCTGCTGCTCTTTCTGCAAACAAACGAAAACGGTGATGACGATGGCTCTGGTCGGTCGGCGTGATGGTCGCAACTTTGGCTACGGCCGCCAGCTTAGTTATGCCGGCCCGCAAGCGCTAAAGGATTTGTTTGCCGGTGGCCACTTCGCCACGGTCAAAGCGCATAGCGATCGCTGGCAAGCGTTCGTGCGTTGGTGTCGGTCCGAGGGAGGCCCCGGTTACAACGATGCACGTCAGATCGATCGACGGACGCTGCAAGACTACGCCGCTTACCTGCGCCAGCAGATCCAGCAAGGTGAACTCTGCATCGCTACCGCGCAGAACCGCCTGAGCAGCGTCAACCGCACCCTCGCTGCGCTGCGCGGTGATCAGGACGTGAGGATCGCCAGTCCGAGCCAGGCGTTAGGACTGCTGCGCTCGAGCGTACGCACCCGCGCGCCGGATGGCCAAGACCGCCAACAAGTGCGGCGAGTGCTTGAGGTGCTTGGCGAACGGCAACATGAGCGGGTGGCGGCGATTGTCCGTTTGGCTCGAGAAACCGGTATGCGCCTGCGCGAGGCGATTCTGGCTGACCTGCCACGCTTGCAACGCGAAGCCGAGCGCCTCGGCCGCATCAACATCCAGGACGGCACCAAAGGCGACCGCTCAGGCGCGTCAGCGCCGCGATGGGTCGTGGCGAATGAAGAGGTGAAGGCGGCGCTGCAGTTGGCTCGTCATGCGTCGCCAACCGGCAGCCGCAACTTGCTGGCCCGCGACGAAAGCTACGCTGCGTTCCTGCAACAGACCGTACTCCCCGCCCGCGAAGTGCTGCATGAACAAGAGCTGAAGGGCTTTCATGAACTGCGAGCAGCCTACGCCTGCGAGCGTTACGAGCAGCTCACTGGCCACGCCGCACCGGTCAATGGTGGTCACTGCTATCGCATTGACCGCGAACTAGATCGACAGGCGCGTCAGCAAATCAGCCTTGAGCTCGGTCATCACCGCCTCGATGTGGTTTCGGCCTACATTGGAGGCCGAGCGTGACCAAGCCCTTCGATATGGCACTGTTCCTGAGCGGTGTACTGAGTGGCTCGAAGGCCACGCAGCAACGACACTTACGGCAAGCCCGAATCATGCAAGCAGCCATCCAACAGCGATGGCAACGAGACAATCCCTGGACATGGCAGCCCAAGCACCTTCGCTGGTTTTTGACTCAACATCTTAAAAATCACTCAGATGCCACCCGGTACTACTACCAACTCACTGCCGTATTGATCTGGAAGCGAGTAGGGAAAGATCATAAACGAGTGGCCAACCCACCGACCGCCGCGGCAATATCAAATATCCTGCTCCAGCAGTGCGCCATGCTTCTGTAGCCACGCCTTGGCTTTCTCCATTGTTGGCGCCTGAGCGTTTACGATGTTCCAAAAACGGGGCGTGTGGTTAGGTTCGATAAGGTGGGCCAGCTCATGTACGACTATATAGTCGATCACGAACATAGGAGCTTTGATCAAGCGCCAGTTGAAGATCACGTTGTCGTTCGGTGTACATGAGCCCCAGCGGTACTTGCCGTCCCCGATTTTGGCTTCCTTGTAGGTGACACCGAGATTGTTGGCATATATCTTCACGCGCGGCAGTATTTTTTCCTCGGCGCGCGCCACGAACCATTTTCGGAATGCCGCAGATTTTCCCGCCAGCGCTTGCGGCACCAAAAATTTCTGCTCGAAGCGAATGCCACCAGCTCCTGCCACCAGCTCAATTCGGTATTGCCGCCCCAGATAGGGCAGGGACTCTCCGGACACCAGCTCCTTTCCCGGCGGATCTGGCAGCGGGCTGTATTTCTGCGCATGGCGGGTCTTTTCGTAGAGCCACAACTTGCGCGACTCCACGATCTGATGGATCTTTTCTAGCGTTGTCCCTTCCGGCGCTTTTACCACAATAGAGCGGTCACGCTCGACCGAGATGGTTAGGCTCTTGCGCTTCGAGTAGACAACTTTATAGGCCAGTTCCATATCAACTCGCGTAGAGAATCCGGTCATTGTTCTTCTCGGCGATTTCCATCACGCGCGAGATGATCTGATGACGAAGGGAGACTACCCCTGGCAACGAAGCAAAGGACTCCGAGAGCAGAATCTGCTGAATCTCCGCCTTCAGCTTGTTACGCGCCGGAACACTTTCCCAGAAACTTGCCAGTTTCAACTCACGTTCAATCACTAAGTAGATCTGTTGGGTCAGGTCAATCAGCACGGCGATACTCTCATCGGGTTTTCCTGCGTAGCCTGGGTGTTGGTCCATGGCATTACCCAGCTCGGCCTGAAGCATGCGGAAGAACGGCATCTGCTTTTTCTTGTGCAGGCCATAGGTCGGCTCGTTGGCAGCTTCGATGATTCGTTTGCGCAGTTTCTCCAGCTCTTCGTAAATCTTCTGCCAATTGTTGGCGAATTCTTGCAGGGTCTCCGCGAGCGCGGCGGAAAAAGAAGCCTGCAGCTCCGGGTCGTCATCCAGCTCTATGTCCAGATGGTGGCGGATGGCGTGCTCCACCTCGGCGGCCTTGGTTTTGGTGCGCTTACGTTTACCAACCTGGCTCTCGAAGTCCTCGTCGAGGATCGAAATCGGCTTGACCTTCTGTTCAATGCCTTTCGAGGCCAGATATTCATCAGTGATCGCCCGCAACTTGGGCGGAATTCCCTTCATACTCAGACGCTGGTCGTTCAGGTGGCGGCCGGCCAGCACATTGATCTCGGTCAGCGCGTTGTAAGCTTTTAGGTACCCAAGCGCCTCCTTGGCAGGAAAAACCAAGTCGAGGCTGCGGGTCAGTTTCTTGTAGGCCAGCATGAATTCAAAGCGCACATCCTCGTCGTAGAACAGGTCAAAGAAGGCATCGTGGTCGTTGAAGTCGGTCAGACCGTACTTTTCCAGCAGATCCATGGTGGCTTTGTAGTCGGCCTGCAAAGCGCGCAATTCGTCCTCGGGGAAGCTCAGACAGTCGAGCACTTCCTTCTGCTCGCGTTCGTCATAGTTGTCGATGGCCTTCTTGAGGTGATGGCCGATACCCACATAATCGACGATAAAACCCTTCTCCTTGGCTGCTCCGCCTACCCGGTTCACTCGGGCGATGGCCTGCAGCAGGTTATGGGCAACAATCACCTTGTCCAGGTACATCACTTGCTCGATGGGCGCATCGAAGCCAGTCAGCAACATGTTATTGACGATCACGATACCGATATCGCCGGTCACACCCTCGTCGTTGCCGTCGAAGGGCAACTTGAAGCTCTTGATGGTGCGCTGGTGTCGGGAACTGTCGCTGTAGGCCTTGATGTGGGGCAGGTCGTTGTGGCTACCGGAGATCACCACGTCAGTCTTGAGCTTTTTCAACAGTTCTAGGTCGAGGTTAAGCGGATTGGCCTGCTCCAACTTCTCGAGGGTCGCCGCCAAAGCTGCATCGAGCGCGTCCTTGTAGCGCACCGCAGCCTCACGCGAGGTGGCCACCACCTGGGCCTTGAATCCGTTGGGAAACACGTGTTCCAGATAGTGCTCCACCATATCCGTGGCCTTGGCCACGATGGTGGACTTCGCCTCTAGATAGGCGTCGCGGGATCCGTAACCAAGGATATCCAGCCGCTGCTCCAAGTTGTATTCACTGAACACGTCGGCGAATACGCTGTCCATGCTAGCCTGGTCCGCCAACTCAGCGTTGTGGGTGCGGCCTTCGTAGACGATCTCCAGCGTTACGCCGTCCTCAATGGCCTGGCGCATGGTGTACTTGTCGATATAGTCACCGAACACCGTTTCGGTCTTGTCGATGGGTGTACCGGTGTAGCCAATGCGCGCTGAGTTGGGGATAGCCCTGTCCAGATTCGCGCCGAGCAAAGAGTATTGCGAGCGGTGCGCCTCATCGGTCATTACCAGGATGTTCGCGCTGCTGTTCAACTCCGGGAAGGTTTCCGACAAATCCGCCTCGCGGAACTTGTGGATCATCGCCATCACCAGGTCGGAGGAGTCACTTCGCAACAGGCCCTTCAGTTTGGCGATGCTGTCCGCCACCTTTACTGTAAAGCCGATACTGCCGCCTGTATCTCCGAGTTGCTGCTCCAGTTGCGTGCGATCGGTAACGAACACTACCTTCCATTTTGAGAGCTGGGCGTGGCGGTACATCTCGCGCACCATAAACATCATGGTCAGCGACTTACCGGAGCCCTGGGTGTGCCAGACGATACCGCTGCGCGCCCTCGGGGTCTTGCCGCTCAGCAGACGCTGGACCGCCAGCTTCACGGCGCGGAACTGCTGGTAACGCCCGACAACCTTGATCAGCTCGCCCTTGTCCGATTCCGAGAAAATGGTGAAGGTACGGATGATGTCCAGTAGGTTCTGCCGGTCTAGCATCCCCGCCACTAGACGCTGCTGGTCGTTGGGGCTGCTACCGCCGTGGGCGAGGTCTTCCACCGTGCGCGGCCAGGGGTCTGACCAACGGTAGAAGTGCTTTTCAATGTGGGTGGTGATGGTGCCGAACTTAGCCTGGTTGCGGCAGGTGGCCACCACGAACTGATTGAAGTAGAACAATGGCGCGCTGCCCTCACCCTTTGCTCCGCGCTGTTCGCTATAACGCAGCATCTGGTCGATGGCTTCAGGAATCGGTTCCTTCACCTTTGGGGACTTGCATTCGATCACCACCACCGGCAAGCCGTTCAGGAACAGCACGATGTCCGGCACAATATGGTGTTCGGTACCGAGAATGCGCACCTTGAACTGGCAGATGGCAATAAAGCGGTTGTTGGACAGGGTCGCAAAGTCGATGTAGCGCACGGTCGGACTCTTTTCGCCAGTCTGGCGGTTCTCCGCCACACTTGTGTTTTCCAGCAGCAGGCTTAGCGCATGGCGATTGTTTTCCAGCAGGTTGTTGCCGGGGAAGCCAGCAGTGAGACGCCTAGCGACTTCCTCCACCTGGTCGTCCTCCAGCCAGGGGTTGATCAACTTCAGCTGCTCGCGCACTACCGGCCCCAGCACCACCTCTGTAAAATTTTCGCGAAAGCTCTGACCCGGCTCCTGCTTCATCTCCAGATCCATGACCTCCCAGCCCAGTTCCTGCAATTGATCAAGCAGCGGTTTCTCGACGTGGTTGCGTTCATCGATGCAGATGTGTGCGGGCGTCTTATCCTGGTAGGCCATACGGGAGTCCTTGTTATTGTGCAGCGACTTGTGCGAGGTGCGAGGTGAGGCGGCGTTCCCCGGTGAGGAGGTCGCGCATTAATCCGGCTCTTAGAAGCACGATCTTCTGAGCCGCCAAAGAGACGCCATCGATTAGGTCTCGCAAAGTAGCGACACGCTTAACAAGCTCCGCCTGTTCGGTAGGAGGCGGGCAAGCGATGGGGATCGATCGCACATCTTCTTGGTTTATGCTCGCTTGAGCTACCGCCGTCTTAGCGCACCTTAAGTAATGCCGGTATACACGAGAACTGCTCAAAATCAGAATGGCAAATTCTGGGATCAATTGTTCATGATCAATACAAATTCGCATCATGTTCGATTCGAAAACAGTCGCCTCACGTAGATCCCCCACAAGCGCGGTCTTACCAAGCCACTCAATGCTATTAACCCTATTTACAACGATATCTCCAGATTTCAGAGCAAACGATTGTATCTCTGCCCGCGTGAGCTCAACGCGTCTAAATTCCTGACAGTTGATCAGATCGCCATTGCGAAAACTGTCTATGCGCATTATGGGAGTCCCGCTTTCTGAATATGCGGATTGCGGCTTATATATGCCGTTTTGCGCTCCCCCTGCCCACAACTCACCGAATGTGCTGTAGGACCACTCCACCGGAATCCGTCCCAGTGGGGAATCCTTGAAGGCGTGGGTAGCTTCAGAACGGATGTTGCCGTGTTCGTCGATACCCCTTGTAAGAAGGTCCTGCATCAGTCCTATTTTGATACGCTGTAGCTTGACGATGAGCGCATCGGTTTTCTGGACGACACGATCGATACTCGCTATCACCTCAGCCACTATTTCCTGCTCATCACGAGAAAGCAGAGATAGCTTCAGATCAGACAAGGCGTTTTTATTCAACTCGACCTGATTTGTGCTCCCTGTAAAGCAGTATGTTTCTAGGGCTGTCTGGACCGCCGGACTTTGTAGCACAGCCGCCAAATAGGCCGAATTCACAACTTTGGTGTTCGGCCTAACAATTGTCACATGTGAATCGGCAAAAAAACGATCCGTTTCACTTGGAAACGGAGCCCAAAGCCCAACTCTCCCTATAGTGCCAGTGCCGGTACTGTTGATGCAGACATCCCCATCCAGAAGAAGGGCAAACTCTTTGACAAACCCCAATGGATCATGAGCTCGTGAATAAGTGACATCTACTGTTCCATTTCTAATGCATTTTTGATTGATCGCACGGACTGGGGATTCACCCTCAACATATTTCGGACTTTGACCACGACCAAGGCCGAGCAGACAGTCCCCTAGCGCTTTTGTGTTAACAGAAGACGTCATTTCAAATACCCCAGCCTCAGCAAGAACCCGTTTAGTACCGACAGCGTGCTCTCCCGCTCCGCCTCTATCACCCGACTCGACACCGCATACTTTCCCCACAGATTTTCGACAATGGCGATCAGCGCACGCTTCTCGGCGTTGAGGTAGCACTGAAGTTCATTGTTGGCGATGTCGTGCAGTTTCCTCAGGATCAGGCGCTTGGCGTCCACTTCGCTAAGACGACCTCCGATGGCCGCGAGGAGGCCATCGATGCGGGCGAGTCGCATCTCCAGCGCTGCCAGGTCCTTAAGCACGCCAGTAAGTTTTTTCTTCTGGTCCTTTACTGCCGGATTCAGAGTCTGAACAGCGCCCTTGGCGTGGGAGATAATCGTGTTGATTTCAGCCTTTATTTCTTCTCCACCGACACGTTTTAGTTGCAGCTTCTGCTCCAGCTCGCCCTGCTTTATCTTGAGCCGGTCCCTTAGGTCCTTGATGCGCTTTTCGATAGCGCTAATACCGTCGCGCAGGTCGTAGTACTGCTTACGTTCCTTTCTGGCGGAGTCGGTTCTGGCATCGGCCAGGTCGTCGATCAGGGCCTTCAGGTATTTCTTGATGACAGAGGCGGTGAGTTTGGCTTCGCCTTCGTCGCCTTCGGCCTCTTCCGACTCGTAGCTGGCGGCTTCCGCTGCAGCTTCAACGGCCTCGGATAGTTCGCCCTGGGCTTCGTTGATCTTGCCTTCAAACGCCTCAATTTCGTCGGCCTCGTTCTGGAAGTATTCGGCGATGAGATAGCTATCCGGGATCAGCGTATGGTGCCAGCCGGTAGAGACGACGGTTTTCAAGTCGTAGCGGATGGCCTGCCACCAGTTGACGAACACTCCCGCGCTCTTGAATTCATCCAGCACACCCAACGGCTGGAGTTTGTGCTTGAGCGTGGTGAGCAGTTCGCTGCGCACGTCAGGCAGCTTGCGACCTTCCCTCAATTGGGCGAAGTCATCTCGCGCCACCTGCCACCATTGCTCCAGTACGCTGTGATGTCCCTCGAGCCTGGATTGCAGCTTCTCGTCCGCCACCAGTATTGCCTTGATGGCAGCCTTGGTATCTAGTGTGGAACGGAAGGATAGATAGTTTGGACGCAGGGGCTCGAACAGGGTGTCGGGCCGCACGCCAAACTTGTCGAAATCAGACTGTTTGGCAACAACTTCGCTCTCGGGAATGCCGCCAATGAGGTGAGCCTGTACGTCTTCCGGTTCGGGGGCGGGAGTATTGTCCACGTAACGGCGAATATTGAGGTTGTAGTCGTGCTGCTTTACGATTTCCTCCTTGTCCACCAGACGGCTGTATTTATCGATGGTCAACTTGTGGCTGAAGACATGGTCGATCTTTTCAATGTCTTCGGGGCGCAACTTGTTCTGGTTCTTACCCTCGGCGTATTCGCGGTCCGCGTTGATGAACAGCACCTTGTTGCGCAGCTCGTCGGGTTTGCTTTTGTTGACCACCAGCACACAGGCGGGGATGCCGGTACCGTAGAACAGGCCGGGCGGCAGGCTGATGATGGCCTCTAGATAATCGTCCTCAATGAGTAACTCGCGGATGAGTTTTTCTTTGCCACCGCGGAACAGCACACCGTGGGGCATGACGGTGGCCATGTGGCCGTCGGGCTTGAGGCTAGCGATCATGTGCTGCACGAACATGAGATCGGCCTTCTTACCGGTTTCCGGGCAGAACTCGCGGAAGCGGCTGGTGAAGGTCATGTTGGAGCGGCTGTAGTTCTGCGAGAACGGCGGGTTGGCGAGCACGCGGTCGAACTTGCGCAGCTGGCCGTTTTCAAGAATCTGCGGGTCTTCCAGCGTATCCCCGTTTTCGATGGTGAATCGCGTGATGTTGTGGAGGATCATGTTCATGTTGCAGATAGACCAGACCGTGCCGTTGCTGTCCTGGCCGTAGAGGGCGAGGTCATTCGGGTCCTGACCCTGCTCTTCCACATACTGGTGCGCCTGAATGAGAAACCCGCCGGAGCCAGCAGTAGGGTCATAGACGGTGTTGCCGGCCTGGGGCTTGGTGATCTGTACCAGCAGCCGCACCACCTCGGCGGGCGTATAGAACTCGCCGCCTTTCTTGCCAGCGCTGTCAGCAAAATACTTGATCAGATATTCGTAAGCGGCACCAAGCAGGTCGGGGAACTCGAAGTTGTCATTGACCAGCACAAACTGGTGCTGGTTGAAGTGATCGAGCAGGTCTTTCCACTTCTGATCAGGGATCTTGGTCTTACCCTTGATATCGTTGAAGTCGATGTTGTTCTTCAGCACCCCGGACAGGGCGTCGTTCTCATCCTCGATGGCGGCAATGGCCTTGTTGAGCATGTTGCCGATGTCGTGCTTGAGGTGCTTGAGAGGAGGCACCTCGTTACCTTCCTCGTCGAGCCAGCTTTCCTGCCAGCGGGCGCGGGGCGGCACAAAGAAGGTGTCACCGTAGGAAGTCTTGTCATTGAGCAGCTCCTCCAGTAGCTCCGGCTGGTCCTTCAGGTGAGCGTAGGTGGTATTGCGCAGCACCGTGCGCTTGAGGTCGAACTCGTCGGACAGGCGCTTGAGGAATAACATGCCGAAGATGAATTCCTTGAACTCGCTGGCGTCCATCTTGCCACGCAAGATATCGGCGGCTTTGAAGAGGAAGCCTTCGAGCTGGGAAAGAGTTATTTTTTCTTGCTTCATGAACAATTCACTTTTCTGGATTCTTGGCGGTATCGTCTATCTGGCAGGCGTTCAAACTTTCCATCGACTGCTGTTTGATCCACATATCGATGTCAGTGCGCGAGAAGCGCCATGTCCCTCCGACCTTAAAGGCCGGGATCTTCTTGGCTGCCGCCAAGCGATAGACCGTTCGCTTACCTACTTTCAAGTAGGCAGCCACGTCGTCGAGGGTGAGTATTTCGCCGGTCTCGTCTTTCATCGTGTTCTAAGCCGCTGTGGCGGCCCGCACCCGTTGTGATGGTAATTTTGGCAAGGATACGGCTAACTTGAGCATCTATGTACAAATAGTTGGTAGAGCGTGGGATCCAGCGTCGTACTGAGCGAGGTGTCGACTGCAACCCGAAAGCCCGCCCTTAACAACTCCGGGAGCACAAATGGATCAGGCAACCCAACCCAGGGCAAGCGGCTCATACACCGCCAACCTCCTCGGCAACATCCGGAGCCATTTGGCCGGGCTGCAAGGCTACGACGTGATGGCGCTGGAGCTCATCCAGAATGCGGATGACGCGAAAGCTGAGGAAATCCTATTCGATATCACGGATAGCGGCTTGCTGGTGCGAAACAGCGGCCAGTTCACCCACTGTGGCGACCTGGATAAGCAATGCGCGTTTCTTGCCGAAGGCAACTACAAGTGCGATTACCATCGCATAACGGATGTCGGCAGCGGCGGAAAGCTGTCACGTGGCGAGAATATCGGTCGTTTTGGCATCGGCTTCGTATCCACATATCAGGTGACGGACCATCCCGAGATCCGTTCGTCGGGCATCAAGCTGACGCTTTACCCCGAGCGAGGGCAATGGTTCATTGATGCTTTCGAAGAGCCAAACGGCACCTCATTCTTTCTGCCCTGGGCAGACAATCCCAATACGGAGGCGCGGCTCGCGCTTGGGGTTTCCCATGTCAGCCCTGCACACATCGATCAGCTTGCCGCTGACTTCCAAACAGTTCTACGCAAGAGCCTGTTGTTTCTTCGCCATGTCCAGAAAGCTGAGGTGCGGCGAAATGGGCAGCTCCTGCTGGCCTGCGACCTTGATAGGAGTGACGGTTCGGACCTCATTGTCAGTTTCAGCCCCAGCGGTATCGTTGAGCACTGGCAAATCCTCCGTGCCGATGCAGCGGATATGGCCCAGCGCTTGTACGTGACGCACCCTAGACTGGAGACACTTCATCGAAGCACCAAAATAAGCATCGGACTGCGAATTGATCCTGAGCCACTGGCTGAGGGCCTGCTCTACGCGTTCTTGCCCACCGAACAGTCCACAGGGCTCCCCCTGCACATCAACGCCGATTTCTTCCCTGAATCCGATCGCAAAGCTTTGATCTTCGCCGGACACCAACACGAGCAGGCGTGGAACGAGATGCTCATCGACGCCGCAGCGGTTGAACTGGCTCGAGATCCCGAAAGCCTGCTGCAAATGCTTGGACCCGTTCAGTTGTGGCAGATCCTTGGGCGGGCATACGACCTTTCCTCCAAGCCGTCAGGGCATCCACCTTGCTTCAAGCGTTTTTGGGAGCGCCTAAAGGCCACCGCGACACAAGCACATATTGCTGGGGCACAGGACGGAAGTCTCCAGCGGCCCAACGGAGTGTTCCTGCCACGCAGCCCTTTGAACGATTACCAAGCAAAGGCACTGCTGGAGGCGGGAGGCAGACTCGTCGCCGAAGAACTGCGGCCGTTCCTAACAGCGATGAACCAGCTGGGCGCACCGATTCTGACGCTCGAACGTCTGGTTGTGCTGCTGGAATCCGCGACGGCGCAACAAGTGGCAGGAGCGACGCAAGTGAACCAAGAGAGGCTGGAGCATTTCTATCGCCCTCTCTGGAGCATCATCAACGACCTTCTTCCGGAGTCGGGAACGGCCAACCCGAGCGCGAATCCATCAGTGCAACGCTTGCAGGCATTACCGTTTGCTGTCACCGAGGATCTTTTCGCGGTGACCATCAACCAGTCGTACGTCGCCTCCGCCGCACTGGATGCGGAGCGTATTGCGGCGTTGCTGCCCAGGCTCGCCATTGCCTCCCGCGTTCTCACAGAGCTCCCGAAGATCACTCGGCTGATAAAGCTGCTCGATCTCAACGCGGTGGTTTCGCACATCAGTTCGATGTGCGAAACCGAACCGGTCGAAAAAGTCATCGGCGTCGACCCGAAGGACCTACGCGATATCTATTCGTTGTTTGCTGACCTGGACCATCAAGCCACCGTTGAGAAGACGGTTTATCAAAAACTGCGCGGTCTGCCCATATGGCTATCAAGTCGCGGGTTGGTGAAAGCCAACCAAGCGCTTCTGCCGGGAAACTTCATAGACCCGACCGGCCAGGCGGATTTGCTAGACGTATCTGTCCTGACCGAATCAGCCAGGGACTTCCTATCGACAAAACTGGGAGTACAGACGCAGACGATCGAGGCGTTTGTGCAGACCGTGCTACCGACATTTTTCGGCGAAGACGGTCCGCTAGACTCAACCAAGTTCAGCCAGCTCATCAGCGAGCTCGCCAATCACCCAACCCTGGTGAACGACGATGACATCCGTCGGTTGCTGGGGTCGCTTCCGATCGTTCCTACGCAAGATGGGGGCTGGTCGCGGCCGGTCAACACCTATCGCCGCACTGACGATCTCGTGAAAGTACTTGGTGACGCGATCCATCTGTGGCTCGACGCCAGCCGTGTGCCCAATACGCGATCGGTGCACACCTTTATCGACAGCCTGGGAATCCGGCGATCACCGATCGCCAGACACCTGGTCGATCGAATGCTGTCCATTGCTGAGAAATACCTACCAACCGAAAATGCCAAGCGTGCCAGCAGTGAGGCCTTTTACGTCCTGTGCGACAACTACGAAGATTGGAAAGAAAAGAAGGCCTTTCAGGATGCCCTTGGTGATCTTCAACAGGCGGCGTGTTTCCCTGCAGATGGGGACACGGAAGAGTGGCACATAGCCGACTCCCTGTACGCCCCTTACCGGGCTGACGCTTTCCGTTCTCAAGCCAATATCCTCGATTTCAGGAATACGGTACGTCTGAAAACAGACTTGCTGGAAAAACTGAATGTTGCCATCAACCCCGAAACCCAGCGGGTCATCAACCACCTGCAGCACTGCATCACAATGGGGGTGCAACCCCACGTCTCGACGTATCAGGTGTTAAACGAGCGCGCGCAACGATCAGATCCGCTCATTGCTACTCTCGCTGGCTCGCGGTGTATTTACGTCGAAAGCCAAAAGACGTTCGTTCGCCCCAACCAGCTGTACTGGGTAGCGCAACAACTCGGGCGCTACGCCTACACCATTCCGGGCAATTACGAGTCATTCAAGCCGCTCTTTGATGCAATCGGGGTAAAGAATGCTCCGGCAGGCCGGGATTTCATCGACATCCTGCTCGACATCGTTGGTGAGTATTTCGAACAATCCAAGTCTGTGACAGGTCCAGATCGGGCAGTCTATGACATCTGCCTGACCAGTGTGTCTGCCGCCCATGAGCACGAGGAGTTGACGTCATCCGACCTGCGGCGTTTGCAGGAAGCGCCAACCATCTTGAACTTGCAAGGTCGACTTACTCATCCGGACGAGGTGCTGCTTCAAGATAGCGAGTGGCACGCAGGATTCTTCGTAGGCGAACTCGACCAAGCTCTGTGCAAGCCGGCACCGGAGCTTTGGCCATTCATCGAAATGGTCGGCGTCAGACGGTTGAGTGAAAGCGCGCAGGTTGCACTTGAGTTCGTAGATGGACCGGAAGCCAACGAATCCGCGCTCGCCGAAAAACTGATGGACCGGATGGACATCCTCGCCCGCTTGCTTCACGACAAGCCGACAACTGTTCAGAAAAAGGTCCGAGTTGCTCTCTCGGGCCTGAAGGCAGTCAGCCACAACGTGGTCCGCATCCAAGCCTCCGTCCATGTTGGGGGAGATCAGGCAATCGCTCCTCCTACCTCGGCACAGGCGTTTTACGAGCCTGAGAACGGGCGCTTGATCCTCGCTCGCCCAGTTAGCGATCGCAGTTGGGCTCATATTCTCAACGCGTTATTCCATCAATTAATGCCAGAAGAGTCAGGGAGCGAAATCTCTAAGCTGACGCTCAGTGTTCGCCCTTTAATGGGGATGACGGTTGAGGAAGCCCATCGTGAGTTAAGCGATGCCGGCATTCCGTATCTGGATGCGGAAGCCAGCAGTGTTGGGGATTTGACTTCACCCGACCTTGATGAGATGAGCGATGCCACGGAGCCTTCCAGCCGCAAGGAAAGTGATAAGGCGCCTGCACCAGATGAGAATTCTGACAAGCGCGAAACCCACCCCCGCGGCAAAGAGCGGAAACCACGGACCGAAGATTCCGGACACCAGGGTAGAGCAGAGCCGTCAGAGCGACCCGGCCGAGGAGAAGGCTCTGAGAGTTCAGGCCAGGACGCTAGCAAACGAAATGGCTCTACAACCCGCGAAGGTGGCAGCACTCGATCAGTGCAAGGCGAGCAGCGTGCGAAGAAATCACGCCCAAAGCATAAGGAACAGTGGGATCGGCGTCTGCTTTCCTACGTTCGACTAAAACAAGAGACCTCCTCAGAAGCTGGCGATCAGGAGGGGCCGTCGGAGCACAATTTGGCTGTCGAGATCGTTGCGCGTGAGGCGGTATGCGCCTACGAAAGGGAGCGCGGCCGTGTGCCGGAGCAGATGGCTCAAACACATCCTGGATACGACATCATCAGCCGCAACCCAATGACCGGCGAAGACCGGTTCGTCGAAGTGAAGGGTGTAAACGGAGAGTGGAACCAAACCGGCGTCGGTCTATCACGTCTCCAATTTAGCAATGCTCAAGACTACGGGGACCGCTACTGGCTGTATGTCGTTGAGTTCGTTTCTGACCCTGAGCACATACGAGTACACCCTATCCGAAGTCCGGCAGCCCAAGTTACCGCTTTCATGTTTGACGGCAACTGGCGGGACGCGGTAAAGGAGGAACGAGCCGAGCCTTCCGCACTTTTCATTCCTGGAGCCCGGATACAGCACCAGGACGTGGGATGTGGAGAAATTCGGGATGTCATTACCCGTGGAAACACTAAGCTACTGACGGTGCTGTTTGACGGAAAGTCGCAGGCGACCCCCAACGTGATCTTGAACTTGCACCGCATGTGCATTCTGGAAGACTCCGATGACGACAATTATTCCTGAGCTTTCTGAAGCGCAACTCAATGACCTTCCATCGCAAGCCGAAGCGAAAGTCTACAAAGCTCTGAGAGACAAGCTCCCGCAGGATTACGTCGTCTTTTTCCAAGTCGGGTGGATCTTGCGCCGGGAAGAAGAGCAAGCGAAGGATGGAGAAACGGATTTCTTGGTATGCCATCCCGACCACGGCTATCTCTGCATCGAGGTGAAAGGCGGTGGCGTCGGATTTGATGCGAGCTCTGGTGAATGGTTTTCGGTAGACCGCCATCGACACAAGCACCCCATCAACAACCCCATCAGTCAGGCGCTAAAGGCCAAGTACTCGATTCGCTCAAAGCTGAACGAGCATCCACGGTGGCGTGACCTTGGCCTGGGGAGTGTGCTTCGTGCTCACTCGGTCTTCTTCCCTGACGTTGGTGACGCGAATGCACTAAGCCGGCCGGACATGCCTGCTGACCTGATTGGCTCGGCCAGGTCTCTTCAAGATCCCAAATCGTGGATCGATGGGGCCTTTGCCTACTGGGGCAACGAAGCTGGAAGTTTCACGCCGATAGGTCGTCGTGGCGTTGACGTAGTCCGAGAGGTGTTTGCGAGATCCTTTGTCGTCACTCCGCTGGTCGCGTCGCGGCTTGCCGATCAGGAGGCACGCAGACTGGTGCTCACAAAGGACCAAATGCGCGTCCTCGATTTCCTGCGCTCACATCGGAGGGTCGCCGTAAGCGGCGGTGCCGGTACCGGCAAGACTGTTCTGGCACTTGAGAAGGCCCGCCGCCTCGCATCGGAAGGCTTCAAGACTCTCCTGACTTGTTACAACAGGCAGTTGGCGGATCACTTGTCGAGCACCTGCTTCGGCACGAGCAACCTGGATGTGATGAGCTTCCACCAGCTTTGCTATCGACAGGTTGAAAAAGCAAATCATGTATCAGGCCGGGATCTCGTTGCAGAAGCCAAGGTGACGTACCCAGGCAAAGATCTCTATGACGTCCAACTACCGAATGCTTTCGCGTATTCGCTTGAAATTCTTCCCGACCGCTATGACGCGATCGTGTGCGACGAAGGGCAAGATTTCCGTGATGAGTTCTGGGTTCCACTCGAACTCTTGCTATCGGACTACGAACGCGCACCGCTATACGTCTTCTACGATGACAACCAGAATATTTACGCGCGCGCTGGCACCTTTCCGATACGCGAGGAGCCGTTCACGCTAACAACGAATTGCCGGAACACCGCTCCGATCCATGTAGCTGCATACAGGCACTATAAAGGGGTGCCAGTCAGCGCCCCCGATATCGAAGGCGACAATGTGCAGTTCGAGGCGTCGCCCGGGCGCGATGCTCAGGCTGCAAAGATTAACGCCCGTATTGTCGACCTCATCGCTCGCCAGGGCGTTTTTGCTGGCGACATCACTGTCTTGATTGCTGACGCGCGGCGTAAAGCCGATTACTACGCGGCGTTGAGGAGACTTCCCCTGCCGAAGCCAGCAAGTTGGCTCGAGGAAAGCGCTCGAAATAGCAATACGGTCCTGATCGACACAATTCAACGCTTCAAGGGACTCGAGTCTCCGATTGTGATTCTGTGGGGCCTAGATACCATCGATTTAGTGCGCAGCGAGGAGTTGCTCTATGTCGGCATGAGCAGGGCAAAGTCTCTTCTCGTCGTTGTCGGAACAGCCGCAACCTGCGCGACTTTCCAAGGCGAGCACCTATTTTATTGAGCGGCTTGCGTCCACTCTGTGCGATGTGCAGCCTCCAAAGGTGCGCCCCCGCACCTTTGATGGATGCAAGCGGTCGGCACTTGATGAGGTACCCCGCCTAAATTACATAACATATCCAAGCAAGAGGCACACTGCGAAAAGGAGAGAATTACTGTAGAGCACGAGCCAGCGCCGACGTTATCCCCTGCTGGAATCGAACCCTCGCTGGCGGCCTCCGTAAGACTTCGTAGCTGTCTCGCACAAGTAGCTGGCACGACAGAACAGTTCAGGTAGATCCCGATCACCAGGGCAGACATACCGGTCTATTCGGCACTCCTCATTGTCTGGAATATGCACCAACGGAGCCGCCAGCAGTTCGATGAGCGAAATGCTGACAAAAAGCAGGTCAATGTGAATGCAATGCAGCACGCCACAACCGCAGCAAGCAACGCTATGCCCTGACCGTGCCGAGCGTTTCCCCCTCCAACGGCACACCAGCTACCTCAGCATCCAGCAAGCACTCCCCTTCCAAATCAAACGGCAGCGCCCACAACTTCAGCCCCTCCCCGTAATCAAACACTGGCAACGCCCGCTGCAAACCAGCCCAGTATGGGTAAATCAGCACCAGTCTCGGTACACGTCCGCCGTTACGGTATTTATGGCCGTAAGCGAACAATTGGTAAAAATCACTCTGGCTCAGGTTGTAGTTTTGCTCAGCGTTGCGTTGGTCAATGCGTTTCCACTTAGTGTCCAACACCCAGCGTTGCTCGGAAGTATCCATGAGCAAGTCCGGCTTCAACCGGAATATTCCTCTGTCGCCATGGCGGCAGAGGTCCGCTTGCGAGGTCTGCGCTGTCAGCTCAACACCCGGCCTTAACTGTTTGCCAAGCGACTGCTTCACATAGTTCTCGAATAACCGCTCCATCGGGAAAAGCAAGCTTACCCCTTGCCAAGTGCCCTGCACCGCAACCGGCATCTGCTGGTTCAAGACCAGTTCGCACCAGGGCCTGATTGCGCCGTAATGTGCCATCAGGCGATCGCGGCTCCACAGGCGGAAATCCTGTGCGACGTGCTGGCTGGCAGGTATCTCTGCTAACAAGGCGCGCAGCTCGTTGGCGAGACGCCAGTTGGCAGGCAGTTGGGTTACCTTGGCGACCTGTTCCAACGCGAGTTTCAGCAACCGGTTTTCCGCACGGTCCGGCAGGTAGATGTCATGACGCACTTGAAACTGGTGCTGCCGGCCCGGGGGC
This sequence comes from Pseudomonas cichorii, assembly GCF_003700275.1. Lineage (GTDB taxonomy): Bacteria > Pseudomonadota > Gammaproteobacteria > Pseudomonadales > Pseudomonadaceae > Aquipseudomonas > Aquipseudomonas cichorii_B. The sequence continues at coordinate 6,633 of NZ_RBRE01000061.1, read as the reverse complement.
TGGCGCAGTTGCGCCACGACATCGAGTTGGCCACGCAAAAAAGGCCGCTCCTCCTCGACGCGCGAGTAGTCGAAACGAATACCGCGCTTCACCAAGGCATCCAGCTCATTCAGATACTGCCCCATCACCCATTCAGTGAGCGGGGCATCGAACAACTCCAGCGCCGTAACTGATACCTGCCGCGGCTTTAGAAAAAGCGCCGTTTGAATCAACTTTCGTAACAGCGTGCGGCTCTTGAGCACGCAGTCACCTTGTTCGAAATGCTTGGGCAGTATTTCAAGCCGTGTGCCGCAGGGGGTTTCGATAACGCCCACATAGCTGTCCCATTTAAGCGACTGCCGGCCCTCGACCTGCAGCAGGGTCGCGCCAGCGCGGTTGAAGCTCGCGCTGAGGTCGCACAGCCAGTCGAACGCCGTTTCCGAGATGTGCGCGCAATCCAGGTTGCCCGGCGGCACCGGCGCCGTGGTAAGCCTGGCGTACTCCCGAACGATAACGTCCGTGTTCACACCGTTTGCTCCTGTGGGTTGTTGGCATCCTGAGTTCTGGCATGGGCACTGATCACGCCGGCGTAAGCCGTCGGCCGGCTGAATGCCTGTGGGTTGATACGCCACACTTGGTCCTGCGCAGGTACCTTATCGCCAAATAGCGCCAGCAAGTTCTGGGACTCACGCTGCACGAAACGATCGAGATCGTCTTTACGGTGGTCGTTCAATACCCATTGGATGCGTTGCCAATCTTCAAAGAAGTACTCCTGCAACAGCGGCAGTACCTGGTTGCGGAAAATAAGCTCCAACTGCGCCAGCGTGCCGCCGTTCAACAACGGCATAAAGTAGGCGTGCCCCAGGCAGTGCTCACGATCGAGCAACACTTCGATACGCTGATTCATCACCCTCAGCAACTGGCCAATGCTCACCCCCTCTACCGTAGTACCATCCAGCAAATGTGGCTCTGGCAACATCTCTCTGAACACAAAACGCCGGCGCAACGCGATGTCGAGCCCGGCCAGCGAACGGTCTGCGGTATTCATGGTGCCGATGATGTGCACATTCTGCGGCACGGTAAACGACTTCTTTGAATAGGGTAGTTGCAGGCTGAGCACTTCATCCGCACCATCGCGCTTGGAAGGCTCGATGAGGGTGATCAGCTCGCCGAAGATACGCGACACGTTGCCCCGGTTGATCTCATCGATAATGAGCACATAGGGCGTGTCCGCTGGCGAGGTGGATACTGAGGGTTCGACAGCCTTAACACCTTCGTGCTGCAGATAGGTCAGCAAGTCTGCCCAGGTGAAGCGGTTCATCGCGTAGACGGTTTTCAACGTGAACTGACAGCCATCGTTGATGGGGAGAATGGACAGGTTAATGTCCCGATAAAGCCAACGCACTGAGCGCACATGCTGATAATCAGGTTTCACCCCATCGGGCACCGTAGCTTCATAGCGGTACTCGCTGGTCACTACTCCAATGGCGCCGACCTTCTCGGCCGATTGGATACACAGCAGAACGTCCCCCACTGCCATTTGCTCAGCAAAGTAATTGAGTGTGCCTTTATCACCGGAGCCTAGGCCCTGGTAATAGTCATTGGCTTTATAGTCTTCGCTTAAGTCCCCGCTATCGCCCCATCCAATTCGGGCCTCGCCATGCGTCAGACAATAGTTTTTGCTGGGTGACATGCCAGAGCCGTCGATGGAAATTTTCCAGATGGCAGCGTTGGGGCGAACCCCTAAGTCTGCAACAGGCTGCGTCTTGGCGTCGTCGCAGATGCGCTTGAATACCCCCGCCTCCACTGGGTAACGCAACTGCCCCGTTTCACTGTCTGAATCCGCGCGGATGCCCTCGACGAAGTCTTCATAGCTGAAGCTCTGATGGAAGGTCACGAAGCGCACGCGCCCCGCAGAAGCCAAGCGCTCGAACTCGGCTTTCAACCGCTGGCGAGTTTCAGGAGAATTGCCGGTGTTCTGCGCTAGGAACTCGGGCGCAAGAATTGCCAATGCCTGGTTGATGGTGGCGTATGTTTTGCCGGTACCGGGTGGGCCGAACAATATTTGATTCAGCGGGGGCTTGGTTGCCGACAAGTCGATAACGGCCTCCGGACCTTCTGGCTCAGCCTGGCCATAGTCACTAGGTACCAACCCACTCCCCTTCAATGGTAATTGCCGGTTCTCAAGTACCTTGTCAACGGTGCTCATCCAAGCCTCTACATCGGCGTGAGTGGGACAGCGTTGCGCGCTGATTTCCCAGCCTTCTTCTTGCGCGTCCATCAGCGCCCGATGATCTGCGACCCCGCGAACTGAACAGCAAATTTCACCTCCGTACCAGTAAAGGGTGAATGCGGGCTTCCCTTTCAAACTGTTTTGCTCACGCACACCAATTCGAATATCCGCTGGGGTAATATTCACTGTCCAGTGATCGGCCTGAGAGTAGTGTTCACGGAAGTACTTGAGCAGCATCCAGACCCACGCCTGTTCCTCAGCGGTACCTTTGTCCAGAAGCTGAATCACACGCTGATCGGCATAGCCCTCAATCGCACCTCGCGCGATCTGTCGCTGGTATTCAAGCCACTGCTTTAACCCGTTCTGCACGTTGTTGCTGTTGCTCGCACCAATCTGCGCAAATTCACCGCCTGGGCCATATTGCCGGTAGAGCGTGGTCAGCTCATCCACATCGGTGATCAGAAGCACTTGGCGCCCCAAGTGGTTGCTGATGGTATTGAGGCCAGAACGGTAGCTACTGGCGGTATTCGGTGATTTTCCGGTATCGGTCAACCAGACTTTGAACAGCTTTCCTTGCACATCACTCACAGGCGTACTCCAGTTTTTTGAGCGTCAAACAGGCGCAACCGAGGTCTTGAAAAAGCTCGATACGCTTCGCCCTGAGCCCGCATGGCCCTAGCAATATCCGAACTCGATCATATACGAGCCCACCACCTCATCAAACCAGCCCACCGCCACCGCATTAACGATCCATTCTCCCCAACAAAATAACCCAACATCACTTCGCCACTAAAGGTTATCGTTCACCCGTCGACACCCAACAAGGTGCGAATCATTCACACGCCCCTAGAGCTCCTCAATCTCTACCTTCACGCCAGCCAACCGCAGCGCTGGCCCTGACGTCGCCGCGGCAATCAAGACAGGGATAAGTCACCATCATGAGTCAGCCTTACAGCACGATCGTACGGACACCAAAAGCGGCCGTGGCTTACCTGGCCGTCGACCTGCGGGCCATTTCCCCCGAGACTCAAGCCAATTTCTCCAAATTTATCGGGGAGTTCGCCGAGCTGTGGGCATACAAAACACCGCAGCAACGCCCCGCAACTCTCTGGATGAAAGATAACTGGGATACAGGCGTGGGCAGCAGCCCCGAGCTTCACCTTGCAGGCAGCAGTAAACTCCCAAATGGATTCTTGCGCCAACTGGCTAATCATCTCAGCCAATGGATCGGGACGCCGCTGAGAGTCAAGGGCCATGTCATCATCGAGGCCAACGATGATTGGCGTCCGATTTGTCACTGGCAGGACGGCAAAGCCTGGACCTGGAATGACCTGCACCATTGGCAGGACCGAGATCAGAGCCCCGCAGCACACGATCCCTCCTCGCTCTCCATCGACCAGGACGGCTACTTCGGGCAGAGAGCGCCGAAACACTACAGCGCACAGCAACTCAACACCCGAGCATTCAAAACGGCGTGCGAGTCTGGCGACAAGGAGGATCTGGGCGAGTATCTGCGAGAGCAGCGCTACATCTTGAGCGACGCGGAAGCATACGAGAACGGTAATACGCCTTTGCATCTCGCGGCGGCAGCGGGCGATCTAGAGGCCTGCGAAGCGCTGCTGCGTTTCGTACCAGACGACGTACTCAACGAGCGGCACCAGACGCCCCTGATCTATTTGGCCGATATCCGCGGCAAGCACCCCCACGGTGCCGTAGTTTCCCGCCTGCAACCAACGGTGGATTTCACCGATGCCAAAGGTAGGACTGCACTGATGTACGCCGCGCGCGGCGCTCATGTACGTAGCCGCGCGGGCCATCTCACGCTGGTGAAGGCACTCCTGAGCGCTGGCGCAGAGGTCACAGCCATTGACTCAGATGGCCTTACGGCACTGGGCTGGGCGAAGAAGGACCTGTCGTTGGCCAAACCAGATGCCAACTCAGAGGTCGTCGATTACCTCCAGCGCCATTACTACCTGGTGGAGATGGAGCGGTTCTTCCGCACCCATTACACGCATCAATTCAATACTAAAGGTGTGATGCACATCGAGCCAGTAAACAGCTCTTCTTTACACACCGTGGCTAACCCAGAAAATGCTTTACCGATATCGTCGAATGCCCCCCTGCGCAGCAAAACCCGCCTGCACTCCCTGGAAGGGGTGGCCGAGCCGCTCTCCAGCCAAGCCGTACCAGCTCAAGGTAGAGTTTCGCTGCGCGACGCCACGCCTCACCATGAAACGTGACGTCGAGATGTCGTGCGCTCTATTGCAACAACTGGAAGAAGCGGTCGCCAACATCGAGCATTATCAGACAGTCTACTTCGAGTGAGGCTTTGCCGCAGTGGGCCCAACTGGCAGGGCACGATCCTGAACTTCATGGCCCACCAGGTATCGCCAGGATACTGGCGACAAATGCCTTCGCCGCCAGCCTTAGCAAGAAGATCATGCTGGTGAGCATCGCTAACCTAGAAAGCAAGTTTATGGGTGTGGAGGTCGAGCGCCGCTCACAAATCCGTTTAATATTTGGAGATGAACCTCTGCGCACCATTGCTTTCACTGCACCGAATTACAAAATTAGCATTCCAATCGGTATTCCACAGGTAAAACCTAACTGCTAAAAATATAGAAAGTTCATATGAATATGCGGTTATTTCAAATTATCCAGATCCGTAACCAGGGCCACTTTTCCTGACAATTTATTACTTATGTTTGAAAGTCCAATCTGCGTTGAGAGATATATCGAAGCACCACTCTAAAGCTGCGAATTGCACAGAAAAACAGCACAAAAGCTATTTCTGTATCCACTGAGCTGGACAATTCCCGCTGCAATGTAGAGAGGATATGCTGGCAGTTTGCCACCCAGCCTGACATGCTAAGCCCCTGTGGATCGCGCCCTCGCACGGAGCTCTCGCCCTTGAAACCCCAGCACTTCAGTTTCACTACCCAATCCTTCAACAGCACTACCACCACCGCCAACGTGTTTATCCACGGTTACTCCGCAGGCCACAACGTCACCGACCGGGCACTGCTGGTCAGCCAGATTCCGCAGGCCCTGAATACCGATATCAACCTGCTGACGTTCTGGGAATCCAGCCATTTCGGTTCAATCGGCAAGCTTTCGCGCAATGTCATCTTCGGCGCCTCGCGCCTGCACCCCGCAGCAACGCTGGCGGCGTTTGCCGGGGACAGGGCCGTGCATTTCGCGATGTCCCGCAAATACGCGAATCTCGTTGGCGAAGTCCTGCTCGATGAGCTGGGGGACTACCTGCTGGAGCACTACCCCTATGTCACCCACGTAAACCTTGTCGGCCACTCTTTGGGCGGCCGAGTGGTGATCAGCGCGCTGCGCAAACTGGCCCAAAACCGCGATGCGTGCGACCTGGTCATCAATGACGTGCTGTTGATGGCTGCAGCTGTGGAAGTGTCGGCGGACGAAGCGCAGGCGTTGAACGACACCGCAGAACGTGTAATTAACGCCTACTCCAAGTCGGACGGTGTGTTGCTGCTCAATGCCGATGAAAAGTGCCTGGGGCGGCATGAAGTTAAGCCCTTCGATAACGTTGAAATGACCAAGTTCGGCCACCTGGATTACTGGCCGAAACTGCATGACGTGCTCATGCGCACGCAGTTTGCCGGCTTCAACGGCCAACAACTCGGCCAGCCCCAGTTGCAAGACCCGGTGCTCAACGACGTCCTGCTGTATGGCCTGCTCCAGGGCGTCCCGCAAGAGGTACTGGCCCAAGGCATCAAGCACCTGAAAACCAGCAGTTGGACCAGCATCGACGAGCAACAACCGCTGCACTCCTTCATCCGCGAAATGCAGCACCTGGGCGGCCACTGCATGGTGAATTTCGTGCGAGGCCGGGGCATTGCCTACGCCGCGCTGCTGGACATGCTAGTGGAGCACTTCGACCTGGGCAATGACCGGCAACGTTGCGGCGCCGTCGTGGAGTTAGAGGCGCTGTTGGTTCGCCAAGTGTTCGACAACGCGTTCCCGGAGGGCCATGCCTTCAGCAGTTCACCTATTGCCGCAGCGAAGGCCATGCCTGCGGACACCTATTTCAGCCATGTCGACGCATTGGCTGAGCGCTTGACCCTGCCTTCCTACGTCAAAGCTTCAGCCGCTGCTCCAGAGGTGGAAACCTCCCAAACGCTGACAGTCACCGACGGGACGCTCAACATCACGCAACTGGCAAGCTGGAACATGCTGTCGGCGTTACCCGGATTGCTAGGCAAGCAGATGAAAGGCCGCTGGGCGACCAACTTCAAGACCGCACTGAAACCTGGCTACTCGGCGTTGGTGCCGGCAGTGGCCATAGTATTTTTTGCGCGGGTTCATTGGGGGAGTGAGCGCGGGTTCAGGAAGTGAAGATGTGCACCAGATACCGTTAGGCCGCTTTGCGGCCCTTCGCGGGCAAACCTGCT
>NZ_RBRE01000081.1 GCF_003700275.1 Pseudomonas cichorii | reverse complement strand
GTCATTAGACCAGCTCAGCTGCCTGTCGTAATCGCCCCATAGCTGTCATTAAATTGAGGTAACGAAGCGAGTTTCGAGGCCTACACTTACTGGCGGTAGCGCATTAATCAATACGACGGCGTCGTCGCCCTGGTTAAGGTAGATCAATGAGTCACCGGTCTCGAACGTAACTCTGAATCCGGCCAGCCAAGGCTCTTGCCCGTTAAAAGAGTCAAGAATTCCCTCAACTGCGCAAATTTTTGTGTTCTCGAGGTGGGTTGCTGATAGACCTGCAAGTAGGTTTTCCCTATTCCAGGAGCAGGTCACGTTCGGCTCTATCTCGAAGGAAACCGGCGTATCAGAAGGCAACAAGTCCGCGCCTACTCTATCGCCATCACTCAAGAGATACATGGATAAAACTTCTCGCTCGCCAAAACGCCACTCTAGAGAACCTACGTCTCCCAGATCTTTCTCGTCGTTGAAATAGTACTGATCGTGCAGCAGCACGCTCAGCCGCTTTCCCAAAAGCGAACGTGCGTTTTGCAGGTCTAGGGCAGCTCTTGTAGGGGATGGGGGGTGTCGGCTAGACATCGGCCACCTCATATAGGTGGGAAGAGAGGCAGATACTACACAAACGCCATTACGTCCGCTTCTGGCCGAAAGCGGCCTAAGTGGATCGAAGGTGAACCTAGAAGAGGTTTGAATCCCTATCTCAGAAGCACTATTGGGCTGTTTGAGAGTGTTGTTATGGGGTTATTGGAGTCGAGTAACTTTCATGAGTTCTTTCCAGATGTAACCGTAGCTGTAGCGTAGCCATGCAACTTTTAACCGATCGAAGTTACGTCGTAGCCAATTGCTTTCTCGCGCTCGGAGTTCTTTGGCTATTTCATTGAGCTGGTCTAATGAC
>NZ_RBRE01000007.1 GCF_003700275.1 Pseudomonas cichorii | reverse complement strand
GGAAGTCACCCCGGAAGTCGAAAGGCTGGTCCTGGCGCTAAGCGGAGATGTGAGCCGTATGGAGCTTCAGCGCCAACTGAAGCTGAGCGATGCCGAGCACTTCCGTAAGCAGTACCTGGTACCGGCTCTGGAATATGGCGCAATAGCCATGACAGTGCCCGACAAGCCAACCAGCCGTAACCAGAAATACCGCCTGACGTCCCTGGGAGGAGCCATCCGGCGACGACTGGAAGATAAACGGTAGTTTTCCGCGTTCTTGCCTTGGGAGTCGCATTAAAGTTTCAGTCTCGCGCGACTCCCGACTGCTAATAATTGAACGGGTTGTCAGTCATCCTTCATATAAATGAATTCACTCTGCCTTGCGTGATAAATGAAGCTGTTAATTTGTTTTCAGAAGATTTAAAGTACTTACATAAAGGTAAGTATGGGTGAAAAGCCAAAAAAATTAATGCTTTTGTAAAAAAGTATTTCGGATGTCTGTATGTGTTCATGAAAAATAAAAAATCTCCTATTACCAATCGGTAGGTAATAAAAAACAAGTTTTATTTTTTGAACTCTATCATGCGAATTTTTAATTAATCATTTCAATTAGCGTTCTTTATGCTACGGCCAGGATGTGACTTTCTCATGGAAAAGGTCCGTTAGGCCGAGGTGAAACAATGCATAAAAGAACTGCTAGCCCGTTTGGTTCCGTCATGGCTTTAATGGCCATGACGTTGGCAATAACATTCTGCGAACCTGCGCTGGCAGATCCTCGTGAACTCAAGATTGATTTACCCGATCCGCTCCCGCATGTGCGGGTCCTGACGCTTCTGATCGGCTTGCACCTGCTCGGCTTGTGCTTCGGCCTGGGCGGCGCGACCATGCTGGATTACTGGATCCTTCGCTGGATGCGCAAAGGCAGCCTGCCCGTTGAAATAAAGAGCACTTTCACTTTTATCAGTACCGTGGTCGCCATAGGTCTTGGTCTTCTGTGGCTCTCTGGCCTGGGATTTCTTGCGCTCTATGGTATGGAGTCGCCGGAAAAACTTGCGAACCCCAAACTCTGGGCAAAGGTATGTATCGTTACAGCCCTGACGCTTAATGGCATGCTGATTCATGTGTTCGTATTGCCGGTTGTTCTGCGCGATATGAGTCAACCGATACTGGATGGCGTTTCGCGTGGACGTATTGCGGTCTTTCTGATTTCCGGTGCGCTTTCTGCCATGTCTTGGTACATCGCTTTTGCGTTGGGTATCTTTCGCGAATTGAACAATGGAGTTTCCTTCAGTCTGCTGATCGCATTGTGGCTGACACTGACTGTGGCCGCTTCTCTTGCCGCTGCTCTATTGTGGGTACAGTTGCGTGCAGGCAAACGCAAGTCTGTCACTTCCTTTCCGGACATCGGTGTAGTTGCGGTCGATGCCCTGCCTGAGGCCAAACCCTGAAAATAGGCTGTGACGCACGACGCTCCATTTCTGGTCGGCGTGCGTCATGCCACCTTGGTCGGCAATCCCTCCCCCGAATTTCCCCCATCAAGCAGCCTGTGCGAGAAAATCAATTTTTGATTATGCTCGTAATCAAAGTGATTGACAGCTTAGATTGTGATCACCATTATTGTCGCAAATCCACAGATCGAAAAAGCGGATGCGAGCACTCTGGCTCGTCCTCTTCCACGCCGTAATGGCGGCAAACATCAAAAAGGAAAATCCATGTCGGACGACATCCTGTTTACGCCGTTCACCCTGAAAGGCCTGAAGCTCCCCAACCGCATCGTAATGGCTCCGATGACCCGCGGCATGGCTGAAGGCGGGATTCCCGGTTCGGCTCAGGCGCAGTATTACCGTCGCCGTGCAGCAGGTGGCGTTGGCCTGATCCTGACCGAGGGCACCGTGGTCGACCGCCCAGCCTCGCGCAACATGCCAGGCATTCCCCTGTTCCACGGGGACGCCGCGCTGGCCGGTTGGGCTGAAGTCGCCAAGGAAGTTCATGCCGCTGGCGGTCGTATAGGTCCGCAGATTTGGCACACTGGTGCGATTCGTCCAATGCAGGGCGCACAAGGTTGGGAGCCCGATGCCCCCGCTGAAAGCCCTTCCGGCCTGGTTGGTCCGGCAGATCCGCACGGCGTTGCGATGACACAGGAAGATATCGCCGACACCGTTGCTGCATTTACCCGTGCCGCAGTGGAAGCGAAGCGCCTGGGGTTCGACACCCTTGAGTTGCATGGCGCGCATGGCTACCTGATCGACCAGTTCTTCTGGCCCGGGACCAATACACGCACAGACGCCTTCGGTGGTGCGACGATTCGCGAGCGCTCGCGTTTCGCGGCTGAAATTGTCCGTTCCATCCGCACCGCTATTGGTCCTGACTTCCCGCTGATCCTGCGCGTGAGCCAGTGGAAGCAGCAGGAGTACGGCGCACGGCTGGCCACTTCGCCTCAGGAAATGACCGATTGGCTGGCTCCGCTGGTAGAGGCCGGCGTGGACATCCTGCACTGCTCGCAGCGTCGTTTCTGGGAGCCAGAGTTCCCGGAAATCGACGGAGCCGAAGGCCTGAACTTTGCCGGTTGGGCCAAGAAGCTGACTGGCGCCGCGACGATCAGCGTTGGCTCGGTCGGGCTGGATTCGGACTTCTTCAACGCCTTCGGTGGCGCAGGTTCCGGCGCAGCGGCACTGGACAGCCTGCATGGCCGGATGGAGCGCGAAGAGTTCGACCTGATCGCCGTTGGCCGCGTATTGATTTCGGACGCTGAGTGGGCCAGCAAGGTTCGCACCGGCCAGACTCAGGAACTGCGCGGTTTCGCTGCAGAGGATCTGGCCACGCTGAACTGACAGTTGGCTGTCATTGCATCGCCGTCGAGCCGGAGCTGGACGGCGATGCAAGGGCAACGATTCAACGCCTCGTTACCGAGGCCGGTCACGGAGGCAGTACGGATTAGCCTGGACATACTATGAATAACAACGCAGTGCGCTATACATGCGTGGCTTGTGGCATCTGCTGTAAAGACAGACTTGTACCGTTGACCATGAATGAAGCTGAACAATGGCTTGCACGCGGCGATGACGTTGCCGTGATACTTGAAGCCTTCAGCCAATCCTCAGAGTCCGAAGCAACACCGGAGTATCTTCATAATGCGAGCCGGGCGGCCAAGGTAAGTACTGGCAAGAAAGACATTCATGTCATTGCCGTCTTTGCCGGCAACGCTTTAAAGCAATGTCCCAGCCTGCGAGCCGATAACTTGTGCGGCATTTATGAAGAGCGGCCATTGGTGTGCCGCATTTACCCGATGGAGATAAATCCGTTCATTGGCTTGAGTGCTCAAAACAAGTTATGCCCGCCGGAGTCATGGGAAAGTGGCGAGATCCTGTGCACCGATGGCGTGGCAAACCCGCCCTTGAGAGAGTTGATCAACCAATCAAGGCGTGCGGATCAACAGGACGCTGCAGCCAAGGTAGCCATCTGCGCCTCACTGGGAATGAGCGTTGCAAGCTGGAAGGGCGATGGATTCGCCGTGTACTTTCCCCAGCGCGAAGCACTGCTTGCGGCGATCCAGACCAGGGATATAAACACTGCGGATTTTGACGTGAGCTGGAAAGTTCGTACGGATAACCCGTTCCTGCGCCAACAGTTGATTGAAGCGCAAGTGCCATTGGCACACGAAAGCTCCAACGATTACCTCTATCAGGCTTTATAGCCTGAATGAGCACTGCCTTTTATTAATTCAAGATCTCAGGCGCATACCAGGTTGGCGCAGTGATCTGTCCTGACTTATAGAGAGATCCTTCAATGAATACGATAAAAGGCTGGGTTCTGATTACCGGCGCATCCAGCGGTTTTGGTGAAGAGTTTGCCAGGCAATATGCCGAAATGGGTCACCTGTAGTGGTCAACTTTTT
>NZ_RBRE01000065.1 GCF_003700275.1 Pseudomonas cichorii | reverse complement strand
GGTCATTAGACCAGCTCAATCAGATACCCTCTCGTAGACAACTTCAAACCCGATTCCTAACTCTTCTTGTATGACCGCAAGCAGAGTCTCAGCGGCATCATCAAATTCAATATATTCGGCCGCGCTCCAAGTGCCCGGATCTGGGGGATAATCCCAGTTCAATGCTCTGTCGTGCAAGCATGTCATTTCATCCAGACGCTCAAGAGTGGTAGAGCTCAGTGGCAATTTCTCTTCAATTGGGCCCACCGAAAATCGTGCCAAAGCGGCCTCATTTCCGCACCACAATGCACCACCTCCCCATTCAAACATCAACCGTATGCGAAAAATTTCCGGCATGTGTGTGAGCTGGTCTAATGAC
>NZ_RBRE01000046.1 GCF_003700275.1 Pseudomonas cichorii | reverse complement strand
GGTGGCGGCGGCGGCGGTAATGCTGCCGGTGGTGGTGAAGGCGGTCAGGGCGTGGGTGGCATCTGGAGCAAGGGCTCGGTCTTGATCACTGCTGCCAATGCTGCGCTCATGAGCGGTAACGTGGGTGCCAGTGGTGCAGGCGGCCTGGCGCTCAACGGTGGTGCTACCGGTGTATCGCCAACTGCTGTCAACGCTATCTTCAATGACGGCGGGAGCCTCAACAGCAGCTTTGTCGCAGATACCACAGCGCCTACGGTTTCCAGCATCGTGATTGCCAACCCGAGCCTTGGCTCGGGCAGCAACTCCACGGTGACCTTCACGTTCAGTGAGGCGGTCTTCGGTCTGGATATCTCCGAGATCACGGTTCCCAATGGCACCCTGACCAACCTTACGACTACCAACAACATTACCTGGACCGCCACCCTGACGGCGAATGGCAATATTTCCGATTCCAGCAACGCCATTACCCTGCCAGGATCGGCAGTGCGGGACTCTTCAGGCAACATCGGGACCGGTACAGGAAC
>NZ_RBRE01000009.1 GCF_003700275.1 Pseudomonas cichorii | reverse complement strand
GTATAAGAGACAGATTTAAGAGACCCTAGTGATCCTAAAGATTTTGTTATGGATCCAGATTTGATAGTTAATGATATAAAGTATGGTGTGGGGTCCGCTTTTGTTTGGTGGGATATGAATAAAATGAATGATTTTATCTCGGATTCATATGCTACCAGAACGGTAGGTAATATTTCTCTGCATGTTGCAGATATTTAAAAGAAAGTTAACGGTGGTACAATAGGCTTAGCTGAGCGAGTCGCTATTTTTAATGAGATACGCACTATGGTTTCCATGGGGTTTAATTGATGAGTAAGTTTTTTTTGGCGTTATTGACTATGTGGTCAATGGCTGTCGTTGCAGAAACTAAAACGTATGAGTTAGATTCTGTTTTCAATGGCATGGAAAAAGCTGAGTTTGTAACCGTAGATACTCAGTATGGTCCTGTATTGAAAGGCAGGCTAGTGGGGGGGAATGAGAAGAACTATGAGCTTCCTGATACATGTGAGCCAGAGGGTGGAAATGCGGTTCTCACAGATGCTTATGTGGTTAAAGGAGAATATAGTTATTTTCTATTCACATGTGCTTGGTCCGTTCAGCACCCTGGAATTGCTCTCAGTGGTACTCAATATAAAACTTTTGTATATCCGGTAAATAGTCTAAATACTATTTCTAAAAACCTAATGCTATCTCAAAGTCTCTCCGGTTATGAGGGAAGCTTAGAGGAAGGCGCGCGTAGTTATGCTTGGTACACTGAACGTAAATTGGCTAAGGATAAAATACTTGAGTTGGAAGCCGGTAAGAAAATAGATTCCTTAGCGTTAGCGCATCGTATAGTTTTAAAGCGTTTAAAAGATAAAGATTACGACGCGATCAGCTATTATTTAAGTCCAGAGCAGATTGGTCATATGAAAGCGAACTCGCCTATTAGTAAGATTACTGCCCCTATTTATAATGATTTCGGCTTTGCTTTGAGCGAGTCTGGTGAAAGTGACTTGGCGTATTCATTATTGAAAGATGTGGAGGCAGTTTCCCCTGATCGAGTAGTCCTTAAACTAAATATTGCAGATGTGCTTTGGGTGTCGGACAAAGAAAAGTCAAAACTCTATTATAAGAATTATATTGAAACTATGCAGGCGGCAGGAAAAGAAAAACTAATTCCTCAGAGAGCATTTGAACGACGAGCCTTGAACTAGGGCTTTATGTGAAGAATGCTTTGATTCTGTCCATAAGTGAGGGGGGGATCCGGTTATGCTGTGGTCATTGCTCTCCGAGCTGACGTTAGCCGGAAGTGATGGGGGGGGATGGCTTTCATAAAGCTGTTTTAATAGTCAATCAGAAAGCCAAGTGCGAGCAGTCGTCGCAGGAAGCGGCCTCACCCTTCGTCAGCCCCCGGCACCCCTGACTCAGGGAGCCGAGTCCGGAGTACCGATCAGCGCCCCTACGGCTCAAGGAGAGCCTACGTATGTGGCGAAATAGATAAGGCAATATCGTCGTTGGTTGAATGGAAGCAGTCTATTGCCCTGCTTTGCATAGATCAAGTATTGGTTGAAATCGATGGTGTGTCTTTCGGAAGTTGATCCGAAATATCATGTTGTAGATAAAGAGGTAATGGAGTGAAGTATTTTATAGTAAGTGCGATATTGCTAATGGCCATTTCATCACAGGCTTGTGCTGGCTTTGAGCGCGTAACTATAAAACAGCAAGCGGTACAAAAAATTGGTGGTGAGTGTGTGGGGGCCAAAAGCACGCTACAGCTTGAAGATGGAAAAGTTGTTGTCATAAAGAATTCTGGTGAAACCTACAGCTTGAATATGGATGAGCAAGAGGGAGATCTACCTGCTTACTTTGGCTTCGCTCAACAGTCAGGACCGTGTGTTGTTGCACTTAAATATGCCAAAAGTTCTGTGAGTGAAAGCTTCTCATTGTTTGTGTTTGACAGGGCTACGGATAAATTTAAAGAATCTGGTGTGAAATTGGTCACTAATCCAGAGTTTAACAACGACAAGATTTTGAGTGCTTATAGCGATGGGCCTACGGCACATAATGATGTGCTCTGTTACTCTGGTGTGAAGAAAGATTATTATCTGTGTGAAAAAAGAGGGCAGTTCTCAGAACAGCTTGAACGGCGAGAAGTCTGTAGTGAGACTTCGTGTGCTGATCCCGAGATTGTTAGGGAGGGGACGACAGTACCAGTTGAAGCAACAGTATCAGTAGCAAAAGCCAATTTTTTTGATAAGACCATTGAGTCAGTATTTACTAAAAGAAAAGCATATCTGGTGCAGGGCGATAAAGTGATGTTGAGTGATTATCAACGTAACGGGGATGGTTTGTACTATAAGGTTTCTTACATGGGTAAAGTGAAAACTGTTGGGTGGATGCCGGATAGTACTATCAGTGTCAAAAATTAAAGGCTTATCGACACTCGGGTGTTTAGGAGGGGTGCTTTAAATGAACTATCCTTTGCGATGGTTAACTTCAACCATCAAGGCTTGCTGTGTTTTTTATTTGGGGGCAGTTTGCTATGCAGAAGACTCTAGATTAAGTGGAATAGGCGGGGCTACCTTGAATTTTTCTTCGTGGGATAACAGTTCCGGTACCTGGAAACAGGCTGTATTTATAAAAAACAATCTGAACGTTACTTTATATGATATGGCAAGTGCCTCGACAGGTTTCGGAAAAAACTCGACGTCCCTTTCTCCTGATAAAAATTATGCTCTTATTCAACGAACAGTATTCGGTGAGCTAAGTGATGGGCAGAAAGTAACGACTACCGAGAAAAGCTATTGCGATATGATTTCCATGGAGAGCGGCTGTGTACTTCTCTCACGACCTGCCGAAGTATGCTCTGGAAGCTGGAAGGATAGTAGTTGGGCGACAGATGCTGGAGAGATTGTAACGCCCAAGCTTGAAGCTATAACGCCGAAAGACCTACTCAAATCGACCTCTGCGATAGAGGATGTCAAAGACAGGGCGTTAGCAATAAGAGAGCATATTTTTATGGGGGTTGGCTCTTATATGGGTTGCTATCCGCCCGCCAAAAATTTACAGGCGTTAAATGATTTGGGCTTTTATCTGGCACAAGCTGGCGATGATACTTCTGCGCTAAAGATATACCGAGGTATTGAAGCCGTTGGCAAACGAGCAGTGTTGATGCTGAATATTGCTGATTCTCTGTGGAGTCTGAAGAGAACCTCTGAAGCTGTCGAATACTATAAGCAGTATGTTGAAGCCATGAGTGCTGATGGTAAAGGTGCTAAGGTTCCAGTTCGAGTATCTGAGCGTATCAAGTGAGCGGCTCTTGCTGAAATCCTTTCTTGAGGTTGTATTGCAAATACCCCATAGCTCAGGAGTTGTGATCATATGATGAAGACATTTTTATACGCAGGTTTTGGTTTTTTGTGGTTAGTAATAAAGTAATATTAGGTGTGCTTTAGGGGTTGGCATGAAAAATCATGTAGGTGCAATAACCCTGGTAACGTCAATTTTTACTCAAGCAATGGTGCAGGCAGCTGATTATGAAAAGGCCTCTGAAATAAAATCTGCTCGTCATGGTGATAAGGTCGCACGATATGTTAAGGAATGTGGTTCTCCCTAATCATGATGTGTGTTTTAACTCTGGCTTTTTTTATTTCACGAATGCACAAGCGGATTGTTCTAAACAGGCATAAACCTTGGGCCCGCATCGCCAGAATACATTTCCAGATGCCAATCCATGAGCTGGTCTAATGACC
>NZ_RBRE01000029.1 GCF_003700275.1 Pseudomonas cichorii | reverse complement strand
TGACTTGGCCGGACGGTTACCATAGGTAGCCTGTCGTCATTCGCGATCAGGCCCCACCGCCGTCGCCACTGGTCTCAGGACAAGATGAAAACCACAGATAGTCATGGGCCATCACTGTGGATAGGATGAGTTCTCGGACTAATGAGGGAATATGAAATATGAGCTCTGAATTAATGACCACCGCAGTGTGCTGGGAGGTGGGCGCCAACGTGTCGGCAGAGTACGCAAAAGACAACTCCACATTCTATTATTTTTGTCCTGAGCAGAACTGCTTGGAAAAGGTCGTCCCAGCGCAAAGGAACAACAAATTTTTTAGGGCACCAAACAGGCATGTCACGGGATGTAAGAATGAAAAGGAATCCATTGAGAACTCCAATGTACAGGGAGAGCAAAAAAAAGTTGCAATGGCAGTAGCACCCACGATAATCCCAAGCCACTTAGGCGCAGTTCCTACTACGAAAAAAAAGGCCATGCCTACGCGAGCACAAATGCTTGCGCTTGCTCAACAAGTTCAGAGCTCTCCAGCAATCCACCCAGGCACGCTACAGGAAGTTGTCGATGCTTGGAGAATTTTGAGCATGAACGAACGAGTCGAGCATCAGCTCTATATAGAAAATGAGCCGCTCAATTACTTTGATGCATTCGTTCCGTTGAGTCACGCTGGGGAGGATGTCAACTCAGTAAACTGGAGCAATACCATTTTTTTTGGAACTGCATCGGTTAACTTATTTAACGGCTCGTTCTATATCAAAACGTTCAGCAAATTTTCCAATGGTGCTAACAGAGCACAAATCCGGGTTAGGGTAAGGTCGAGCGAACCCTATTTTAACCTCCTGGTAGATGGCCAAAAAGTGACGCTATTCCTGCGCACATCCATGCCGACCATAGACGCCAGAAATAAATTTTTCGAAATCCAACCCTCGACGTCATATAGCGGCTTTGCTATTGGCTAGAAACACCGTGATGAGGGAATCATTCGCGCCAAAGGCCCCAAGTCGGCGGATTTTTGACTATATCAATCGACGTGCTGAGCTCGTACTGCATTTGCTCAAAGACCCTGTTCAGAGTCGGATGGGTATTTGACTTCCGGAGTGTGCTCAACAAATGCAGCAGCTCCTTACCCTGAGCTAAGGGCATTTGAACGTCGCAGTACACTGTGTCGTCATCGCTCTTCATTCCCATCGGCACATCCTCGCAGAATGTTCTTCGTCTCCAGTTCATACGGCCTGGCGTTTGGTGCGTGGCCCTTCGGGGAGGGGCTGTCGTAAACCGAGCCTTGGCGCAAGCGCCGGCCTCGGCGCTTCGGGCTTCCATCCCACTCGCCTGCGCGCTACGCTTACCGTGCTATTTAGCCGCGTGAACACCTGCCTTCGGTTCGAGCGGACACTCAGGCTGAGCCAGATCCAAAGCTCAATGGGCCCATTGCTTTGTTGAAGCAGAGGTATCCACGCCTTTGATAGTTCAAGCTTCGAAAAAAGCACGACAGGCGTACATCAAAGCAGTTGCGTCATTCAAAGCTCGGTGGTGCCTAGTTGTTGGCATTAGGCGATAAATGTCACTAGCCGCCTCGCGGCCCAAAAATACCTCCAAAGGCTTCAACTCGAAGGTAGGTCTCAGATCTGCTGCCTCATAAAGGACGTCGAACCAAAACACGTCTTGAGGTGAATCGCTGCAAAGCACCTGCCCTGAAAACAGCTGATTCATTTGTCTCGCCACAGCACCTGGGGTATCACCTTGCTCACGCAATTGATCCTGACTGAGACCATGCATGTCTTGCGCATCGAACGACCAGTACGTCCAGTAACGTGCCGGCATGATCAGCGAGCTGTAGGAGGCCTCACTCGATACGACAGCAACTTCTATAGGATAGCTATCCGGTGCTATGCCTGATGCCTCGAAATCGATAAAGAACGAAGGCCGTTCCATCCTGCTGCTCCTGTTAGAAGGTTGCGATTCCGCTACGCCGAACCAGTCGATTTAGCAGCGAGCTGCCTGCGCTACTCGGTGATTGTGCAGGTGCTGCATCTCACGCTCCCACTCGTCTAGAAACTTCTCCCAGTCGGTGGCGTATGGCCCATCAGCAAGTCTGGTTGACCCGATACTAGCTTGGAGGAAGCGTTCCCTCCATGGTTGGGGTATGTCGTGTTCCAGGACGATGTCGATGCCTGAGTGATGGTGCTGGGCTTGGACAGAGTGACGCACTTCTTTGAGACCGATTGGTGTGCCGGTTGAGGGTGGGCTGCTCTGCTCTTGTACGTCGAGGTGATCCAGGATGGCAATGGGTTCTGATGCGTCCGGACTACCGGGATGGAGGCTGGCGAGCGCCCAAAGTGCTCTTCGCCTAACTTTCTCAAGCTCGCGGAGTTCATCGTAGGACATTCGGCCTCCTTAATTTCCCTGACGCAGGGAATGTTTGCGGCGTGCCGCCCTGGCGGAAGGGCTGTCGTGAATCGAGCCACGGCAAGCCGCGTCTCGCCCCTTAGGGCTTACATCCCGCACGCCTGCGCGCTCCGCTTGTAGTGGTCAACTTTT
>NZ_RBRE01000095.1 GCF_003700275.1 Pseudomonas cichorii | reverse complement strand
GATCAGTCTCTGTGGGGCTACGCCAGCGACGACCTGATCGATGGCGGTGCCGGTGACGACACTCTCAGTGGCGCAGCGGGCAACGACAGTCTGTCGGGTGGTGCCGGAGCCGATACCTTGAATGGCGAAGAGGGCAACGATCTGCTGCAAGGCGGTTCGGGCAATGACACCCTCAACGGTGGCGCGGGCAATGACATCCTCGATGGCGGTGCAGGTAATGACCGTCTTGACGGCGGATACGGTGACGATACGTACCTGTTCGGCAAGGGCTCGGGCCAGGATACCGTCTCGGCTTACGACCCGACTGTGAACAAGATCGATACCGTCAAACTGGTCGGCCTGAACAGCAGTGATGTGACCATCTCTCGTGAAAGTAATGACCTGTTGATCAAGGTGATCGGCACCACGGACAGCTTCCGGGTGAGCAGTCATTTTACTTACGATGCGACCTATGGCTACCAGATCAACCAGATCCAGTTCGCTGACGGCAGCGTCTGGGATCAGGATGCGATCAAGTCTCAGGTATTGCAGGGTAGTGATGCCGATCAGTCTCTGTGGGGCTATGCCAGCGACGACCTGATCGATGGCGGTGCCGGTGACGACACTCTCAGTGGCGCAGCGGGCAACGACAGTCTGTCGGGTGGTGCCGGAGCCGATACCTTGAATGGCGAAGAGGGCAACGATCTGCTGCAAGGCGGTTCGGGCAATGACACCCTCAACGGTGGCGCGGGTAATGACATCCTCGATGGCGGTGCAGGTAATGACCGTCTCGACGGCGGATACGGTGACGACACTTACCTGTTCGGCAAGGGCTCGGGCCAGGATACCGTCTCGGCTTACGACCCGACTGTGAACAAGGTCGATGTCGTCAGGCTGGTTGGCCTGAACAGCAATGATGTGATCATTTCTCGGGAAAGTAATGACCTGTTGAT
>NZ_RBRE01000063.1 GCF_003700275.1 Pseudomonas cichorii | reverse complement strand
GAAAAAGTTGACCACTACATCCCTGGCCACGATGGGAAATTATTGAGGGGAAGGCGCTCTTGTGTGCGTGGTTGCGGCACAAGGCTTTAGAGACAGAGAGGGATGTGTATACGAAAGTATTAGCTGGCGGCAGTACTCAATCTGCCAAAGCCATCCTCAGCGCCACCGCCACTTCCAGCAGCTTGTGCGCCTGGAGACTGATCTTTGCTGCCAGCGGATCATTGCCCGTTTCCTTGAGCATGCCTGCCAGATCAAGCAGCCTGCCGACTTCGGTTTCGATGCCACGAATGGAGTCTGACACCTGATACTGAAGTGAATGTGCCATCTGTGTCGATCTCCATTACTGGGTCTTGTGTCATGACTGTATACGCAAACGGCAGCGCAGTATGGCCGAGCGCTGTAGTTTCACACAGTCTGCCAGGAAGCGAATCCAGAATTACCGCTAGGTTCACTGTCGCTTGCGCAGCAGCAGTATGAAAAACACCCCGCCAATCGCTGCCGTGGCGATGCCGATGGGTAAGTCCTGCGGCGCAATCAGCGAGCGGGCTGCAACGTCCACCCAGATCATGAACAGTGCCCCAAGCAGGGCGCTGACCGGTAATAGCCTGCGATGCTCGGCACCGACCAGTCGACGCGCCATATGTGGCAGCATCAGGCCGACGAAGCCGATAGCACCGGAAAGCGAGACGAGAACGCCGGTCAGTAATGAAGTGCTGACGAATACCTGCCAGCGTACATGCCGGGTATTGAACCCAAGGCTCACGGCGGTCTGTTCGCCACTCATCAAGGCATTCAGTGCGCGGCTCAGGCTCAGCAGGACGATGAACCCGGTCACTACGCAAATGCCCGGCAGCCACAGCAGTTCCCAGCGCGCCAGCCCCAGGCCGCCAAGCATCCAGAACATCACCGAATTGGCGGCGTGCTGGTCGCCGGTGTAGAGCAGCAGATTGACCAGCGCCATCAGCACGAAAGATACCGCGACTCCAGCCAGCAACAGGCGCTCACTTTCCAGGCGTCCGTGTCGGCTGGCAACGGCCAGTACCAGCAGCATGCTGCCCAGTGCGCCGATGAAGGCGGCCAGTGGCAGGCTGAATGCTCCGACAAACTCGCCCAGATAAAGCACCGCGGCGACCGCGCCAAGCGCTGCGCCGGAACTGACGCCCAGCAGATGCGGGTCAGCCAGAGGATTGCGGGTAACCGCTTGCAGGGCGGTGCCGACCAGCGCCAGGCCGGCGCCCACCAGGGCGCCGAGCAACACTCGGGGAGCGCGGATCAGCCAGATGATTTGCGCCTGGCCACGACTCCAGTCCATTGCGCTGTCGAACCCGCTCTCGTGCAGGACAATACCCAGCACTGTACCCAGCGGCACCCGTGCCGGACCAAAGCCCAGGGCCATCAGGCACGACAATATCAATAGCGCGAGAAGGGCAAGGATCAGCCAGCGATACTGAGCCACGCTACGTATGGGTGTCACGGCCTGGCCTCGTCGAACAGTTCGGGATGTAGCGCAGCAGCCAGCTTTTCGATGGCTTTGGCGTTGTCGACCGAAGGTGTAACGGCAACATAGGGCAGCACCACGAAACGCTGCTGGCGAATGGCATCGATGCTGCTCAAGGCCGCGTTATGCAAGAGAAAGTCGCGTTTGTGCTGCCAGGACGTGGGGCCGTAATCGACGATCACGATCACCTGCGGGTTACGCTCTACTACGCTCTCCCAGTTGACCTGAGTCCAGCTGGCGGCGATATCGTCCATGACGTTGTTACCGGCTGCGGCCTCGATCAGCGCCTGCGGCATGCCCAGTTTGCCGGATGTGGCGGGGCGGTCTTCGCCACTGTCATACACGAACACTCGCGGACGCTGGCGGACCTGGGCCAGTCTGGCCGTGACTTGCGCTACCTGTTGTTGCAGGCGCTCGATCAAGGCCTTGGCCCGGTCCGGGACGGCGAAGATCTGTCCCAGGTTATGCAGGTCGCGATACAGGTCATCCAGGCTGGCTTCGCGCTGGACCATGATCCGTGAGCACGATTCGCTCAGTTCGTACACGGGAATGCCGAACGGTTGCAGGGTTTGCGGAGTGACCGGGCCGCCGACGCGCATGCCATAGCTCCAGCCGGCAAAAAAGAAATCGGCGTTGGCGTCCAGCAGGTTTTCCAGCGACGGATAACGCTCTGCCAGTTCCGGCAGGCCGTCCAGTGCTTCGCGCAGTGCCGGGTCGAGGGTTTTCCAGCCCGTAATGCCGGTGTAGCCGACCATATGCTGGCGCAAACCAAGGGCCAGCAGCATGCCGGTCAGGTTGATGTCGTGGCTGACCGCCCGTTGTGGTGGGTGATCGAACGTGACCTCGCGTCCGCAACTCTGCACGGTCAATGGAAAGTCGCCCGCAGTCGCGGCCACGGGCAGGGCGGCAAGCAGCATCAGGCAGGCCAGAATTCGGGTCATGATGGGCTGATCCAGGTAATGCGTGGATGTGGAGCCAGTGGGTGGGTATCCACCAGCGCGTGGACGCCGAACACCTGCAGCAGGCGTTGCTCGGTCAGGACCTGAGCCGGCGTGCCGCTGGCAACGATCTGGCCATGCTCGATGACATACAGGCGATCACAGAAAGCCGCCGCCAGATTGAGGTCATGAAAGCTGGCCAGGGTACTGAGTTTCAGTTGCCGCAAATAGCGCAGCAGTTCCAGTTGGTAGCGCGGATCGAGATGGTTGGTCGGCTCATCGAGAATCAACAGGCCCGGCTTTTGTACCAGCGCACGGGCCAGCAATACCCGTTGTTTCTCACCGCCGGACAAGGAGGCGAATGAATGCTCGCTGAGTCCTTGCAAGCCTGCCTGACTCAGGATTTCGTTGATCAGTGCCTGGTCCTCGGCACTTTCGCTGTCGAACCAGCCCTGATGCGGCGTGCGCCCCATGGCCACCACGTCCTGCACGGTCAGGCCGGATTCCTGAGGGAACTCCTGAAGCATCACCGCAATGTGCTGCGCGCTCCAGCGGGGTGTCTGTTGCCAGATATCCTGCCCGTCGAGGTGCAGCGAGCCGCTGTCCGGCTGGTTGAAACGGTAGGCGCAGCGCAGCAGGCTGGTCTTGCCGCTGCCATTGGGACCTATCAGCCCGACGAATTCGCCTTCCTCGATGTGCAGGTCGATACCTTCAAGCTGCCACGGCTGGCCCTGGCAATGCCGTGGAGCCCAGTTCAGGCGGTTGATGTGAAATCTGGACATGCTCGTTTTCCAGGCATGCTGGCGACAGGCAGTGAACCTGTCGCCAGTCGGATCAGAAGCTGTAGTCAGCCGTGACGAAGAACGAGCGGGGCTCGCCCATCAGCCATTGCTGACCATTGTTGTATTGCGCCGCAGCATAGCGGCGATCCAGCAGGTTGTTCAGTTGCAGGCCCAGACGCACATCGCGTTGTACCGTCCAGCCCAGATTGGCGTCCAGCACCGTGTAGCCTGGTATTGAGGTGGTATTGGCGGTGTTGGCATAACGCTCATCCACATAACGCAGGCCCATGCCGGCATCCAGGTCCTCGCTCAGCGCCTTGCTCAGCCACAGGTTGGCGGTTCGGCTCGGCACGTCGGTGGGGCGGTTACCCGCTCGGGATACGACTTGCCCGGCAACGCTTTCGTCGAAGTCGTCATACTCGGCGCGCACCACGGCAGCGTTGGCGGACACATGCCAGCCCTGGGCAAGGGCCAGCTCCAGCGAGGCTTCCAGACCGTCGGATGACTGCTGGCCAACCTGCTGGGTCACGCGCGTTACCGGGTCGAGGGTCAGGAGCTTTTTCTTGACGATATGATAAGCCGCCAGGGTCCATTCGCCACGGCCATCCCAGAACTGCTGCTTGAGGCCGAACTCGGTCTGCTTCGCTTCGGTCAGGTCCATCTGCTGCTGGGCCGGTGTCATGCTGATGAGGTTGCTGACGCCATCTTCGCTGGTCGAATACTGGCCATACAGGGACAGTTGATCGGTTACGGCAAACACCAGTCCGGCACGCCAGTTGCCACCGGTAAGGCTGCGGTCATTACGGTTGTCGCTACGCATGTCGTTGCGGTCGATGTGGTTCTGGTCGCGGCGAATACCGGTCACCAGCGACCAGCGTTCGGACAGTTGCAGGCGGTTCTCGGCGAACAGCGCAAATGTGCGGGTGGTGCTTTCGCTCAGCGGCTGCAGCGGCGACTGGCTCTGGAAGTCACCGCGTAGCGGATTCCACGGATCGATGAAGTCACCGCCCACGTCGTTGTAGGGCGAGTTATTGGTAACGTCGAAGCGAATCCGGTTGTACTCGGCGCCAAGCACCGTGCGGCTGTCGAGGCCGAACAGCGAATGGTTGAAGGTGAAACTCTGGCGGTCGCCGATCTGCTCCTGATCGTGCTTGATTTCCAGGTAGTCGCCACGCAGCAACTGACCCTGTGCGCTGCTCCAGTTATAGGCTTCGGCGTTGCGCCAGTGACGACGGCTCTTGATGTAGTACAGCTGGTTACTGGCGCTGACGGAGTCGTTGAGGGTCCAGTCAGTGTTCAGGCGGGTCCATTCATCGTTGTAGCGTTGTACGGCGTTGCGCAGGTTGTAGTTCTTGTCACGCAGGCTGTCCCGATACTTGCCATCGATCAGCGGCGTGCCGAAATAATTCATCGGTTCGCTGTCGCCACGTTCATGGGCGAGGGTAAAGCTCAGGTCATCGGTGGCTTGCCAGCGCAGCGCTGCGCTCATG
>NZ_RBRE01000017.1 GCF_003700275.1 Pseudomonas cichorii | reverse complement strand
GTTGCTGGCCGGCCAGCAACGCCTGCAAGCGGTGCTCGACAGTATCGACGACGGCCTGCTGATGATTGACCGGCAAGGTCGCCTGGAGCATTTGAACCCTGTTGCCCAGCGTCAGCTCGGCTGGGACGAGAGTCGTCTTGGCCGTGGGCTTGGTGAAGCGCTGGAGCATCCCGAGCTGGACGATCAGTTATTCCTGATCCTGCGTGGCGGAACCCTGGAGCACGCTCCGGAAGACCTGAGCATCGAGATCGAAGGCGAGTCCCGCCTGCTGACTTACAGCCTCACGCCCGTCAGCCACACCAAGGGCCACATTCTCGGCGCGGTGATGGTGCTGCGCGATGTAACCGAGCAACGGGCTTTCGAGCGGGTACGCAGCGAGTTCGTCCTGCGTGCTTCACATGAATTGCGTACGCCGGTCACCGGTATTCATATGGCGTTCGGTCTGTTGCAGGAGCGTCTGCACTTCGCGGCAGAGTCCCGTGAAGCCGACCTGCTCAACACCATTACCGAAGAAATGCAGCGCCTGATGCAACTGATCAACGACCTGCTGAATTTCTCGCGTTATCAGAACGGCCTGCAAAAACTCAAACTGGCCCCCTGCACCATCGAACAACTGCTCGAAGAAGCCAAAGGCCGCTTCGAGGAGCAGGCCCGGGAGCGCAATATCGTCTTGATGCTGGATATCCAGCAGCCCGTACCACGCCTGCACGCCGATCAGGCGCAACTGGAGCGAGTGCTCGACAACCTGCTGGATAACGCCCTGCGCCATACCCCCGAAAACGGCCTGATCCGCTTGCAGGCACGGCGTCATGGCGAGCGGGCAATCATCAGCATCGAAGACAATGGCGAAGGGATTCCCTATGGGCAACAAGGGCGAATCTTTGAACCCTTCGTGCAGGTAGGCCGCAAGAAAGGCGGAGCCGGCCTGGGGCTGGCGCTATGCAAGGAAATCGTGCAACTGCACGGCGGGCGCATGGGCGTCTATTCACGGCCAGGACAGGGAACGCAGTTTTATATGGCGTTGCCTCTTTAGATCATGCATTCCATAAAGGCCATTAAGGTACCCAACCAATCGTTGAATGGTACTTGATGGTTTGCTAAGCTTCTGTTCGTCGACACAGACCGGAACCTTCTTCTGAAGGGGTGTTGATTTCGGGGTGTGAGCCCTCCTAGCCAGTGAGCGGGATAGGCGAAAGCTGAAAGAACAAGCCGATATTGAGATTCACAAAAAGCCCCGATACGAAAGTATCGGGGCTTTTTGCTTTATACCGACTCTCCCCTGTTCCGCTTCTCCAGAATGAACCGAACGTTGAATGGCTTGCCTTTGGGTAATGAGTGCCGGCCCCACTGGTCGACCTCGTATGCAGAGATAACATGCAGTTTCAATCGGTTGACCGTGCCCTGTGGCTTGCTGATTGAAAAGAATATGGCGTAATCATGCAGGTCGAGGCAGAAATAGCGCTGTCCGCCTTTCTTGCTGTTATGTGGTACTGCAAGCCCTTCAAAAAAACGACGATCAATGTATTCCCGCAGTTGACAGCTGTAGTGATAACGCTCGGCAGAAAAATAGCGATGCTCTCTTTTGAAATGAAGCTGTTTACCGTTGCCTTTGTCGTCCGTGAAACAATGGAATCCGAACTCAAAAAGGACAGTAACCTGCTCTCCAGCAATCTCGTAGACCCGCTCAAAAGGGTGTAGATGCGCCAAGCTGTAGGCTTTGCCATTGATGGTCAGGTCATTCCATTGCATTGCGAAACAGCCAGGCAAGTAAAAAAAACCAGCATTGTACCAGCCAGCTCATGCGCAGGATTTGGAGAGGGATTCGCTAGGTCTGAGGAAGTGCAACAATTTGTCTGATACTGAAAAATAGTCGCAGACCCTACGCCACATCATCCTTGCGTCGTCCCGTGCCCCGGCGGCCGCCGGTTACCAGTTCGTAGAACTTGGTCGCGGTCAACGGGCGGGCGAACAGCCAGCCCTGGCCGTAGACCACCCCTTCGCTCTTGAGCAGTAACGCCTGGGACTCGAATTCGATGCCTTCGGCGATCACGCGCAATTGCAGCGCATGAGCCATGCGGATGATGTGCGGGGCTACGCCGCTGCTGGCGGCGTCGTGTCCGAGGGCGTCGATGAAGGCCTTGTCTATTTTCAGGCAGTCCACCGGCAAGGTCTGCAGGTAAGCCAGGCTGCAATATCCCGTGCCAAAATCGTCGATCAGGACCTGATGGCCGCGATCGCGCAGCAGTTGCAGGTGATTGCGGGCCACCACCACATCGATCAGGCCGCGTTCGGTCACTTCAAAGGCGATCTGGCGTGCAGCAACCTTGTGCTGTGCCAGCAGCCGGGCCGTGACCCGACCGATGCGCGGGGCGATGACATCGCAGGCAGCCAGGTTCACGGAAATGTACAGGTGCGGATTGGCGCGCAGCAGCGGGCCGAGCTTTTCCAGGGACTGTTGCAAGACGAAGTCGGTGATCTGCCGGATCTGCCCGGTATTTTCAGCCAGTGGGATGAACAGGTTCGGGCTGGTCAGCGTGCCGTCCGGCCTGCGCCAGCGCACCAGGGCTTCAGCACCGACGCACAGGCGGGTTTCCAGATTGAAGATGGGTTGATAGAGAACCTTCAGTTCTCCGCGCCGCAATGCTCCCGATAGCTCGGCACCCAGGGATTTGCGTTGTTGCATCAATTGCAGGACCAGCGCCGCGATGCACAAGGACATCAGCAGGCTGGCCGGCACCAGCAACCACCAGGATCCGGTGATCTTTTCCTGCAGGTCGGTACGCGGTGTTATCAGCACCAGTTGATATTCCGGGCTTTGCGTCGGCATGCGGTAGATCAACTGGTTGGGCGTGGTGATCAGCGTGGTATTGCTGTGCGGTTGCCAGTCGCCGGCGGGGGGCCAGTCCTGCGCAGGTCCGAGCACGGGTATCGCCCGGCTGCCGTTATCGAGTATCACCAGCAGGCTGCCGCCCACCGGAAGATCGACTACATCGGTCAGATGACCCCGTGAGGTAGAAACCCGGAAGTCTCCACGGCCCAGCACCAGTGCCGCCAGGTTGTCGTCCGGCTGGGCCGAGGTGTTGAGCCAATAGTCGTAGGTTGGGCCGCGAATGTCCGGTGCCCGTGGCTCGCCAAGAACCTTCGGACGTGGCCAACTGGAACAGGTGCGTGCATCCCCGACGTACGCGGCTTCGTAAATGAAACGATTACTGGAGATGACTTCGCGCAAGCGTCCGACCATTTCCGGGCTGCAGCGCCGCAGTGGCTGATGCTCCAGTTGATCCAGTCCCGCACGCAACTGGCCGAAAAGCTGTTCCAGCCTTACCAGGAAGCGCTCGCCCTGGGCGTTCATCTGCAGGCTTTCGTTCTGTCGTGCCTGATGCATCGCCAGCCCGAAGCTGGCGCATAAAAACACAGCCGCGCTCAACAAAGCCGCCAGCAACGCCAGCAGCCAAGGGTGGGAAAGGTTAATGCGAAGGCGCGTTTGCGCGATGAGCATCAGTGGATATCCGAGTGAATATCCATCAGGTATAGCAACAAGCGCGCAAATAGCTTGGTAAAGAACGGAGTCCGGAGGCCGGACTCAGCGGGTCCCGTTCAGCACCTGGAGGATGGCCGCGCTCTGGATGTCGGGTTCTCCGTCGAAGCGTGCTGGGCGGTAATGCATCTGGAATGCCGCCAGAACGTGGCGTGTAGCGGTGTCCAGCTCGCCGGTCTGCGGCGTGGTGTAACCCAGGCGTGCCAATTGCTGCTGGAACCAACTGATGGCAGGCAGGTTATTCATCATGGCTGCCTGATGCTGGGCAACCAGCCGTTCGTCAGGCCAGATGCCGATGCCTTCCTGCGCCAGTCGTTTCCAGGGAAACAGCGGCCCCGGATCGAGCTTGCGCAACGGGGCGATATCGCTGTGGCCAATGATGTGCCGCGGGTCGATGTTGTTGCGCTTGATGATGTCCTTGAGCAGCACGGTGATCGACTGGATCTGGCTTTCGGTATACGGATACCACAGGCGGCCTGTCGGGGAGTCCGTGTAGCCGGGATTGACGATCTCGATGCCGATCGAGCTGGAGTTGAGCCAGGTGCGTCCTTCCCACTCACTTTCCCCGGCATGCCAGGCGCGCGCGCCTTCATCGACCAGTTTGTAGATGGTTGCCGGGTTGTCGTCGCCGATCAGGTAATGGCTGCTGACCTCGCCATGGGTCAACAACTCCAGGGAGCGCTCGAGCGACGCGGAGGTGTAATGCATGATCACGTACTGGACCCGACCGTCATGATTGACCGAAGGGTGGCTGGTATCGAGCCTTGGGCCGCTGGAGCAGGCAGTCAGGGCAAGAAGGAGGAGTGCAGGAAAGAACAGCTTCATGGGCAATCAGGATACGTCGGCAGCAAATGCAACATCATAACAAAATGCGCCTGAATTGCTTCATCCGTGAAGCATTGATGGATTCCAGATGTTTCAGTCAGCCCTGTTCGACCCGGTTGCGGCCATTTTCCTTGGCGCGATACAACGCCTGATCGGCACGCTTGAGCGCCACATCGCTGCGTTCGCCAGTGCGCAGGGCAGTCACTCCCATGGAAACCGTGATCGTCACCCGCTCGCCCTTGAAGTGGAACGGGCAGAGTTCGACTGCCGCCCGCAGTTCATCCAGCAGCTTCAAGGCTGTCGAGACCTGGGTACCGGGCAGGAGCATGACAAACTCCTCGCCGCCGAAGCGCGCCAGAAAGTCACCGGAGCGCAAGCGCTTGTTCAGTACGCTGGCAACGATCTTCAGCACTTTGTCACCGGCAAGGTGGCCATAGTTATCGTTGATTCGTTTGAAGTGATCCAGGTCCAGAATGCAGACCAGCAGGCTGTTCCTGTCCTGTTGCCACTGCGCCATTTCCAGTTCCAGGCGTTCGCCCCAGGCGGCGCGGTTGGGCAGGCTGGTCAGCGGGTCGATCAGCGCTTTTTGCCGCTGTTCTTCAAGGTGGATCCTGAAGCCCAGGGCTTCCTGTTCCATACTGGCGACGCGGGCGGCCAGGCCTTGCAGGCGCGAGGCGACTTCCTGCTCGCGGTCGTCACGTTTGCGCTGGTAGCGATCCATCGTGCTGAGCAGGCCTTCCAGCCTGTTGTCCAGTACCTGCTTGAGGCTGGTCAGGTCGGATGCGTCCTGTACGCTGCTCTGCAGGCCGCCGACCTGTTCGCGCAACTGCTCGTTCAGGTCGCGGGCGGTGGACTGATTCTCCGCATGGTCTTCACTGGCCGCCTGCAGATGGCTCTGGAACGATTCCAGGCGTTCGTTGAGTTGCTTGAGGTAACTCCCGAACTCTTGCTGACCACCGTTATTGATCGCCAGCATCAGAACCGCCAGATCATCGAG
This sequence comes from Pseudomonas cichorii, assembly GCF_003700275.1. Lineage (GTDB taxonomy): Bacteria > Pseudomonadota > Gammaproteobacteria > Pseudomonadales > Pseudomonadaceae > Aquipseudomonas > Aquipseudomonas cichorii_B. The sequence goes on along the minus strand of NZ_RBRE01000017.1, from coordinate 191,473 downwards.
GATCGGCAGCAGTTCATACCAGTTGAGCCCGTGCTTCAGGCGCAGCTGCATGTCCTCGACCTGCGGGCGATGATGCTCCGACAGGGTCAGGTCCTTGAGCAGCCCCAACAGGGTTTCTTCGATGTGGGTCGCCACCGAGCTGTAGCTGGGCTCCGGGGAGGATGGCAGGGAATAGCCGGCATCGCCTTCGCTGGCGCCTTCTTCCTCAGGTGTCTCATCCTCCACCGACTCATCGTCTTCGGCGCTCTCGACGAGCGCCTGCGCAACAGGCACATGCTCGAAAGGAACCGAGGGCGTAGGTGTAACCAGGTCCTGCGGTACAGTCGAAACCGGTGCGGGTGGCGCTGGTGCGACGGATGATGGTGCGACGGTTGTCGCTTCCATCGGCTGCGGCGCTTCAGCGACGGGTTCCGGTACGGCGGCGGGAGTAGACGTTTCTACGGTCTTCTCGACTTCCGGTGTTTTAACTTCCACTTTTGCCGCAGGTGCAGGTGCAGGTGCAGGTGCAGGTGCAGGTGCAGGTGCAGGTGTCGCCTGGGTTGGCGCTGGCGCAGGTGTCGCCACAGGCGCGGAATGGGCTTCAGGTTTCTCGTCATCGCTGTCCGGCTCTGACTCTACCGAAACAGGCACTGCTACCGGATGTGCTGGCTGGGCGCCTTCGGGAGAATGCGGCGCATCGCTCGTCTCTTCGCGAGTACCAAACAGACGCTGCAGAATACCGGGACGCGGGCCCTCATCGTGTTTTTCCAGCAAGGTCAGCGCCTTACCCTGCAAGCCGCTCAATTCACTGAGCAGCAACGGTAATTCGCGAGCCTGGGAGGCGCGGTCGTCGAGGTCCTTGGCAAAGCGCTTGAGGGGTTTGCGCACCTCCCGAGGCAGCGGCAGGGCCTGCAGTTGGTGAACCAGCGCATTCAGGGCGCTGCTGATCTGCCCGACCCTGACTTCGCGACGTTGTTCTGAATCCAGCACGGCCTTTTCAAGGCGCGGTATCAGGGCTGCCAGCCCCGCATCCATGTCGTCCTTGCGCACGATTTCGCGCATTTCCTTCATGCATTCGTCGACCGACCGATCCGTACCCTCCGCCGCCAGACTGCTGCGTACAAGACCGCGGCGCAGCAAGTCGAGTCGTGCGTTCCAGCGCTCAGCGAGCAGGTCCTGTTGCTCGATACCCTTGAGATACTTCTCTTTCCAGCGCTCGGCTTCTTCGCTCATTCAAGGGGTCCACCAGAGAGCACGGGTAGCGAGTCGCCACACAATGACGCTGGCAGGCGAATCTCTACAGCAACGGGCAGGTGATCGGAAATGGGTTGGGCCAGTACCTGAACACGTTCCAGCGTCAGCGTCGGGCTGAGCAGAATATGATCAAGGCAGCGCTGCGGCCGCCAGCTGGGAAAGGTTGCCTCGACCTGCGGAGCCAGAAGCCCGAGGTCACGCAGGGGCGAATGCTCCAGCAAGTCGATGGCATGGGTATTCATGTCGCCCATCAGCACCTGATGACGGTAACCGCCAATCAGCTCGCGGATATAGGCCAGTTGCCGTACCCGGGTACGTGCACCCAGGGCCAGGTGCATCATGACCACTACCAGTGCGTCTTCGCCTTCACCGAAACGGACCAGAATGGCACCGCGTCCGGCAGGTCCGGGCAATGGATGGTCTTCTATCTTTCCGGGGCGCAGACGGCTGAGCACGCCGTTGCTGTGCTGGCCCAGACGCCCGAGGTTGCGATTGAGCTGCTGATACCAGTAGGGGAAAGAGCCCAGATGGGCCAGATGTTCGACCTGGTTGACGAAGCCGGAGCGCAGGCTGCCGCCATCGGCTTCCTGTAATGCCACCAGGTCGAAATCGTTGAGCAGGTCGCCAATCTTCTTCAGGTTACCGGCTCGCCCAACGTGCGGTAGCAGATGCTGCCAGCCGCGGGTCAGGTAATGCCGGTAGCGCTCGGTGCTGATACCGACCTGGATATTGAAGCTGAGCAATCGCAGCCGGCCATCGGCAGGCAATCCGCTTTGCAGCAGATGATGCTCGTTGACCTGCGGATCATGCAGGCCAACGACTCGCTCCGTGCCCTTGCCCCAGCGGCGCATGGCAGACGGCGCTTACTGGCCGGCTTTGGCAGCCGCTCGCTCTTTGGCGATCAGCTGGTCGGCAACCTGCAGGGTGGCTTCCGGACCACCTGACGAACCCAGGTCAAAACGGTATTTGCCGTTGACGACCATGGTTGGAACACCTGTTACTTCGTACTTCTTGGCCAGTTCCTTGTACTGAGCGATCTTGCCCTTCACGGCGAAGGAGTTGAACGTTTCCAGGAACTTGGCTTTATCGATGCCCTGGGTGGCTACGAAATCAGCCATGTCGTTCGGGTCGGTCAGACGCTTGCCGCCTTTCTGGATGGCCTCGAATACAGCCGCGTGGACCTTGTGCTCTACACCCATGGTGTCGAGGGTGATGAACAGCTGGCCGTGTGCATCCCATGGGCCGCCGAACATGGCCGGAATCCGCACGAAGTGCACGTCGGCAGGCAGTTTTTCAATCCACGGGTTGATGGTCGGCTCGAACGCATAGCAATGCGGGCAGCCATACCAGAACAATTCCACTACTTCGATCTTGCCTGGCTCGGAGACAGGCACGGCGCTGCTCAACTGGACATATTGCTTACCAGCTTCGATGGGTGTGGCCGCCTGAGCGGACATACCGAACAGGCTGGCGGCAACCAGAGCGGCGCTGATGATCAGATTACGCATGCTTTACTCCTGGGCAGATTAAGTCGCCTTCAAATGACGGTTTTTCGACCGGCCATCAAGGCTTGAGTTCTTAGTGTAACGCTGGCGATCAAAAAAAAGGGCGGCCGCAGCCACCCTTTTTGCACATGCCATGAAGCGCGTCACGTCCAGCACCCCAATTGCGTGCCCTGACGCTCAGGCGACGATCAGTGAAGACCCTGGATATATTGCGCCAGAGCCTCGATATCCTTGTTGCTCAGCTTGGCGGCGATGGAGCGCATGACCATGGTGTCGCCATCGGTGACGCGGTCGCCTTCGCGGAATGCGGTCAATTGTTTCTTGATGTAATCGGCATGCTGACCACCCAGATGCGGGAAGCCGGCAGAGGCGTTGCCGGTGCCGTCAGGGGAGTGGCAACCGGTGCAGGCCGGCATGCCCTGATCCAGCTTGCCGCCACGGAACAAGGCTTCGCCCCGGGCGACCAGATTGGGATCGGCCGCTCCGACACTGCCTTTCTGGCTGGCGTAATAGGCGGAGATGTCCGCAAGATCCTGATCGTTGAGCGGCGTCAGCAGGCCGGTCATTTCAAGTACGACGCGCTTGCCGTCCTTGATCTCGTGCAATTGCTTGAGCAGATATGGTTCTCCCTGGCCCGCCAGCTTCGGGAAGTTGGGAGCCATGCTGTTGCCATCCGGTCCATGGCAGGCGCCGCAGACGGCCGTCTTGGCCTGACCGGCGGTGGCATCACCTGTAACCTCGGCGGCCTGGGTCGCCCCACTGATGCCAAGCGTCAACAGCAGACTCACGAATAATTTGTTCATCAGGTAATCCAAATCGGCTAATGGTGAAAAGTTAGGTAGCAGATGATTTGCTCATCCTCAGGATGTCGGTTCGCAAATGCTAACTACTGCGGTCCTTGCACATTCCACGCGCGGCATTGTTTCGATCCTGGCAAAAGGGGGCTCCAAAGCCCTGTTGCGCAGTAAAAACCTTTCAGGTTGAAAGCGGACTGCGTTCTAATGCGCATATTAGTTCTCGCTTCAGTGTTCTTCCCCTTGATGCAGGGGGAATTCACACACAAAATTTGCGGCATTATATACTCGCGCCACTCAAACGGAAACGACACCTCTTGCCGCACCCCTTGCAGGCAGGGCCTTCACCGGAAATCACATGCAGCTCAAGAACCCCATCCTCGGTCTGTGCCAACAGGCCACTTTCATGCTCAGCGCCGCCAAGGTCGATCAGTGCCCCGATGACGAAGGCTTTGAAGTCGCGTTTGCCGGACGCTCCAACGCCGGCAAGTCGAGCGCACTCAACACGCTGACCCACGCCAGCCTGGCGCGCACCTCGAAAACTCCAGGGCGCACTCAGCTGTTGAACTTCTTCCAGCTGGATGACGAACGCCGTCTGGTGGACTTGCCCGGTTACGGCTACGCCAAGGTGCCGATTCCGCTCAAGCAACACTGGCAGCGTCACCTGGAAGCCTATCTGGGCAGCCGTGAAAGCCTGAAAGGTCTGATTCTGATGATGGATATCCGTCATCCAATGACCGACTTCGACCTTCTGATGCTGGACTGGGCAATCGCCAGCCATATGCCGATGCATATCCTGTTGACCAAGGCCGACAAGCTGACCTACGGCGCAGCCAAGAACACGCTGCTCAAGGTCCAGTCGGAAATTCGCAAGGGCTGGGGCGAAGCAGTCACCATCCAGCTGTTCTCGGCACCCAAGCGCATGGGCCTGGAAGAAGCCTATACCGTTCTGGCCGACTGGATGGAACTGGAAGACAAAACGCCTGCCGAGGAGTAAATCGCAGGCAAAAAAAACCCCGGACTTCATATGGGGAGGGGGGAAGTTCGGGGTTCAAGGTCCAGACCCTTAGGGCGGGATCCGGATATCTGCCAACACTTAACACAACTAGGAGCATGACGGGTTTTTCAACCAATCGAGATCTCTGACTGGCGGTTGGCGGGTTAAGTTCCCGCCGGGCCGAAAAGTTCATGTTCGCGATTCATGCTGCTGGTGCGCGAGCGAGCCTGAATACAGGCTCGCCCCTGGCGATCAGTGCGCTTCGTCCCAGTTGTTGCCCACGCCCACTTCAACCAGCAACGGTACTGCCAGTTGCGCAGCGCTGCTCATGTGCGGGCGAATCTGTTCGCTGACCTGCTCGACCAGATCTTCACGGACTTCCAGCACCAGTTCGTCGTGAACCTGAAGAATGACCCGGGCATCCAGGCCGGAGCTTTCCAGCCACTCGTTCACCGCCACCATGGCCTTCTTGATGATATCGGCTGCCGTACCCTGCATCGGCGCGTTGATCGCCGTGCGCTCGGCTCCGGCTCGTTTCATGCCGTTATCGGAGTTTATTTCCGGCAGATACAGGCGGCGACCGAAGAAGGTTTCGACGTAACCCTGCTCCTTGGCTTTCTCGCGGGTACGCTCCATGTATTCGCGCACGCCCGGGTAGCGGGCGAAGTAGCGTTCGATATACGCCTTGGCCTGCTTGCCATCGACACCGATCTGCCGGGCCAGGCCCGATGCGCCCATGCCATAGATAAGCCCGAAATTGATGGCCTTGGCGCTGCGGCGCTGATCGTTGGTGACCTCATTCAGCTCGACGCCGAAAACCTCTGCGGCCGTTGCACGGTGCACGTCCAGGCCATTGCGGAAGGCATCCAGCAACCCTTCGTCGTTGGCCAGATGCGCCATGATCCGCAATTCGATCTGCGAATAGTCGGCGGCCAGCAGTTTGTAACCCGGCCTGGCGATGAACGCCTGACGAATCCTGCGCCCTTCCGCGGTACGCACTGGAATGTTCTGCAGGTTGGGCTCGCTGGACGAAAAACGACCCGTGGCTGCACCTGCCTGGTTATAGGAGGTATGCACGCGCCCGGTCCGCGGGTTGATCTGCCCCGGCAGGTTGTCGGTGTAGGTGCTTTTCAGCTTGCTGATCGAGCGATACTGCAACAGCAACGTGGGCAATTCACTGCCCTGCTCCAGCTCGGACAGCTTGATCAGCACGTCTTCGGAGGTGGACGGTTTGCCAGTGGGGGTCTTGCCCAGAACCGGTAGTTGCAGCTTTTCGTAAAGGATTTTTCCCAACTGGGTCGGAGAGCCCAGGTTGAACTCCTCGCCCGCCAGAGTGAATGCCTGCCGCTCCAGCTCGACCATGGTGTTGCCCAGCTCGACACTTTGAATGCCCAGCAGGTTGGCATCGACCTTCGCGCCTTCGCGTTCGATCTTCGCCAGCACCGGGACCAGCGGCATTTCGATCTCGGTCAGTACGCGATACAGATCCGGCTCCGCTTCCAGTTTTGCCGACAGGGTCTGATGCAGGCGCAAGGTCACGTCGGCGTCTTCCGCCGCGTAAGGACCGGCCTGTTCCAGCGATATCTGGTCGAACGTCAGCTGCTTTTTACCCTTGCCGGCAATGTCTTCAAAGCTGGTGGTCTGGTGCCCGAGATACTTCATCGCCAGGCTGTCCATGTCGTGTGCAGTCGCCACGGAGTTCAGCACGTAGGATTCGAGCATGGTGTCGAAAGCCACGCCCTGAACCGTAATGCCGCAGTCCTGATCGCCGCCAATCGCACAGTTGGCCAGAATATTCATGTCGAACTTGGCGTTTTGCCCGACCTTGAGGATCGCCGGGTCTTCCAGCAGCGGCTTGAGTGCCCGCAATACTGTGTCGCGATCCAGTTGATCAGGCACGCCCATATAGGAATGGGTCAACGGAATGTAGACGGCTTCACCGGGTTTTACGGCAAAGGACAGGCCTACCAGTTGTGCCTGCTGGGCATTCAGACCAGTGGTTTCAGTGTCGAAGGCGATCAGTCTGGCGTTGCGCAGTTTTTCCAGCCAGAGGTCAAAGTCCGCTTGATCGAGGATCGTTTTGTAATCCAGTACGACACTGGAAACGACCTCTTCCTTGACGATCTCCTGGCCTGCGCGCTTGGCTTCGCGCTGCAAGTCTTCCAGCCAGCTCTTGAATTCCAGCTCGGTGTACAGCTCGGCGAGCTTTTCCCGGTCCGGTTCGCCGACCTGCAACTCGTCGAGGGTGATGTCCAGCGGCACATCGATCTTGATGGTCGCCAGTTCATAGGACAGGAACGCCATGGCGCGGTGCTCTTCGAGCTTGGGTGCCATGGTCTTGGCGCCGCGGAACGACATGCCCGCTACCAGGTCGAGGTTTTCATACAGCTCTTTCAAACCACCGCCCACACCGACCAGCAGGCCTACGGCGGTTTTTTCACCGACGCCGGGAACGCCAGGAATGTTGTCGACCTTATCGCCCATCAGGGCCAGGTAATCGATGATATGTTCAGGGCCAACGCCAAACTTCTCTTTCACGCCCTCCACATCCATCACGCTACCGGTCATGGTGTTGACCAGCGTGATGTGTCCGTCGACCAGTTGCGCCATGTCCTTGTCGCCGGTGGAGATGATGACCGGACGATCCGCCGCCGCGCTGCTGCGCGCCAGGGTGCCGATCACGTCGTCAGCTTCCACGCCTTCCACGCACAGCAACGGATAACCCATGCCCTTGACGCAGGCATGCAGCAGGTCGACCTGCACGCGCAGGTCATCCGGCATGCTCGGGCGATTGGCCTTGTACTCGGCGAACAACTCGTCACGGAAAGTCCCGCCCTTGGCATCGAACACCACTGCGAACGGGCTTTTCGGGTATTGCCGGCGCAGGCTCTTGAGCATGTTCAGCACGCCCTTGACGGCCCCCGTCGGCAACCCCTTGGACGTGGTGAGAGGTGGCAGCGCGTGAAAGGCGCGGTACAGGTAAGAAGAACCGTCCACCAGGACGAGGGGTGCTTGGCTCATGTGCAGAATCAACCTTTTCGGCGGGGTCGGCGCTAGAATGCGAGGACCATTGACGACAAAGGGACAAGGTTATCATGCGCGCAGCAAATCGACTGTTGTTGGCCGGCCTGTTGGTACTTTGCCCCCTGATTCCGGTTTCAGCGCAAGATTCTTCAGTGACGGATGCTCCAGACGTTACCATTCGCACCGACGGAGACAAGACCATCCAGGAGTATCGCCAGAACGGCTTCCTGTACGCGGTGAAGATCACGCCCAAGAATGGAAAACCTTATTTTCTCGTGCGCGCCGATGGTACAAGTCCCAATTTCATCCGTTCGGACCAACCGGACATGCTGATCCCGCAGTGGGAAATATTCAGCTGGTAACATCCTAAATTCACTTATTTTGCTGGCAGTCCTGATATGTCCGTTTTTACCCCACTGGCTCGGCCCGAGCTGGAAACATTTCTTGCCCCGTACGGGCTCGGCCGTTTGCTCGACTTTCAAGGCATTGCCGCAGGTAGTGAAAACACCAATTACTTCATCAGCCTGGAACGTGGCGAGTTCGTCCTGACCCTCGTCGAGCGTGGTCCGATTCAGGATTTGCCGTTCTTCATCGAGCTGCTGGACGTGCTGCATGACGCCGATCTGCCGGTGCCCTATGCCTTGCGCACCACCGATGGCCAGGCGTTGCGCGAGCTGGCGCAAAAGCCTGCGTTGCTGCAGCCACGCCTGCCGGGCAAGCACATCAGCGAGCCAAATACCCAGCATTGCGTACAGATCGGTGAGCTGTTGGGCAAACTGCATCTGGCGACCCGCAACAATGTGCTGGAGCGCAAGACCGATCGTGGCCTGGACTGGATGCTCAGCGAAGGCCGCAACTTCCTTTCGCACCTGGAGCAGCCGCAGAGAACCTTGCTGGACAAGGTCCTGCAGGAAATCGAAGCGCTCCAGCCGCAGATCATGGCGCTGCCACGGGCCAACCTGCACGCCGACCTGTTCCGCGACAATGCCTTGTTTGAAGGCACCCACCTGACCGGGCTGATCGATTTCTACAACGCCTGCTCCGGGCCGATGCTCTATGACCTGGCGATTGCCTTGAACGACTGGTGTTCGCTGCCGGACGGCCAGATCGATCCGGTCCGCGCAAAAGCCTTGCTGGGTGCCTATGCGGCCTTGCGGCCTTTCACCGCCAGCGAGACGAAACTCTGGGCGACCATGCTGCGCGTGGGTTGCGTGCGTTTCTGGCTGTCACGCCTGATCGCCGCCGAAACCTTCGCCGGGCAAGACGTGCTGATCCATGATCCGGCAGAGTTCGAGCGGCGTCTGGCGTTGCGCCAGGAGGTTAATCTTCCGTTGCCGTTTGCCCTGTAACGTTCGCTACAGGTGGGAGCGAATTCATTCGCGAAGAGCCGGTACATCCGACAGAAGTATGTCGTTTAAAATACCGTCTTCGCGGATAAATCCGTTCCTACAGACTTTCCAGGCAGCCTGCCAGATCATCGCCCAGCTTCTGCAATACCTGCTCATAACCCTGAGCGGTGGCGGGTGTGTAGCCGCCCAGCGCGTCCAGTTCGGCCAGTTTCACCGGCAGGCCTGCGGTCAGGGTTTCGGCCAGGCGTGGGCGTAGCGGTGGCTCGCTGAACACGCAGGTCTTGCCCGTTGCCTTCAAGCGCTCGCGCATGGCCGCCACATGTTGGGCGCCCGGCTGGATTTCGGCCGCGACGCTGAACACGCCGGTATGCTTGAGCCCATAGGCCTCTTCAAAGTAATCGAAGGCTTCGTGGAAGACGAAATATGGCTTGCCCGAAACCGCGCTGACGCGGGTCTTGATCCGGGTATCCAGGGCATCGAGACGCTTGGCGAAGGCCTGGGCATTGCTGGTATAGCGAGCCGCGTTGTCCGGGTCGGCTGCGCCAAGGTCGGCGGCCATCTTCTCGGCGATCACCCGGGCATTGACGGTGGACAACCACAGGTGCGAGTCCAGGCTGCCGGGGCGATGATCGTGGTCGTGCTCATTGGCACCATGGTCGTGATCATGGTCATCGTCATGTGACGCGCTATCTGCCTCAAAATGGCGCAGATGCATGCCCGGCAAGGACTGCACGGCAACCGCAGGCAGTTTGCGGCCCTGAATGACCCGCGGCAGGAAGCTCTCCATGTCCGGGCCGATCCAGTACAGCAGCTCGACGTCATTCACGCGCCGTACGTCGGATGGACGCAAGGCGTAGTGATGCGGCGATGCGCCGGGCGGCAAAAGCACTTCCGGCGTACCCACGCCATCCTGTACAGCCGCTGCAATCAGCTGCAAGGGCTTGATGCTGGTGAGAACCCGAACCTCTGCCTGGACGGGGGTGACAGCCAGCCAACTGGCCGACAAAACGACAAAAAGGTTAAGAAGACGACGCACTTGAACCACTCATATCAGACAGGAACGGGTAACATAATAACGTCTCTAGCAAATATCGTCGCCGCTCATGCCTATTACACCGCTGGCCAGCCGTCCACATGATCATTCCCATTGCGTGCATTCCGCGCTCACAGAAGCCGATGCGCTGTGCGCCAGCAAAGGTCTGCGCCTGACGACATTGCGTCGTCGCGTGCTGGAGCTGGTCTGGCAAAGCCACAAGCCGCTGGGTGCCTACGACATCCTGGCGGTGCTGAGTGACGAAGACGGTCGCCGCGCTGCGCCGCCTACCGTTTACCGTGCGCTGGATTTCCTGCTGGAAAACGGTCTTGTGCACCGCATTGCCTCGCTCAACGCCTTCACTGGCTGCAATCACCCGACGCATGCGCATCAGGGCCAGTTCCTGATCTGCCGCGAGTGCCATGCCGCAATCGAGTTGCAGCAAGCCTCCATCAGTGATGCCGTGGTCAAGGCGGCTGGCGAAGTCGGTTTTCAGGTTGAAGGCCAGACCGTCGAAATCGTCGGCATCTGCTCCGGCTGCAAGGCTGCCTGATGAGTAATGCGTTGATTCGCCTGGAGCAGGTGGCTGTTACGCTGGCCGGGCAAAACGTTCTGCACAACATCCAGCTGAATGTCAGCCCCGGAGAGATCGTCACCCTGATCGGCCCCAATGGTGCCGGCAAGACCACGCTGGTGCGTGCCGTACTGGGGCTGCTCAAGCCCGATACCGGAACGGTCTGGCGCAAACCCGGCTTGCGGGTCGGCTACATGCCGCAGAAGCTGCATGTGGACCAGACGTTGCCGCTGTCGGTGTTGCGCTTTCTGCGACTGGTGCCGGGCGTGGATCGCGCTGCTGCCCTGGCTGCGCTTCAGGAAGTCGGGGCCGAGAAAGTCATCGACAGCCCGCTGCAAGGGATTTCCGGTGGCGAGATGCAGCGGGTCCTGCTGGCCCGTGCCTTGCTGCGCGAGCCCGAGCTGCTGGTTCTCGACGAGCCGGTGCAGGGCGTCGATGTTGCCGGGCAGGCCGAGCTGTACAGCCTGATTACCCGTCTGCGGGATCGCCATGGCTGCGGCGTGCTGATGGTTTCCCATGACCTGCATCTGGTGATGAGCACCACCGACCAGGTGGTGTGCCTGAATCGTCACGTCTGCTGCTCCGGGCATCCGGAACAGGTCAGCAACGATCCGGCGTTTGTCGAACTGTTCGGCAAGAACGCGCAAAGCCTGGCGATCTATCACCACCATCACGACCATGCCCATGACCTGCATGGCGAAGTCGTGAGCGAGGACGCGCAGACGGCGTCCGCTACTCACACCCATGTCCACGGAGACCACTGCAAGCATGGCTGATTTTCTTCTCTACGCCTTGCTCGCAGGCCTGGCCCTGGCAGTGGTTGCCGGTCCGCTGGGGTCTTTCGTGGTCTGGCGGCGCATGGCCTATTTTGGCGACACCCTTTCTCATGCCGCCCTGCTCGGCGTGGCCCTGGGTTTCCTGCTTGACGTCAGCCCCACGATTGCCGTGACGGTCGGCTGTTTGCTGCTGGCAATCCTGCTGGTCACTCTGCAACAGCGCCAGCCGCTGGCTTCGGACACGCTGCTGGGGATCCTCGCTCCGAGTACCTTGTCCCTCGGGCTGGTGGTCCTGAGCTTCATGCATGACGTGCGTATCGACCTGATGGGCTACCTGTTCGGGGATCTGCTGGCGATCAGCCCGACGGATCTGGGCTGGATTCTGGGCGGCAGCGCGGTCGTGCTGGTCTTGATCCTTAGCCTGTGGCGGCCGTTGCTGGCGATAACCGTGCACGAAGAACTGGCCAGGGTCGAAGGCCTGCCGGTGGCGGCGTTGCGCATGACGCTGATGCTGCTGATTGCCGTGGTGATCGCCGTGGCAATGAAAATCGTCGGGGTATTGCTGATCACGTCGTTGCTGATCATTCCCGCCGCTGCGGCACAGCGTCACGCCCGCTCGCCGGAGCAAATGGCACTGGGTGCAAGCTTGCTGGGCGTGACGGCTGTGTGTTTTGGGCTATCGTTGTCATGGTTCAAGGACACCCCGGCCGGACCGTCTATTGTGGTTTCCGCTGCGGCACTGTTCTTGCTCAGCTTTGTTCTCCCCAAGCGAGCGGTGTAGACTTGCTCGTTTTTTGCGCAACCTAGAGAATCGCAGGAATGAAGCCGCTCGCCTCCCGTTATCTGCTGCTTGTCGCGTTTTCCATCCTGTTGGGTGCCTGTCAGAGCGCCCCAACCGTTGAAACACCTGTGGCCGAAGTTCAGCCGGACGGGTTCGCACAGCTTGAGCAAAGCATTACCAGCAATGAGTTGGCGACTGCCGAAGAGCAGTTGGCGGCGTTGCAGGCTGCAGCGCCTACCGATATTCGGCTGGAGCCCTTCCAGCGTCGACTGGCTGAAGCCTATCTGAGCCGCAGCCAGATCGGCCTGCAAAAGGGCGACATGAATGCTGCTGCCGCTGCACTGAGCCGCGCCCGCGCCTTGATGCCCAAGGCTCCGGCACTGACCAGTGGGGTGAATGGTGCCATCGCTCATGCCCGCAAGGCTGAGCTGGACAAGGCCGAAGCCGAATTGCGCGCTGCCGAAGCCCGGCGCGTGGCGAAGCTGATCGATCCGGCAGCCGAAAGCACCACCATCGATCTTAAAATTGGTGATATGCCGCAATTACGCCGTCAACTGGACGCCATTGCCGCAGATACCGTTGCGTTCAACTGCGAAGTCCTGTTGCAGGTGCCACGCACCGATGATTACCCATGGCTGGCGACCCTGCTGACCAAGCGCGTGGTCAAGATCAATCCGGATTTCGAGCTGGAACTGCGCCGTCAGATCGAGCGTAATGAACAGGCGCAGATTGTTCTGAAGCCGGCAAAACTTCCGTAAGAATTGTTCGCGAATGAATTCGCTCCCACACCGTCTGCAGGAGCGGATTCATCCGCGAAATCATCAAGCCGGCACAGCCTTGGCTTTGACTTCCCGGTCCCATACCCGATGCTGGGCAATCGCCTTGAAGAACGCTGCATAGGAACCGTCTGCAGCCACCAGCAACCCGGCGTCTTCATCCAGATGCAGCAAGTCCAGCAAAGCCTTGGCGTCCTTGGCAACGGCGATGGCCTTGAGGTGTTTGTAGGCTTCCAGCACGAAGTGCAGGGCCACCCCATCGGTGCTTAAGGCTTTCAACGCCTCCTTGCCGCCAGGCACGAATACCGCATCGAACGCCACTGAAGGCATGCCTTCCATCGATGCATCCACCGGCAAGCTCTTGCCGTCGGCGGTCTTCACCGGGGCAGAACTTGGCCCCAGAACCTTGCTGTGAGCACCTTCGGCTTGCAGTGCCTTTTGCATGGCTGCCACAGCCTTGCCGTCCACACCATCGGCAACCAGAATCGCGACCTTGCGTGAAACGATATCGCCGGAGAGCAGGTTGGCCTGGCTGAGGGCAGGTGATTCGCTCAGGGACGAAGTTCTGGCGGCGACTGTTCCCGTCTTTGGCGCAGCCAGTCCCAGATTCGCGGCAACGCGGCTGGCCAGTTGCAGATCGATATTGGCCAGAATCTCGTTTACTACCCGCGCACGGATGAACTCGCGTTCGACCTTGCCCAGCTCGAAGCTGTAGGCCGAAATGATGTGCTCTTTCTCATGATGGCTCATGCTGTTGAAGAACAGCGTGGCCTGGGAAAAGTGATCGCCGAACGACTCGCTGCGCTCACGTACCTTGTGCGCCTCGATCCGCTCCGGATAGCTCTCGAAACCGCCGTTCTGAGCCGCGACAGGTGTTTCTTTCGGCCAGCCGCCATCAATCGAGTTCGGTTCATAAGAGGTGCGGCCCTTGTCGATGGTCATGCGGTGCTGTGCATCGCGCTGACCGCTGTGGTTGGGCGCAACCGGACGGTTGATCGGGATCTCGTGGAAGTTCGGGCCACCGAGACGGCTGATCTGGGTGTCGGTGTACGAGAACAGCCGGCCTTGCAGCAGCGGGTCATTGGAGAAGTCGATGCCCGGCACGATATGCCCTGGGCAGAAGGCAACCTGTTCGGTTTCGGCAAAGAAATTGTCCGGGTTGCGGTTGAGGACCATCTTGCCCAGCGGCGTGACCGGCACCAGTTCTTCAGGGATGATCTTGGTCGGGTCCAGCAGGTCGAAATCGAAGTTGTGTTCGTCTTCCTCGGCGACGATCTGCACGCCCAGTTCCCACTCTGGGTAATCGCCCATCTCAATGGATTCCCACAGGTCGCGGCGATGGAAGTCGGTATCCTTGCCGGCCAGTTTCTGCGCTTCGTCCCACACCAGCGAACAGACGCCGTACTTGGGTTTCCAGTGAAACTTGACGAAGGTCGATTTGCCCTCGGTGTTGATCAGGCGAAAGGTGTGCACACCGAAACCCTGCATGGTGCGCAGGTTTCTCGGGATGGCGCGATCGGACATGGTCCACAGCACCATATGCGCGGACTCCGGAACCAGCGACACGAAATCCCAGAAGGTGTCGTGCGCCGAACCACCGGTGGGGATTTCGTTATGCGGCTCGGGTTTTACCGCGTGGACGAAGTCGGGGAACTTGATCGCATCCTGGATGAAGAACACCGGCATGTTGTTGCCGACCAGATCGAAGTTGCCTTCATCGGTATAGAACTTGACCGCAAAGCCGCGGACGTCGCGCACTGTATCGCCCGATCCGCGAGGCCCCTGCACGGTGGAAAAACGTACGAAGACCGGGGTTTTCTTGCCCGGATCACGCAGAAAACCGGCCTTGCTCAAGGTGGCGTGATCGTCATAACTCTGAAAGTAGCCATGCGCGCCTACGCCGCGTGCATGCACGATCCGCTCAGGAATACGCTCATGGTCAAAATGGGTGATCTTCTCGCGCATGATGAAATCTTCGAGCAGCGAAGGACCGCGGCTGCCCGCTTTCAGCGTGTTCTGGTTATCGGCGATCTTCACGCCCTGGTTGGTGCGCAAGGCCTGATTGGTGGCGTCGGAGCGAAACGTTTCGAGGCTTTCCAGCTTTTCGTTGGTATTGCCTCGGTCGAGGGTGTCTGTTCCTGCCAGCTCACTTTTCTGTGGATTGCTCTGAGGGGGCTTTTTCGGCGTAGACATCGGGTACGACTCCTTATTCCCAGGCCTGGCTTGCATGCCGGGCTCTATGATCAAACTCCCTTGGCAAGCCAGGGGAATCACGGTGTTTAAAGAGTGACCCGTGAGGCAAAGTGCCGTTCAGTAAATTTCAGCGGCATTGGCACCACCGGTCGCGTTATGCCAATTGAGCATGTAAGCGAGCAAATAAATGCTAAGCAGCACTGTCGGGACAGGCTAAAATGCGCGCCCGGCTTATCCTGCCGAGGTAACGAAGCAAGTGGCTGCCCGGCCACTGCGCTGATTTTTTAACGCGCCCCCACAAGGTTCGCTCCGTGATCGAGTTTCATAACGTCCACAAAACTTATCGGGTTGCAGGCAAGGAAATACCGGCCCTGCATCCCACCAGCCTGCGTGTCGAAGACGGCCAGGTATTCGGCCTGATCGGCCATTCCGGTGCCGGCAAAAGTACTCTGCTGCGCCTGATCAACCGCCTCGAAACCCCGAGTGGCGGGCAGATCGTGGTTGATGACGAAGATGTCACGGCCCTCGACGCCGATGGCCTGCGGCGCTTTCGCCAGCAGGTCGGGATGATTTTCCAGCACTTCAATCTGCTGGCTTCCAAGACCGTGGCCGACAACGTTGCCATGCCGCTGACCCTGGCGGGCGATATGCCTCGCAGCCAGATCGATCAGCGAGTGGCAGAGTTGCTGGAGCGCGTCGGGCTGTCTGCCCACGCCAAAAAATACCCTGCGCAATTGTCCGGCGGGCAAAAGCAGCGGGTCGGGATTGCCCGGGCCCTGGCCACCAAGCCAAAGATCCTGCTGTGCGATGAAGCCACCAGCGCCCTGGACCCACAGACCACCGCGTCGGTGTTGCAGTTGCTGGCCGAGATCAATCGCGAACTGAAACTGACCATCGTGCTCATCACTCACGAGATGGATGTGATCCGTCGTGTCTGCGACCAGGTCGCGGTGATGGACGCCGGGGTGATCGTCGAGCAGGGCAATGTGGCCGATGTGTTCCTGCATCCGCAGCATCCGACCACCAAACGCTTCGTGCAGGAGCACGAGCAGGTCGACGAAAACGAGCAGCGTGACGACTTCGCTCACGTCCAGGGCCGCATCGTGCGCCTGACCTTCCAGGGCGATGCGACCTACGCGCCGCTGCTGGGCACGGTCGCCCGGGAAACCGGCGTCGACTACAGCATCCTGGCCGGTCGTATCGACCGCATCAAGGACACGCCTTACGGGCAACTGACCCTGGCGATTACCGGCGGCGACATGGACGCTGCCTTCGCTCGCTTCACCGCCGCTGACGTTCATATGGAGGTGCTGCGCTGATGGACGCTTTCCTGAGTCTGTTTTCCAACGTCGACTGGTATGAAATCTGGCTCGCTACCGGCGATACCCTGATCATGCTCAGTGTCTCGCTGGGTTTCACCATCCTGCTGGGCCTGCCGCTGGGCGTGCTGATGTTCCTGACCTCGCCGCGCCAGTTGCTGGAGCACAAGCAGCTGTATGCGACGGTCGGGCTGATCGTCAACATGCTGCGCGCCCTGCCCTTCATCATCCTGCTGATCGTGATGATGCCGCTGACCGAAATCATCACCGGCACGTCACTGGGGATTCTGGGGACGCTGCCGCCGCTGATTGCCGGTGCTACGCCATTCTTCGCCCGGCTGGTGGAAACCGCCCTGCGTGAAGTGGACAAGGGCATCATCGAGGCGACCCAGGCCATGGGCGCCACCACCCGGCAGATCATCCTCAAGGCGCTGTTGCCCGAGGCGCGCCCCGGCATCCTGGCGGCGATTACCGTGACCGCCATTGCGCTGGTGTCCTTCACTGCCATGGCCGGTGCCGTGGGTGCAGGCGGGCTGGGTGACCTGGCGATCCGTTATGGTTATCAGCGTTTCCAGAACGATGTGATGTTCGTGACAGTCGTATTGCTGTTGGTGTTGGTGCAGATCCTGCAAACCATCGGTGACCGACTGGTTGCGCATTTCACTCATCGCTAACCGAATTTGTGGGTAACGGCCTGCTGTGTGCGGGCCTCTTAAAGGAGCTGTTGCATGAAAAAACTACTGGCCGTATTTGCTGCCGTTACAGCATTGTCCGCGCAGGCCAACGAAACCCTGAGCGTCGCGGCCACGGCCGTCCCGCATGCCGAGATCCTGGAGTTCGTCAAACCGGTCCTGGCCAAGGAAGGTGTTGATTTGAAGGTCAAGGTCTTCACCGACTACATCCAGCCGAACGTACAGGTTGCCGAAAAGCGTCTGGACGCCAACTTCTTCCAGCACCAACCGTACCTGGATGAGTTCAACAAGGGCAAGGGTACCAATCTGGTTACCGTTGCCAAGGTTCACGTAGAGCCGTTTGGCGCCTACTCGGACAAGTTCAAGAAACTGGAAGACCTGCCAAGCGGTGCAACCGTTGCCCTGCCAAACGATGCAACCAACGAAGGCCGTGCCTTCCTGCTGCTGGCCAAGGCCGGTCTGATCACCCTCAAGGACCCGACCAGCATCCTGGCCACGCCCAAGGATGTGGCGAGCAACCCGAAAAACCTGAAGTTCCGTGAGCTGGAAGCTGCCACCCTGCCGCGCGTGCTGACTCAGGTCGATCTGGCGCTGATCAACACCAACTACGCGCTGGGCGCCAAGCTCGATCCAACCAAGGATGCGCTGGTGATCGAAGGTGCCGAGTCGCCTTACGCCAACATTCTGGTTGCCCGCCCGGACAACAAGGATTCCGACGGCATCAAGAAACTGGTTGCTGCGCTGAACAGCCCTGAAGTGAAGGCGTTCATCGTCGAGAAGTACAAAGGCGCCGTGGTTCCAGCGTTCTGATCAAAACACGCTGCCCCCCTGTGGGAGCGGATTGATCCGCGAAAAGGCCAGTACATTCGATAAATATTTGTCGTCTGTCATGCCTTCTTCGCGGATGAATCCGCTTCTGCACTCACTTCCTCTGCAATAACCCTGGCAATTGCACCACCAGCTTCTGGCTGCTCAACGGTGCGCGAATGAACCCTCGCTGAGTGCCGTCCGGCCCCAGCAGTGCCAGGTTTCCGCTGTGGTCAACGGTGTAGTTCGGCTTGCTGGTATCGGCAGGAATGAACGGAATGCTCACCGCATTGGCCAGCTTCTGCAGGTCCGCTACCGAAGCGGTCAGGCCAACGAATTCCTTGTCGAAATAACCCAGGTATTGCTTGAGCTGCTGCGGCGTATCGCGGTTTGGATCGACGCTGATCAGCACCACACGCAGGTTGCCGACCACGTCCTTGGGCAGCTCGCTCTTGATCTGGCGGATCTGCGCCAGGGTGGTCGGGCAGATGTCCGGGCAGAAGGTGTAGCCGAAGAACAGCAGCGTCCACTTGTCCTTCAACTGATTCATGACGACCGTTTCGCCGTTCTGGTCGAGCATCTTCAGATCAGGCAGGTTGCGGCTTTGCGGCAGCAGGATAATCCCCGCATCGATCAGGGCCGTCTGATCGCCCGCACCTTTGCCGGACAGCGCGCGATTGAGGGTCAGGCCCAGGATCAAGGCCACGATAGCGACAAGGATAAATACGGTTTTCTGGTTTCGGGTCATGGCTTCGGCAGTAGGTAGTGATCGGTGAGCAGGGCTATGAACAGCAGCAACAAGTAATAGATAGAGTACTTGAAGGTGTCGATGGCCGCGTGCGGTCGAGTGCCACGGTACAGCACCCGGCTCCAGTGCAGGAAGCGCAAACCCAGCAACAGGGCGCAAAACAGGTATGTCAGGCCGCTCATGTGAATCACATAGGGCAGCAGGCTGACGGCGAACAGGATGCAGGTATACAGCACGATATGCAGTTTGGTGTAGTGCTCGCCATGGGTGATCGGCAGCATCGGAACACCGGCCCTGGCATAGTCGGCCTTGCGATGAATCGCCAGGGCCCAGAAGTGCGGCGGGGTCCAGGCGAAGATGATCAGCACCAGCAACAAGGGTTCTGCGCTGATCTGCCCGGTCACGGCCACCCAGCCGAGCAAGGGCGGCGCAGCTCCGGCCAGCCCGCCGATGACAATGTTCTGCGGCGTTGCGCGCTTCAGAAAGCCGGTGTAGATCACTGCATAGCCCAGCAACGATGCCAGAGTCAGCCAGGCGGTCAGCGGGTTGGTGAACGCCAGCAGCAGAAACTGGCCGAGCAGGGTCAGCAGCAAGGCCAGGATCAAGGCGCTTTCCGGGGCAATTCGTCCCTGGGCAAGCGGCCGTTCATGCGTGCGTGTCATCAGCGCATCGATATGCCGGTCCACTACATGATTGATGATCGCTGCACTACTGGCACACAAGCCAATCCCCAGATTGCCGAACAGCAGGACAGTCCAGGGAATGCTGCTGTGGCTGGACAGCAACATGCCGACGAGCGAGGTCAGCAACATCAGCATCACGACTCTGGGCTTGGTCAGCTCAAGGTAATCACGCCATACCGCCTGACCATTGCGGCTCAATACGCTCATCGCAGGGTGTCCTTTTTCAGGGTGGTCCAGGGTATCGGCAGACTGGCGCGATCCAGCCTGTGCGGTTTTCGGCTGAAGGCCGTGCGTGTACGAAAATTGATCAATATCAGCGTCAACATAAGGCCCGCACCGCCCGCGCTATGGGCCAGCGCCAGGGACAGCGGCTGGTGCAGCAGCACATTGCCGATGCCCAGAGCGATCTGCATGCCCAGCGCCAGTAACAAGCCGCTCGCCATTCCCTTGAGTCCGGCGCGCTTGAGTTGCCAGGCCAGGCTCAGCAGCGTGCCTGTCACCAACAACGCTCCGACGCGGTGGCTCAGATGGATCGCGGTACGTGCCTCGTTGTCGAGCTTGCCGCCCAGATAGTTGGGACCGATGTGCTGGGTCAGATGAAAGCCATTGGTGAAGTCGGTATCCGGCCACCATTGGCCCTGGCAGGTGGGCACATCAGTGCAGGCCAGCGCTGCATAATTGGCACTGACCCAACCTCCCAGCGCGATCTGCAACGTAACCAGCAGCAGCCCGAGTGCTGCCCAGCGGCGCAGGCGCGCGGGCACTTGCGGCAATGGCGCGAGGGCGCCACTCAAACGCAGGGTCAGCAGGAACAGCAGACTCAGGGTCGCCACACCGCCCAGCAGATGCGCCGTGACAACTTGCGGCCAGAGTTTGAGGGTCACAGTCCACATGCCGAAGGCTGCCTGGAGCAGCACCACACCCAGCAGCGACAGCGGCAGTTTCAGCGGCTGTCCGCTCAGTTTTCGACGCTGCCAGGCCTGTATCGCCAACCATGCAATTGCCAGGGTCAGCCCGCCTGCGAAGTAGCGATGGATCATCTCGCTCCAGCCTTTCTCGACATGCACCGGCGAGCCCGGGAAGTGCAACAGCGCATGGGCCAGTTGCCGGTCGCTGGCGGGCACGCTTATGAATCCGTAACAACCCGGCCAGTCAGGACAACCCAGGCCGGCATGAGTAAGCCGGGTATAGGCCCCGAGTAGCACTACGAACAACGCCAGCAGCGTGGCCAACAAGGCGATACGAAATCCGGGTCTGGTCATGGCGACCTCCCTTTATCCGATGTTCGACAGTTTCAGGAGCTGGCGCAGATCGTTGAGCAATTCCTTGCCCTTGACCCCTGCGTCGTAACGCAACACCAGATTGCCGTGGGGATCGACGATCCAGAGCATTGGCGCATCGAGCTCCGGTGCAAGCTTCCGGTAGCGGCCAACATCCAGCGCATAGCGCTGTAGCTGTGGATATTCCTGCTGAAGTTTCCCGACATATTCGCCATCGAGCGTTAGCGCTGTGGCCAGGGCATGGCTGGCGCGATGGGCGTCGCGGCCCAGGCCGGTGTGGATCTGCCGCGCCAGATAGACCAGATGCTGGCAATCGGCAGTGCACTGGCGGGGCGCGCTGACCAGCAGTTGCCAGCGCTGCTCGTCGGCCTGTACGCCAAGGTCGGTGCGGCTTTGCCCGTTGCCGATCAACTGGCCGTGATAACTGCGGCCGTCCGGTATCCAGAAGTTGAGTCGATACATGCAAGTGGCCAGGATCATGGGCCCGATGGCCAGCAGCAACAACACCAGCAACTGCAGGCGCCCTCGACGTCGCCTGCGAAGCTCAGATACGCCGACGGGGTTCATGGCGGTTCCCATTGCTCTTCTCCCGGGTTTTTCTGTGGTGCCAGACCCGATACAGGCAGAGGCCGAGCAAGGTCGTAGCCAGAGCGAACCACTGCACGGCGTAGCCCACGTGTTTCTGCGGCTCCATCGCCACCACCGGCCAGTCGACGCGATACGCTGCGTTGCCTGGCTCAAGGCGTAATTCATGGGCGTAACCTTTGCGCCCCAGCTCTCCCCAGAGCCTGTCCGGCATGACGACCGTCACCAGTCTTGGCCACGCTTCAGTCGGCGCATCGGTATGCAGTTGAAAGCCCTCGCCGTGCGGCACATGGATCCGGGCATTCAGCGCCTGCGGCTGGTCTGGAGTGGTGAATAGCGGAGGTGAGCGGCGATCCGGCCAGGGCAACCAGCCACGGTTGACCCACAGCCATAACCCGCTGGGCTGGTCCATGAACGGCTGAAGCAGCTCGACACCGGCCTTGCCGTCACGGGTACTGTTATCGAGCAGCAGGCTATGGGCCGCATCGAAATAGCCCTGCAGGTGTACCCGTCGGTAGGCAGCGTCTTCGGCCTCCAGCATCAGGGCGCTATCGCCCGGCTCGGCCGCCTGGCGTTCGGCGTAATGGCTGAGAATCCCGCGCTTTTCTGCGGCCCGGTCCAATTGCCAGAAACCGAGCATGACCAGCAGTGGCAGCAATGCCAGAACCAGCAGTACAGGCGCCGAACGGCGGATCGAGCGCTTCATCCTGTCGTCCGCTCTGGCGGTATGGCCCTGCCTATACTCCATTGCACCATCGCGATTGCTCCTGGAGTCTTCTCATGCTCAAAGCAGCGATTGTTCTTATGCTGGCGGCCACCGTGACCTGCCTGTTCAGCGGCCTGTTCTTTCTGATCAAGGACGACAACCAGTCGACCCGCCTGCTCAAGGTCCTGACCCTGCGGGTCATCCTGGCCTCTCTGACGCTGGCGCTGATTGCCTGGGGCTTCTACAGCGGCCAGCTGGTTTCACATGTGAACTGGTAATGGCTTCACAAGACATAGACAAAGATGAACAGGCCCACCCACACCACATCGACGAAGTGCCAGTACCAACTCGCCGCCTCGAAGCCAAACTGCTGCTCGGCGTCGAAGTGTCCGCGCAGAATCCGCAGCAGCATCACCGCCAGGATCAGCGTGCCGATGGTGACGTGAGCGCCGTGAAACCCGGTCAGCATGAAAAAAGTCGCGCCATAGATGCCCGAGCCCAGGGTCAGGCCCAGCTCCTGATAGGCATGCACGTACTCTTCGACCTGCAGGAACAGAAAGCTGCACCCCAGCACAATGGTCACCGCCAGCCAGCCTTTCAGTGCAGTGCGATGGGCTTTTTTCAAGGCATGGTGCGCGAAGGTGATGGTGACGCTGGAACTGACCAGCAGCACGGTGTTGATCAGCGGCAGATGCCACGGGTCGATGACGCCTTTGGGTGCCGGGAACAGTTTCGGGTCCGGGTTATCGAGCAGCGGCCACTGGAATTGAAAGTTCGGCCACAACATGTTCGAGATGCCATTGGCGCCCTCGCCGCCCAGCCAGGGACCAGTCCAGACGCGCACATAAAACAGCACGCCAAAGAACGCCATGAAGAACATCACTTCCGAAAAGATGAACCAGGCCATGCCCCAGCGAAACGAACGGTCCATCTGCGCGCTGTACAAGCCGGCCCGGCCTTCCTTGACGACCGTGCCGAACCAGCCGGTCATCATGTAGGCCACCAGCAGTCCGCCGATGAAAAAGATCAACGGCCCGTTGGACTCGGGCCGTGCCGCCTTCAGGTCATTGAACCAGGTGCCCAGGCCAAACATCGTGACCAGCAAGGCCAGCGTGGCAATGATCGGCCATTTGCTTTGGGCCGGAACGTAGTAATGCTCATGGGGCGTAGCCATGTGAGCGTCTCCTTCAGCCACCGTTTTTCGCGACCGGCAGAACCGGCGGCTGGCGTGCAGTGATGTCGAACAACGTGTAAGCCAGGGTCAGGTGTTTCACGTCCCTGGGCAGGTCGCGGTCAACGATGAAACGCACTGGCATCTCGATCCGCTCGCCCGGTTGCAGCATCTGCTGGGTAAAACAGAAGCATTCGGTCTTGTGGAAATAAACCGCGGCCTGGCCCGGCGAAATGCTGGGTACGGCTTGCGCGGTCATCGCCTTGTCGGTGGGGTTCTGCGCCACGAAAATCATCTCGTTGACGGCGCCCGGGTGAACTTCGATCTCGTCGCTGCGCGGATAGAATGCCCAGACCATGTCCACCGAATTGGTGGAGATGAACTGCACGCGCACCAGCCGCTCCTGATCGATCACCTGCGATCCCTGATATTGGTCGCCGGTCTTGCCATTGATGCCAAAGGCCCTGCACATCACGTCATACAAGGGCACCAGCGCGAAGCCGAAGGCAAACATCAGTGCCACGATCAGCAGCAGGCGCGGGACAAGCCTGCGGGTCGAATGGTTTTCGCTCATGTCGTTACTCACTTCACTTCTGGCGGCGTGCTGAACGTGTGATAAGGCGCGGGCGAAGGTAGCGTCCACTCCAGTCCGTCGGCGCCGTCCCATGGTTTGGCGGGGGCTGGCGGCCCGCCGCGAATGGTCTTGATCACAATGAACAGGAACAGCAACTGGGTCGCGCCAAAGGTAAAGGCGCCGATCGACGACATCATGTTGAAGTTGGCGAATTGCAGGTTGTAGTCCGGAATCCGCCGTGGCATGCCGGCCAGACCCAGGAAGTGCATCGGGAAGAACGCCATGTTCATGCCCACGAAGGACAGCCAGAAATGCAGCTTGCCCAGGGTTTCGTCATACATGTGCCCGGTCCACTTTGGCAGCCAGTAATAGGCCGAGGCGAAAATGCCGAAGATCGCGCCAGGTACCAGAACATAGTGGAAATGCGCGACCACGAAATAGGTGTCCTGATACTGGAAGTCCGCTGGCGCTATCGCCAGCATCAATCCCGAAAAGCCACCGATGGTGAACAGGATCACGAACGCCACGGCGAACAGCATGGGCGTCTCGAAGCTCATCGAGCCTTGCCACATGGTACTGACCCAATTGAACACCTTGACGCCGGTCGGCACGGCAATCAGCATCGTCGCGTACATGAAGAACAGCTCACCCACCAACGGAATGCCGACCACGAACATGTGGTGCGCCCAGACAATGAACGACAGGAAGGCGATGCTCGCCACGGCGTAGACCATCGAGGTGTAGCCGAACAGCGGCTTGCGCGCGAACGCGGGAATGATTGAACTGACTGCGCCAAAGGCCGGCAGGATCATGATGTACACCTCGGGGTGGCCGAAAAACCAGAACACATGTTGGAACAGCACCGGATCCCCGCCGCCCGCCGCATTGAAGAAGCTGGTGCCGAAGTGGATGTCCATCAGCATCATGGTCAC
The DNA here is from genome assembly GCF_003700275.1 of Pseudomonas cichorii. Classification (GTDB taxonomy): domain Bacteria; phylum Pseudomonadota; class Gammaproteobacteria; order Pseudomonadales; family Pseudomonadaceae; genus Aquipseudomonas; species Aquipseudomonas cichorii_B. The sequence continues at coordinate 166,941 of NZ_RBRE01000017.1, read as the reverse complement.
GCAGCCAGCCAGGACCGGCATGACCGCGATCAACAGGAATGCGGTGATCAGCCAGGTCCAGACGAACAGCGGCATTTTCATCAGCGTCATGCCCGGTGCCCGCAGGTTGAGGATGGTCGCGATCACATTGATTGCGCCCATGATTGAGCTGATTCCCATCATATGGATGGCAAAAATGAAAAATGTCACGCTTTCGGGTGCGTAGGTCGTCGATAGCGGGGCGTAGAAGGTCCAGCCGAAGTTAGGCCCGCCGCCCGGATGGAAGAGCGTGGAAACCAGCAACAGGAAGGCGGCAGGCAGCAGCCAGAAACTGAAGTTGTTCAGCCGGGGCAAGGCCATGTCCGGTGCGCCGATCATTAGCGGAATCATCCAGTTGGCCAGGCCGACGAAAGCCGGCATCACCGCGCCGAAGACCATGATCAGGCCGTGCATGGTCGTCATCTGATTGAAAAAGGCCGGTTCGACGATCTGCAGGCCCGGCTGGAACAGTTCGGCACGAATCACCATGGCGAACGAACCACCGAGCAGGAACATGGTGAAACTGAACCACAGGTACATCGTGCCGATGTCCTTGTGATTGGTGGTCAGCACCCAGCGCATCAGGCCCCTGGCGGGACCATGCGCGTGGTCATGGCCTGTCTGGCCATGGTCATCGATCACGGTACTCATGTCCGCTATCCTCTGTTCACGAGCAAGTTCTGCGCAAAACCATTGGCCAGTTCACTGCTGGGCCTGCTTGAGGGCCAGCACATCCCTGGGGCTGAGCATGTCGCCCTTGGCGTTACCCCAGGCATTGCGTTCGTAGGTCACGACTGCGGCGATATCGACCTCCGACAGTTGTTTGCCGAAGGCCGCCATGGCCGTTCCCGGTTTGCCGTTGAACACAATGTTCAGGTGCCCTTCGATTGGGCCGGTCGCTATCGGCGAACCCTTGAGCGCCGGAAACAGCGGCGGCATGCCCTGCCCTTCGGCCTGATGGCAGGCAGCGCAAACGGTGTGATAGACCTTGTCGCCATGGGCGACCAGTTCTTCGCGGGTCCAGTCCTTGCTGGTCAGCTCCTTGAGCCTTGCGCCTTCTTCCTTGCGCCCGGCCAGCCAGGTCTGGTAATCGGCCGGTGACTTGGCCTCCACCACAATCGGCATGAAAGCGTGATCCTTGCCGCACAGCTCGGTGCATTGGCCGCGATAGATGCCGGGCTTTTCGATACGGGTCCAGGCCTCATTGACGAACCCCGGAATGGCATCGCGCTTGACCGCGAAAGCAGGCACCCACCAGGAATGGATCACGTCGGCGCCGGTCACCAGAAAGCGGATCTTCTCGCCCACCGGCAGGACCAGCGGTTGATCGACTTCCAGCAGGTAATGTTCGCTCTTGGGATCGCGGTTGTGGATCTGCTCGGTGGGGGTCGCCAGGTTGCTGAAGAATTCGACATCCTGCCCCAGGTATTTGTAGTGCCATTTCCACTGATAGCCGGTGACCTGGATATCGACATCCGACTCGCTGGCGTCATACATGTTGATCAGGGTGCGGGTCGCCGGGATCGCCATGGCCACCAGAATCAGAAAGGGTACAAGGGTCCAGAGAATTTCGACGGTGGTGTTTTCGTGGAAATGGGCAGCCTTCTGCCCGATGGAACGTCGATGCATGAGCATCGACCAGAACATGGCGGTGAATACCGCAAGTCCGATTACCACACAGATCCAGAAGATGGTCATGTGCAGATCGAATACCGCATTGCTGACGGCAGAAGCGCCAGGCGTCATATTCGTTGTCCAGGCTGCCTGCGCCTGACCAGATATTGGCCACAACGCAACACCTATCCAAACGTATGGACGTCGCTTCATCGCGGGGTCCCCCAGGCATGTGATCCGCAGTCTCGATCTGCGGCCAAGGAGTGGCTTGCGAATCCACTGACATCATGCCCAGGGTTGCCAGGTCTACAGCGTTGCGGCCATCAGCCAACTTCCTTCACAGCCGAGTATAGACACAGCTGGAGAGTGCGCAACGCGAGTCGGGATCTATCCATATAGATGGAGGGGCGTCTATCAAAGGCGCAGGTTAGAGCGCTTCAAAGAGTCTTTTAATAACCAATACATATAAATGTTACTTAGTTATGAAAAATGCGTCTTAGGAAACGAGCCAATCAGGCTAACGTATGACTTCCATCACAAAATTACCTGGTTTTAAGCCTTCAGGAGCCTTCATGAACACCGCCGCATTGCGCGAGCAGATTCAGCGTGCACATAAACACGAAGCCGAAACTGGCCAATTGCTACAACAGCTGGAAAGCCAACTCCCGCACTTGCATCCCGCCATCGATATTCCCGATGTCGACGCAAAAGGTGTTTTGACGCGCTTTGTTTCTGCCTATATCGAATTGGTGCCGGACTTGCTGGACGCCGCTTATGAAGTTGCAGTTCGGGCAGGTATAGAGGGGCAGATAAAACCTGTCCTGAAGATTGCCGAACAGTTTTTCATCGCGCCACCCTCGATCATGGCCGGCCATGAAGGGCTCGACAGTTTGCTGGATGAGGCTTATCTGGCGCATCGCCTGATGGAAGAAGTGAACGATATCTACATCAAGCACTTCGGCCAGCCATTGATTCCTTCCAACACCACCGTCGCCAGCCTGATTGCCCACCAGTTGATTGGTGAAGAGTTTGCCAACCAGCTCGACGAAGCCGTCCATCACGCCGTTGACCAGCTACTCGATGAAGACAGTTTTGCTCTGGAGTCGGTCGAAACCTATCGTGACCGCCTTGGCAGCCCTGACACTGAAGCCGCGTGGAAACTCTGGCCGTGTCTGTCACGTCAATTGGGGATCGGCCTGGAGCTGGAACGCCCCGAGGCCTGATGCTGCTGCGCGTTGCAAGAATATCCTTGCAAGCAAGGGAAGAAGAGTCGGCAGGCGCTCCGCTGCTTCGCGAAGACGCCCACCGCTGACGAGGACTACCTGGCGGCGGCCCCGATTCCGGTTGTCGTGTAAACACGCCCTTCCAGACGACGCTTCAAGCCGCGCGACTCGATGCGCAGTTTCGTACCCTGAGCGGCATTGGCTCGTCCCCACTCTTCCAGCAATTCCAGGCAAGAGTGATCGATATAGCTCAGGTTGTTCAGCGGAACGTGCACGGTACTGCCTTGCGGGATGCTGCCCAGCACCTTGGTCAGCGCCGGTACCTTGAGGAAGGTTGCAGCACCTACCAGACGCAGTTCCATCTCGCCTTCGGCCTCCAGTTGCACCAGGCTGATCTTCAGGCGCGAAGCCTTGAGTGCCAGCTTGACCAGAGTCAGACCGAAACCGACCAGTACACCGGTCAGCAGGTCAGTGAAGATGATCGACGACGCTGTGGCGGCATAGATGAACATCGGCATGCGGCCATAACGACCCAGGCCACGAAATGCCTTGAGGTCCACCAGCTTGAGGCCCGTGTAGACCAGCACACCCGCCAGGCTTGCCACCGGAATGCTTTGCAGCACGCTCGACAGCAGCAGGACGAAGGCCAGCAGCCAGAGGCCATGGAAAATCGTCGAGAAACGGGTTGTGGCACCTGCCTGAACGTTCGCCGAGCTGCGAACGATAACGCCGGTCATTGGCAGCGAACCGACCAGGCCGCAAAGCATGTTACCTACGCCCTGCGCACTCAACTCCTTGTCGAAGTCAGAGCGCGTGCCGCTGTGCATGCGGTCGACGGCAGCCGCCGAGAGCAGGGTTTCAGCGCTGGCGATGAAGGCCACGGCGATGGCGGCAATCAGGATTGCAGGATCGGCCAGATTCAGAAGGTCCGCCGGGCGCAACCAGTCAATGGCATCGGCCAGATTGTCAGGCACTTCAACGCGCTTGACCTCCAGTGCCATCGCAAGGCTGATCCCGGTTGCAATGCCGACACCCAGCAAGGCTCCCGGAACGAAGCGCAGTGACTGTGGACGCAACTTGTCCCACGACCACATCACCAGGATGGTGCCCAGACCCAGCATGCCAGCGTACATGCCGGAACCCGGGCCGACGGCCTGGACCAGCGTTGCAGGGAATGCGATCAGGTTATCCAGTCCGGAAGGCTTCGGCCCGCCATCGAACATCACATGCATCTGCGATAACACGATCAGCACACCGATACCTGCCAGCATGCCGTAGACCACTGCCGGTGCCGTTACACGGAACCAGCAACCGAGCTTGAAGCGCCCGGCCAACAGTTGCAGCAGACCGGCCAGCAGCAGGATCGGGCCGAGCATGGCCATGCCGTGCTCGCGCACCAGTTCAAATACCAGAACGGCCAGTCCCGCAGCCGGACCACTGACCTGCAAGGGCGAGCCCGCCAGCCAGCCAACCACCAGGCCACCAATGATGCCTGTGATCAGACCTTTGGCTGGCGGCATGCCTGAAGCAATTGCGATCCCCATGCACAACGGCAGGGCAACCAGGAACACCACCACGGAAGCGAGCAGCTCCCGTGGTAAAACGGATTTCAGTGCTGTAGTACCCATGATGCTTCTCCGGGATCTCTTCAGACGTAACAAAGCCTGGCGGCGCGCATCCTGCGCAACCGCCATAGGCTAAAAGAGGTTTTTACCGCCAGTCGTGCGTTGAATCAGGCGACTAGAAACGCGGTTTCGGGGTAGCCATGGGTGTCGGGCCATCGCCATCGAGTGGCCGGAAACGATCCACTTCCGAGTCGTAAGCCAGAATTTCACTGGTTTCGATGTTGTAGACCCAACCATGGATGAACAACTGACCACTGGCCATTTTGGAGGCAACCGAAGGGTGAGTACGTAGATGCTGGAGCTGGGCGATCACGTTTTCCTGAGTCAGGACGTGCATCGTTTCCTTTTCGCCAGAGCAGCTGCAGTTGTTCTCGACAACCGTACGGGCAACTTCTGCATGACGCAGCCAGGCTTTTACCGTCGGCATTTTATCGAGGCTTTGAGGGTTGAGTACGGCACGCATTGCGCCGCAATCGGAGTGCCCGCAGATGATGATGTGCTGTACGCCCAGAGCCGAAACCGCATACTCGAGGGCTGTTGAAACACCACCGTTCATCTGGCCGTAAGGTGGAACGACGTTACCGACGTTACGGGTGACGAACAGGTCGCCTGGGGAACTCTGGGTAATCAGTTCAGGCACGATGCGCGAGTCTGCGCAGGTGATGAACATGGCGCGAGGCGATTGCGCCGTGGCCAGCTTCTTGAACAACTCTTCCTGCTGAGGGAAGACCTCATGGCGAAAGTGCACGAAGCCATCCACGATGTGTTGCAGAGCTACCTCAGCACTACTCAATGTCGGCTGTTCACTGGCTGAGGTAGCCGACTGCTGTTTATCCATGTCTCTCATGTCTTCATCCTCTCTGACGGATTGATGTGGATTTTTCATGCTTTCTTTAAGCGAAACCGGACCGGGGCCCTTTTGTCTGGCATAGCGAACAATTCCATTGAACGCTACCGCGGGCATCACTCCGATTTACAGATTAACCACTCAAGCTTAAGTGAAACTGAATGCGACAGCTCTAGGACGCCATTTCCTGTACTTCAACTACATTACAGCAACGACATCTGCCCTCCCGGCGGGCAAAAGGCGCTGCAGTCGAGTTGAAAGCTTTCGCGGCGATTGAGTCCCAGCTTGCTGGTCGCAATTGCGTAACGCCTGGCCAGAAGATCGGCAAAAGGCCCCTCGCCCCGCATCCGCGAGCCGAACTCGCTGTTATAGAGCTCACCGCCTCGGGTTTGACGTATCAGACTCATCACATGTTCCGCACGTTGCGGATAATGTGTGCGCAGCCATTCATCGAACAGCGGCGCCACTTCCAGCGGCAGGCGCAGCATCACATAGCTTGCGCTCAGCGCACCGGCAGCCTTGGCTTCACTGAGCAGGGCTTCGAGTTCGCTGTCGTTGATCATCGGAATCATCGGCGCGCACAACACGCCCACCGGAATGCCTGCCTGGCGCAAGACCCGAATCGCCCGCAGGCGCGCCTTGGGCGCCGCTGCCCGGGGTTCAAGAATGCACTTGAGTTCGTCATCCAGGGTAGTCAGGCTGATGAATACCGAAACCAGCTGCAACCGGGCCATTTCGGCCAGCAGATCGAGGTCGCGCAGGATCAGCGAGCCCTTGGTGATGATCGACACCGGATGGCGATAGCGCAGCAGGACTTCCAGGGTTGCGCGGGTGATGCGTTGTTCGCGTTCTATGGGCTGGTACGGGTCGGTATTGGCGCCCAGCGTGATAGGCGCGCACTGGTAACCGGGTTTGGAAAGCTGCTGTTCCAGCAGCGCTGCCGCATTGGTCTTGACGATCAGCTTGGTCTCGAAATCCAGCCCCGGCGACATGTCCCAATAGGCATGGCTGGGCCTTGCGAAGCAGTAGATACAGCCGTGTTCGCAGCCCCGGTAAGGATTGATCGAACGATCGAAGGGAATGTCCGGCGAGGTATTGCGGGTGATGATGCTCTTGGACGTTTCGTGGATGACCTGAGTGCCCTGGGTCAGCGGGACCTCCTGATACCAGCCGTCGTCCTCGGCGACTGACCGCTGGGGCGCAAAGCGATTGTGTGGATTGGTGGCAGTGCCACGGCCGCGAATCGAAGGTGTGCTGACCATGAGGAAGACTCGAATACTGTTTATGCATACAGTACAGCAAAATAGGTAGCTGCCCGAAAAAAATATTTCCCGCCTGACAGGTGGTGTGGTTTCACTGGCTGAGAGGCTTTGCCACTGACACTTATTAAAAGCCGGTAACAATAAGCAGGTTCCACCGGGCGGCGTATTCATCTATTACTGCTACCCGAAGCACTCATGGAAGAGTACTTGTACATGTCCTGTTACTGGACCTGAATAACATTGAAAAGGATTTCAATCATGAATAATAAATATGCATTGCACACACTTACTGGAGCGGCGCTCCTGTCATTGACTCTTGCAACGGCACAGGCGGCCAACTTCGCGGACAAGAGCAAACCGTTCGACCAGTATCACTGGGTTACGACCCATAACTCCTATGAAAAAATCAATCAGAATCTGGCCGAGATGCCCAGGCAACTGAACGACGGTGTGCGTGGTTTCATGCTTGATCTTTATCCCGACAACAAGACAGGCATCAATCGTATCAAGGTGTGCCACAAGACCCTCGCCTGCTACGGCCCGCTTGGTAATCAGCTGAAGAATGAATTCATCCCGTTCCTGAAAAAAAATACGTCGGAAGTGGTGACGATTTTTCTTGAGACCTATGTCAGTCGCAGTGACATGCAGGAAGTATTCAACGCCATACCGGAATTGGCAGACTACTCGTTCAACCCTGGCAACTTCGGCGCCGAGAGCTGGCCAACGCTGAACGAAATGGCCCATAAGAATAATCGCCTTATTCTCATGACGGACAAACGTGAAGTGAGTGGAAATTACACCGTGGGTGCAAAAACCGTTACCGTGCTTTTTGATCAGGACTGGATAAAGCAGAACCACTGGGACACCCTCGGCCCTATAGCTTCCAATATCTATGCGGCGCATAATTTTTCATGCCCTACCCGCTGGAAGGATATTCCGCTGAATACCCGCAAGGTCGCCAAAAACACAGGCAAACAATGGAACCGTCTGTTCCTGATGAACCAGTTTCATACCGTCACTTCAACCATTCCTGATTCAGCCAAGTACGATAACAACCTGACCTACCTGATGCGGCGTGCTGCCAATTGTGGCGCAGAACCGAATTTCATGGGGATCAACAATTACCAGAACGGTGATGCTTTCCCTTATGCCCGGGCCCTGACTCAGGGAGGCATCTATCTATGGGAAGGTGGCAATGCGGATAAAAAGAGGGACACCGTTTGCGTCATTCCCAGTGGCTCTAAAACCCTCACTCTGCCGACTCAGGGTTGTGAAAACGATGAGGCACAATCCCTGTCGTTATCAGGGATCAGCAAAGGTACCCGAATCACGCTATTCGACAATGGCGGGGGTAGTCGAGCAGATGATTACGCCATTATTGATGTCAAGCGGGACATCGGTATAAAAGAGCATGTCGTCATCTCCAGTTTCGAGCAAAATAGTAATAACGCCGACTATCAAATCGTCTACATCCGGAATAACAATCTGAATGGCAAGGTTTCCCGCGTTCAAGTCGGTCGAACGCCTGGCAATTTTTCCGATGCGGCCATCGCCGCGTATGAAGGCAACAGCGCCAGTCAGAATCTGGACTGTACGATTCCGTTTAACAGTACTCACAATGTCAAGATGAAGAATAACAGCCTGGGCTGTTCAAATGATGAAATACGTTCTGTCAAAATTATCAAAGCCAAAGCGGGCACGTCCTTTACCATGACCGGCCATCCGGATGGAAGTTTCTCCCAGGGGCGAACGATAGTCACCATAAAACGTGATATTACATGGCCTGTCGTTATCAAAAGTTTTAATACTTCCTACGAAAATAATGACGTGCGCGTCGAAGCCAGCAAGTCGATTGATGGTCAAATCTCTTTTGGTTATTTCAAGGGTGCACAATAAGTTCAGGTGTTCTTAAAACTCTACATGGCCTTTGCAGCGTGAGCCTATGCTGTGTAGGTTCCTGGCTTTATTGTCAAGTTGTAGGCCGGGCTTTCACCAGACCCTATATGAATAAATGAGGTGAACGATGGCTAGGTATGAGCTTCGGCTATCAAAAGAAGACTTTGAAGACGACCAGAGTCCTGAAGTACTGGTTGAGTTTTATGAATATAAGGACGTGCAACAAGCGCCCGCTCAGGACAGGGTGGATCAGGAAAACAGGAGGAAAACAGACAGAGCTGAGCTCAAATATGTAGCCTTCGTCTCTTCTTCCAGCAAGGATGGCAACTTCGATACGGTTTCCGGGAATACGAATGTAGACGACCAGGCTGGTCATGACAGCCGTGATGATCAAATCCTTATCGATCTTGCGCAGGCATTCGCCAGGATCCACATGGGCTAATCCATGAAGCGGGAAGCACTCACCGAGCGCTTCCCGTTTTTATCATGATCCGGCTATCAGCGGTTCAACTCGGATCAACCGGCTTCTTGAGCTTCGGATTCGGAAAGAACTGCACGCCCTGGACCTTCGGGTCCGCTGGCTTGACCGCGATCTTGTTGACCCGCGTACCCAGTTCCCTGGGAATCGACAGGCCTTGCTCATTGAGCGTATCGCTGTAGCCGCAACCCACGCACTCGCGATGGGGCACGTCGTCTTCGCTCCACATCATCAGCTTGTCGGGCTCGCTGCACGCCGGGCAGACTGCCCCGGCGATAAAGCGTTTCTTGGTAATGACTACCGGTGTATCGGTCATGCTGCCGCTTCCTCACTCAAGCCACTGTGACGCAAGAGTGCGTCAATCGACGGCTCGCGTCCGCGGAAATCGACGAACAACACCATTGGTGCCTGAGAGCCGCCACGGGCCAGGATCGCTTCGCGGAATGCACGACCGGTTTCGGCATTAAGTACACCATCTTCCTCGAAGCGGGAGAACGCATCGGCGGACAGCACTTCAGCCCATTTGTAGCTGTAGTAACCGGCGGCATAGCCTCCGGCGAAGATGTGCGCGAAGCTGTTCGGGAAGCGGTTATAGGCCGGCGGGCGCATTACCGAGACTTCGTCGCGGATGCCTTCCAGCACTTCCAGTACCGCACGGCCGTCGCCATGAGTGGCATGCAGCTCGAAGTCGAACAGCGAGAACTCCAGTTGGCGGACCATCATCAGCCCGGACTGGAAATTCTTGGCGGCGAGCATCTTTTCCAGCAGGTCCTGCGGCAGTGCTTCGCCGCTCTCGTAGTGACCGGAAATCAAGGCCAGGCCTTCCGGTTCCCAGCACCAGTTTTCCATGAACTGGCTCGGCAGCTCGACCGCATCCCACGCCACGCCGTTGATCCCGGAAACCCCGGCATGCTCGACGCGCGTCAGCAGGTGATGCAGCCCATGGCCGAATTCATGGAACAGCGTGGTGACTTCATCGTGGGTCAGCAAGGCTGGCTTGCCGCCAACCGCTGGGGTGAAGTTGCAGACCAGATTCGCCACCGGGTTCTGCAGACGGCCCTCGGCGGTGCGGCGACGGTCGCGGGCGCCATCCATCCAGGCACCGCCGCGCTTGTTGGCGCGGGCATACAGGTCGAAGAAGAAACGTCCGACGTGCTGGCCGTTCTCCTTGATCTCGAACAGGCGGACATCCGGATGCCAGGTGTCGAAGCCTTTCTGTTCGGCGATTTCGATGCCGTACAGACGCTGGACAATGGCAAACAGGCCGCTCAGCACTTTATCCACAGGGAAGTAGGCGCGCAGGATTTCCTGGGAAACGCTGTAGCGTTGCTCGCGCAGTTTTTCGCCGTAGAAACCGCTGTCCCAGCTTTGCAGGTCCGGGCAACCCTGTTCGGCGGCATAAGCCTTGAGCTGCTTGAGATCCTGCTCGGCAAAAGGCTTGCTGCGCTTGGCCAGATCGCGCAGGAAACTCAGCACCTGATCGCTGGACTCGGCCATCTTGGTCGCCAGGCTCAGCTCGGAGAAGCTGACAAAGCCCAACAGTTGAGCCAGTTCCTGGCGCAGGTCGAGGATCTGCTCCATGACCGGGCCGTTATCGTTCTTGCCTGCATTCGGGCCCTGGTCCGAAGCGCGAGTGCAGTAGGCCGCATAGACTTCTTCGCGCAGGGCGCGGTCTTCGGCGTAGGTCATTACCGCGTAGTAGCTGGGGAATTCCAGAGTAATCAGGAAACCTTCCAGATCCTTGGCCTTGGCGGCAGCCGCCATTTGCTGTCTGGCCGAATCGGTCAGGCCGGCAAGCGCCGATTCGTCAGTGACCAGTTTGGTCCAGGCCTGGGTCGCGTCGAGCAACTGGTTGGAAAACTGGCTGCCCAGCTCCGACAATTTGCTTTGCACTTCGGCGTAACGCTTCTGCTGCTCGGGCGGCAGGTCGATACCCGAAAGACGGAAGTCGCGCAGCGATTGTTCCAGAATGGTCTTCTGGCCCACATCGAAGTTAGCCGCTTCAGGGCTGTTGGCCAGGGCTTCATAGGCCTGGAACAGCTCGCGGTTCTGGCCCATCTCGGTGGAATAGGCGCTCAGTGCAGGCAGGCACGACTCATAGGCTTCGCGCAGCTCGGCGCTGTTGCAGACCGCGTTCAGGTGGCTGACCGGGCTCCAGGCAGCGCCCAGGCGATCATTCAATTCATCCATCGCCAGGATCAGCCCGGCCCAGGTCGGTGTCGAACCCTGGCTGGCCAGAATGTCGGCAATCGCGGCACGGTTATCGGCCAGGATCTGCTCGATGGCAGGTTTTACATGCTCGGCACGGATCGCCGAGAAAGGTGGCAGGTCGTACGATTGCAGAAGAGGGTTGTTCGCGCTCACGGTTTTGCACCTTGGCTGGAAGAAACACTCACGCATCTTAATTACAATCGACGCCGACCGCAGCATTGAAACCTGCATCGCGTATCTATCACGACCAGAGAAGGAGCCTATCGTGGCCATCCGCAAGTTCCAGGACCACACCCCAGCCCTTGGCGAGCGAGCCTTTGTCGATTATTCCGCCGTGGTGATCGGCGACGTCGAGATTGGTGCCGACAGCTCCGTCTGGCCACTGACCGTCATCCGTGGCGACATGCACCGCATCCGTATCGGTGCCCGCACCAGCGTGCAGGACGGCAGCGTGCTGCATATCACCCATGCCGGTCCTTTCAACCCGGATGGTTTTCCGTTGCTGATCGGTGATGAAGTGACCATCGGCCATAAAGTGATGCTGCATGGCTGCACCATCGGCAACCGGATTCTGGTCGGCATGGGCACCACCATCATGGATGGTGCGGTGGTGGAAGATGAGGTGATCATCGGTGCTGGCAGCCTGGTGCCGCCGGGCAAGGTTCTGGAAAGCGGATTCCTGTATGTAGGGCGACCGGTCAAGCAAATGCGGGCGCTGACTGAAAAGGAAATCGCCTTTTTCCCCTATAGCGCGACCAATTACGTGAAGCTCAAGGATCAGCACCTGGCTGAAGGTTATGACCAGCCCTGAGTTATCCATAGGCCCTTTTACGCACTCACTGGCGAGATTTCATGCATTACCAAAATATCCTGTTCGACCTCGACGGCACCCTCACCGACCCGCGCCTGGGGATAACCCGCTCGATCCAGTTCGCCCTGGCGCGCCTGGGCATCGACGAGCCGGATATCACCCGGCTGGAACACTTCATCGGCCCGCCACTGCTGCAAGCGTTCATGCAGTTCTATGCCATGGACGAGGCCCGCGCCTGGGAAGCCGTGAATTTCTATCGCGAACGCTTCAAGGTCACCGGGCTGTACGAAAACCAGGTGTTTGAGGGTGTGCCCGAATTACTTGAGGCCTTGGCTGGGCAGGGCAAAACGCTCTACATCGCAACGTCCAAGCCTTGGGTTTTCGCCCATGAAATCGCCCGGCACTTCGACTTTGCCAAACATTTCAAGGTGATCTACGGCAGCGAGCTGGATGGCACCCGCACCGACAAGGTGGAACTGATCGCCCATCTGCTGGAACAGGAAAAGCTGGACCCGGCACAGACCCTGATGATCGGTGACCGCAAACATGACCTGATCGGCGGGCTACGCAACGGGCTGGATGTTGCGGCAGTGGGCTATGGCTTTGGCAGTCACGAAGAACTGACTGCGCAAGCGCCGACCTACCATTTTGTAACCATGGCCGAGATGCATAAGGCCTTTGTGGCGGCGTAGATGTCGTCGGTAGAAACGGATTCATCCGCGAAGACGGCATTCCTGCTGCCACGTTTTCTGTGAATGCACTGGCTTTTCGCGAATGAATTCACTCCTGCCGGGCCATCATCAACTGTTGCAGGCTTGCCTTGCGCTCTTTGGCGGGCAAATCGCCCAGCTTTTCCACGGCGGTGAAGAACGCAGGCCAATCGCCCTTGGTCTGTTTGAACAGCGCCTCAAATGCTGGCACCCATTGGTCGTAAAGACCGAAAGGCAGCAGCTTGGCGTTGTTCATCGGTGAGTTGACCCAGGCATCGAAACGCTTGTCGCCGCCCCACTGCACGTCGCGCAACTGTCGGTACTCGTGGCGCAAACGCTCGAATTCAGCGGCTTTGCGCACGCGCATCACCTCGGCACTCAGCGGCTGGTGATACAGCGTCTTGAGCCGTTCCCGGGTATCGAGCACCAGGCGGATGAATTGATCACGGCGGGTGGACTGCGAAATGTTCTCCGGCGCGAGCCCGCGTGCCGCACGCCATTGGCGAGTGCCTTCCTGCTCGACAAAGCTGGCGTAGGACTCGTTGAACTCGGTGTCGTTCTTTACATAAAAACGCTGGTGCGCCAGTTCGTGGAAGATCAGCGTCGCCAGGCGTTCCTCGCCCCAGCCCAGCATTGAGCTGAGGATCGGATCGTCGAACCAGCCCAGCGTCGAATAGGCTTCGATGCCGCTCAGATAAACATCCTTGCCGGCCTGGCGCTGCAAGGCCGCTTCGCCTCGTGCGCCGCCCTGGCTGTAATAACCGCGATAGGCCACGCAACCGGCAATCGGAAAGCAATGGGTTACCGGGTCCAGAGAGAACTCATCGGTCGCGAATACGTTCCATACGACATAAGGACGACCCAGATCGGCGTACAGGCGATAACTCTTGTTGTCCGGCAGATGCAGATGGGCGCTGGCGAAGGTTCGCGCTTCCTGGGCATAGGCCAGGCGCTGACGCAATTTCGCATCGCGCGTGGGGTCGGAAAGGATGTCGGGGATCGACTCGCGTGCCTGCAACAGTTGCAGTTGACCGCTGGCCAACTGGCCGTAGTACGACAGGCTGGAGCAGCCACACAGCAAAAGCATCGCCACTACCGGCAAACTGCGCCAAAGACGTAAAACATTGAGTCGTGGCATACACGGCCTTCAAGACAGGGATAGAAAGCGTTATGCAGGACAGCCAGGGTATTACGCAACTATCATCGTCATCCGCCAACCTCCGGAGCCTGCCATGCGTTTGATCGCCTTGACTCTCGCCCTCGGCACCCTTGCCGGGTGCACCACGCCCTTGCCTGCCGTCGATCCGGCCATGGCCTGGGTCGACATGCGCACCATGACCGGCAGGCTGGTGATGGCCGACAAGCTCGATGGCAAGAACACCGAGGATGGTCGTTACTTTCAGGTCACGCCCGGTCGCCACGAGCTGCAGATCCGTTTCGATTACGAATATCGCTCAGGCGGATTGGGGATGATCAGTGACGATTACACCGACATTACCTGTTTCATCGATATCGAATACGACCACTTCGCGGCTGGCCAGCGCTACATGATCGAGGCCCGCACACTGGCCAATGAAATCACCGCCAGACTTTACGATGCCGAGCGCAAGGTCCTGGCCAATGAAGGGGATATTCACTGCATCTGATCAGCTATCGTTCTTTTGATAGATGATTTTTTTGGTGCCGTTGTCGCAACTACCCACCACCATGTTCTGATCGTGGACTTCGTCGTTGGGGACGATTTCCAGGGTGTAGGAGGTGACGTTGTTGGCCTGGATCTTGGCTTCGATCTCGTCCTTGAGTTCTTCACAGGACTTGGGGGCCGCCAGGGCGCTGGTTGTCAGCAGGATACAGCTGATGGTCAAAGCAAAGCGTTTCATGCCCGATTCCTTCGATAAGACGCACAGAGCCTTGTCTGTGCTGTAGTCCTGCATACGACCATTGCCGCCCGCATCTGGTTCTGACCCGCAAAAAAATGACCCGGGCAACTGGGTTGGCCGGGTCATCGGATGCAACGCTCTCGATCAGCCGAGCAAGGTGGCATCCAGAGTGATCTTGGCATTCAGCACCTTGGAAACCGGGCAGCCTTCTTTGGCCTGCTTGGTCAGTTCGTCGAACTGTTGCTGGGTTGCGCCTGGCACTTTGGCCTTGAGCACCAGATGCACGGCAGTGATGGAGAATCCGCCGCTGTCCTGGTCCAGTGTCACGTCAGCCTGGGTATCGATGCTGTCGGCCTTGAGGCCGGCATTACCGAGAATCATCGACAGGGCCATGGAGAAGCAGCCTGCATGGGCCGCGCCAATCAGCTCTTCAGGGTTGGTGCCCTTGCCGCCCTCGAAACGGGCCTTGAAGCCATAAGGCGCTTCGCGCAGCACGCCTGTTTCGGTAGATATATGGCCGATGCCGCTCTTGAGATCACCTTCCCAGTGCGCTGATGCTTTCTTGACGATGCTCATGATGCCTCCTGATGGAAATAGGTAATGTTGAAACCGTAGCCAAGGTTCTGAGGATAGCCAGTCCTGGAAAGTTCAACGTATAAGTCCTAGTGTTTTACTAGGTCTTTTTTCGGAGCAGCCATTGAAAAGCAGTCCTTGCGCCCGCACTGCTGTTTCATCATGGGCTCTGCCCAACACATTTCGAGGAGAAGCCGCGGCCTATGAAACGTTTGACGGATATAAAGATTTCCACCCTGGACCTGGTGCCGGTGCGCCAGGACAAAGGCCCTGCAGAATCACTGCGCAATTCCCTGAGCCTGGCCCAACATGTCGAAAAGCTGGGCTACAACCGCTTCTGGGTTGCCGAGCACCACAACATGGACGGTATCGCCAGTTCGGCGACTTCTGTGTTGCTGGCCTATCTGGCGGGAGGCACTTCGACGATTCGCGTCGGGGCTGGCGGCGTCATGCTGCCCAACCATGCGCCACTGGTGATTGCCGAGCAGTTCGGCACCCTTGCCAGCCTCTATCCGGACCGCATCGATTTGGGCCTTGGGCGTGCGCCCGGCTCGGATCAGATGACCGCCCGGGCCCTGCGCCGTGAACGCTCCGGCAGCGCCGACGACTTCCCCGATGATGTTGCCGAGTTGATGAGCTACCTCGGACCACGCACGGCTGATCAGAAAGTGATCGCCGTACCGGGCTCGGGCACCAATGTGCCGATCTGGTTGCTGGGTTCGAGCCTGTTCAGCGCGCAACTGGCCGGGATGCGCGGGCTGCCCTATGCCTTCGCCTCGCATTTCGCGCCGCGCTACATGCATGAGGCGATTCGCGTCTACCGCAATCACTTCAAGCCTTCAGAAGTGCTCGACAAACCTTATGTGATGCTGGGAGTACCGCTGGCTGCCGCCGACACCGACGAGCATGCCGAATACCTGGCCACTTCGGTCTACCAGCGCATTCTGGCGCTGATGCGCGGACACAGCCTGGTGCAGCGTCCGCCGGTCGAGTCGATGGAAAAGCTGTGGTTGCCTCACGAACGAGAGGCTGTGGCGAGTTTTCTGGGGCTGGCGATGGTCGGCGGTCCGGAAAAGATCCGCGCCAAACTGGATGTGCTGCTGGAGCAGACCGATGCCGATGAACTGATCTTCACCTGCGACATGTACGAGCATGAGGATCGGTTGCGGTCTTATGAAATTCTGGCGCAGGTTGCGCGAGGGTAAGGTTGCTGTTCGCGAATGAATGCGTTCCTGCACTGCGGGAGCGCATTCATCCGCGCAGGACATCAGCCGCGCTTGTAAATGAGCTTGCTTCTCCCGGCGTCACAGGAGCCGACCACTTTGGCGTCACGGACATCTTCAGTGCGGACAATTTCAAGTGTGAACGGGAAATCGCCATGCGCCTTGATCTTCGCATCGACTTCCGCCTTGAGCTCCTCGCAATTCCTGGCCGCCATGGCGGTTCCCGTAAGGCTCAGCAACGTCACTGCCAATAGCAACTTCTTCATCAATAACACTCCCTCGTCTGACAAATACAGGCACTTCATGATGAAGCACACAATAACGACTGCCACGCAGCAGGTGCGTGGCAGTGAGTTCTATCTGTAGCGGAAATTATGGCAATCGGCCAGTGAAAAGATTCAGAGCCTATCAGCTGTTGGCGATGCGAAAGCCTACCTTGAGAGTCACCTGATAGTGCGCAACCTTGCCGTTTTCAATGTGTCCGCGGGTTTCCGTCACCTCGAACCACTCCAGATACTGCAGGCTTTTGCTGGCCTCTGAAATCGCATTGTTGATGGCGTCTTCGATGCTGGTGGTCGACGAGCCAACCAGCTCGATCTTCTTGTAGGTGCGGTGATCACTCATGGCAGTTCTCCCTGGAAGTGTGAAAGAGCGCAGCGATGGCGACGCTCTCTGTTTCTGTCAGGAAAAGGCAGAGAAAAGTTCAGCAATTTGCAGAAATTGCATCGCACTTTCCAAAAAGCCCGTAGTCGGAAACAACACACGTACTCATCACAGCAGGAGAAATACCATGGCTAGCAATTCACTTCGTAAAGCCTCGTTGCAAAGCATGGAAGCGGAGATCGAAAGCCTCCTCAAGTCTCTGGAGAGCCTCAAGGGCGATGCTTCCGAAGAGTCGCGCAAGACCCTCAAAAGCCTCAAGGCCAACGCCGAGAATGCCTTGAGCCATTCGCGTCATCTGCTCAGCGATCTCTACGAGGACGTGAAGGTCAAGACCCGCGAAAACGCTCTGGCGACTCGCGACTACGCTCAGGAACACCCGTGGACAACCGCCGGTGTTGCAGTCGGTGCCATTGGCCTGCTTGCTGCCTACCTGCTGATCAAGCGCGGCGACTGATCATTTTCTGATCGGCTCGATGGAGCGCTCCAGCTCATTTTTCAACCAGTGAGCCAGTTGCTGCGCCCGACCGTCAGCGGCGCGTCGGGGAACCCAGAGAGCAAGTCGTGCCGGGGTTTCACTGAAACCCCAAGGCGCAGCCAGGCGCCCGGCTCGCAGGTCGTCAGTGACCAGCGGCTCGGGCGCAATGGCAATCCCCAGGCCGGCCACGGCCGCCTCCAGCAAATAATACAAATGCTCGAAACCCTGCCCGTAACGTAGCGCCTGCGCTTCGATCCTGTGCTGTTGCGCCCAGCTTGGCCAGGCTTGCGGGCGTGAGGTGGTGTGCAGCAGCGATTCGTTGGCCAGCGCCTGGGCCGGTGCCTGGCGCAAGGTCTCGAAACGTGCGAAACGCGGGCTCAATACCGGCCCGATACGTTCGCTGGCCAACTCGAAAACCTGCATGTCCGCAGGCCATGGCGGCTCGGCAAATACCAGTAACGCATCCAGTCCGGGCCTGCGCGGGTCCAGATCGCCCTCGCCCGCCGAGAGATGCAGGCGCAAGTCCGGCAGTTCGGCATTCAGGCGTCCCAGGCGCGGAATGAACCAGCGCGCCAGCAGGCTGCCGGAACAGCCGAGCACGAAGGGTGCGTCCGCGCTGCCCTGACTCAGTTCGGCGCAGACGTCGCGCAGGCGGTCGAAAGCCTCGCCGCTGACCTCACGCAGGCGGATACCTGCATCTGTGAGTTTCAGGCCGCGTCCATCCTTGCTGAACAGGGTCACGCCCAAGTGCTCTTCCAGGGTTTTCAACTGTCGACTGACCGCACCGTGGGTCACGTGCAGCTGTTCCGCAGCCTGACTGACGCTACCCATGCGAGCAGTGGCTTCAAAGGCGCGCAAGGCATTGAGAGGAGGAAGGTCGCGGCTCATGGTATCTGTGAGTTTTCCTGACAGGTTGCGGCGATCTTATCGGTTTTCATCCGGGCCTGCGCTGGTTAAAGTGAACCCATTGCCGATCCGGCTCAATCCATTTGCCCAAGACTGCAACCGGAGTCCTCATGACCCAGACCAACTTTCGCAGCGGCCCCGACGCCAACGGCCTGTTCGGCTCGTTTGGTGGCCGCTATGTAGCTGAAACCCTGATGCCGCTGGTGCTTGACCTGAACCGCGAGTACGAAGCCGCCAAGGCCGATCCCGAGTTCGCCGAACAACTGGCGTACTTTCAGCGCGATTACGTCGGCCGTCCCAACCCTCTGTACTTCGCCGAGCGCCTGACCGAGTTCTGCGGCGGCGCGAAGATCTACTTCAAGCGCGAAGAGCTGAACCACACCGGCGCGCACAAGATCAACAACTGTATCGGCCAGATCCTGCTGGCCAAGCGGATGGGCAAGAAGCGCCTGATCGCGGAAACCGGCGCGGGCATGCACGGCGTTGCGACTGCCACGGTCGCCGCCCGTTTCGGCCTGCCTTGTGTGATCTACATGGGCGCGACCGACATCGAGCGCCAGCAGGCCAACGTGTTCCGCATGAAGCTGCTGGGCGCCGAGATCGTTCCGGTCACTTCCGGCACCGGTACCCTGAAAGATGCGATGAACGAAGCCCTGCGCGACTGGGTGACCAACGTCGAAGACACCTTTTACCTGATCGGCACCGTTGCGGGTCCGCACCCGTATCCGGCGATGGTCCGTGATTTCCAGTCGATCATCGGCAAGGAAACCAGGGCTCAGATGCACGAGAAGGAAGGACGCCTGCCGGACAGTCTGGTCGCTTGCGTGGGTGGTGGTTCCAACGCCATGGGCCTGTTCCATCCGTTCCTCGATGACGCCAGCGTGCAGATCATTGGTGTCGAGGCCGGTGGTCACGGCGTAGACACCCAGCAGCACGCCGCCAGCCTCAACGGTGGCGTACCGGGCGTCCTGCACGGCAACCGTACCTACCTGCTGCAGGACGAGGACGGCCAGATCGCCGATGCCCATTCGATTTCCGCCGGCCTGGACTATCCCGGCATCGGCCCGGAGCACGCTTACCTGCATGAAGTGAAGCGCGCCGAATACGTCAGCATCACCGATGAGCAGGCGCTGGACGCCTTCCATAAATGCTGCCGCCTCGAAGGCATCATCCCGGCGCTGGAAACTGCCCACGCCCTGGCCGAAGCCATCCGGCGCGCGCCGACCCTGAGCGCTGACCACTTGATGGTCGTGTGCTTCTCCGGGCGTGGTGACAAAGACATGCAAACCGTAATGAACCACATGGCCGCTGCCGAAAAGACCCAGGAGAAGCCGGTATGAGCCGTCTTGAACAACGTTTTGCCCAGCTGAAAACCGAAGGTCGTGCAGCGCTGGTAACCTTCATCACGGCGGGCGACCCTGGCTACGACACGTCCCTGAAAATCCTCAAGGGCCTGCCAGCCGCCGGTGCCGATGTGATCGAGCTGGGCATGCCGTTCACCGATCCGATGGCTGATGGCGTCGCGATCCAGTTGGCGACCCTGCGCGCACTGGACGCCGGGCAGACTTTGCTGAAAACCCTGCAGATGGTCAGCGAGTTCCGTCGTGATGATCAGACCACGCCTATCGTGCTGATGGGTTACTACAACCCGATCCACCGCTTTGGTGTGGATGCTTTCGTGGCCGCTGCCAAGGATGCCGGTGTGGACGGCCTGATCATTGTCGACCTGCCGCCCGAGCATGACGCCGAACTGGCCACGCCGGCCCAGGCTTCGGGAATCGACTTTATTCGCCTGACCACGCCGACCACCGATGACGCACGCCTGCCGCGTGTGCTGGAGCGCAGTTCCGGTTTCGTCTACTACGTATCGGTGGCCGGTGTGACCGGTGCCGGATCGGCGACCACCGAGCACGTTACCGAAGCCATTGCGCGCCTGCGTCGGCACACCGATCTGCCGGTCAGTGTCGGTTTCGGCATCCGTACTCCGGAGCAGGCAGCGGCTATCGCGCGTCTGGCCGAAGGCGTGGTGGTGGGCTCGGCATTGGTGGACAAGATCGCCACGGCCAAGTCCCCTGAAGATGCTGTGGATGGCGTGCTCAGCCTGTGCGCGGCGCTGGCCGAAGGCGTGCGCAAGGCCCGCAATAGCTGAAGGCCGGTTGCGGCCAGCCATGCAAGTCGGGGGCAGCAGTTTGGTCTGAATCGCGCTGTGCGCAGGTATCGTCTACGCTGTTCCCGATGGTGCACTGAATTGATTCACCTACCGGTTGAAACGGGCTGTCTGCTTGCGGCAGGCAGCCCTTCAGGCGCATCAATCCAGGCTTGATATGCCTGAAATTCTTTTTCATGGAACTATCTGCCGTGACGTCTAAATTAGGCGCTCACCGTAGAAAAGGACCCTGAAAATGCTTGTCTTGAACAAGGAAGTTGGCCACTCGCTACAACGTGACAAGTTTGCAAATGTTCTAGGCAGCGATTTTAGTCTGTACGGTCATTTCGCCGATTTCATCCGGCTCACCAAGAGCTGGGAGAACATGGAAGAAGACAAGTACTACGGGCAGGCCGATTCAGGCATGCGGTTTCGCCGCTATAGCGACTTTGAATACAACCCTGTCACGCGCGATGTACGCCAGCTCGAACACCGTGCCTATGTCCAGTCCACCGAGCACAACCGTTACGTTGGCGGTCTGGAGCGACATTTTCAGGACTTTTCCGATGAAGTCATCGCTTCACCGGTGATCCGCAGCCTCATAGACCTGGACTTTGAGGTCTACAAGCACGTCCTGCCCCCGGAGCTGCACACCAAGATCTGGCAATGCCAGATCCATCAGATCCGCATCGAAATCAAGCCGGGAAAAACCCTGGAAATCACCCCTGAAGGTATCCATTGCGATGGCTATCCCTTCAGCGGCGTGCACTTCTGGGGCAAGCAGAACGTCGAAGGCGCGCAGAGCCGGCTGTACAACGCCGGGGAAGAACAACTGGCGGCGGTCACCTACGATGAAGTGCTGGACACCACGTTCTTCCTGGATCGTGAAATGCGCCACTATGTAACGCCTGCGAGCAATCGCGATCCTCATAAAATGGCCTATCGGCAGATTCTGGCTATTTCATTTTCCTTGCCGGGGACGCCTTTTGACATTGTTCGCTGAAAACCTCGAACCTGCAGAAATCGCCCTGCTCAAGCGCGCGACCTATCAGGACGCCGCGTTGCTGGAGAGTTTCTTCCACTCTTTCCAGGAGGTCGCTTTCTGTCTGTGGCAGGACACCAAATGCCTGCAACGTATCCTGACCCGCGATACCACCATCGCCTACATGGCCGAAAATGCCCAGGGCGAGATCGTCGGAGCGGTGATGGGCGGCGTGCTGGGTACCCGCGGAACCATCAATCATCTGGCGGTCAGCCCTGAATATCGTGGCCAGGGTGTGGGGCAGTGCCTGGTGGATGCGGCAACCACGGATATGAAACGTCTCAATGTGCGGCGTATGTTTCTGTTCGTCGATGACGATAATCTAGTGGGACGCAATTTCTGGAATAGCCTGGGATTTCATGAACCCAAGGGCGAAATCACTTGCGAGAAAGACCTTTGAGCAAGCTATCGATCGATCAGACCATGCCTGTCGAAAAGCAGAAATCCAGGACGTTTGCCGAAGCCAGCCCGGTCGTGGCCGGTTACTTCGCCGTGTCCTTCGTGTTCGGACTCATGGCGGTCAACGCGGGCTTTCCGCTCTGGCTGCCGGTCGCGATGTGCCTGTTCGTCTATGCCGGCGCCTCGCAGTTCGCTGCGCTGGCGCTGTTGAGCGCAGGCGCTTCGCTGCCGACGATCATCCTCACCACCTTCCTGATCAATGCCCGGCATATGCTGATGTCGGTGTATATGGCCAAGGCGTTGCGTACCCTGAAGTTGAGCCGTCTGGAGCGTTTCTGCTATGGCGCAGAGCTGACCGACGAGTCCTTCGCGTTCCATAGTGTGCGCCTCAACAAGGACCAGCCAGTCACGGCCCGCTACCTGATCGGCTTCAATCTCTATTGCCACACGTCATGGGTCGCCGGTGGCCTGCTCGGTGCACTGTGCGCGAAATATGCGGCGCATCTGGTGAACTACCAGCTCGACTACGCGCTGAGCGCCATGATGCTGTACGTACTGGTTTCGCTGTGCGATACCCGCAAGAAACTGATCGCGGCGCTGGTGGCCGTGCTCTGCATGGGTGGCCTCAGCCTGCTGGGGGATTCCGCCTTCAATGTATTTATCGCCACTCTTCTGGGCTGTGGGGCAGGTCTATGTCTGAACAAGCGTTCCTGATTCTGGTCGTGGCGTCGATGGTCGCCGTCACGCTGCTGCCACGCACCCTGCCGTTGCAGGTCAATACCGAGCACTGGCCGGACTTCATCGCCAAGGCACTGGAATACCTGCCGGTGGCGATCGTGGCCGCGATTACCGTGACGCCGCTGCTGATCAAGAACCAGCAACTGCAATTCGACCGCCCCGAGTTTCTTGCCGCATTGCCGACGCTGTTATGCGCATACCTGAGCAGGAATCTGTTTCTCAGTGTGGCGGTTGGTGTGGCGGCCTACATTATTATCGGTACTGTCCTGTAATGCGGTGTGCACCACGTAATTCAATGCCTGGCACGACAGGCTCGAGTTGTTGACTACCAGATGCACTTCCAGAGAGTCTTCAAAGCCCGGAACAATGGTCAGGCCACTCTGTTCGGCAACGCTGCGGGACACCAGGCCAATGCCATCGAACTGCCTGATCAACGACAGCGTCAGCGTCTCGCTGCCCGAGTAGACGATACTCGGCGGCTTGCCTTTCTTGGGCGTGCCGCCAGCAATGAAGCGCTGGAAGCTCTCGGAGTACGGGCAACTGCTGCTGGGGCGAACCTGAAGTTTCTCATTGAGAGACGACAGCGGCGTATTCTGCGGCCCGCAATGGACACCCACGACCTGCACCTGCACAAACGGCAGAAGCACGCTGGGCCGTACCGACTGCGGGCCGATCAGCACCGCCAGATCGAAGCTTTCGTGATTCAGCTTGCTGAGGTTTTCCACCGACTCGGCGTAGCTGAATTCCAGCTGGCAGTCATCGAACGCCTCGATCATGCGCGCCACGATGCAGCGGTTGACCTCGCTCGACAGGGTGCTGTTGAGCGCCACCCGCAAAATCCGCGAGGACGAGACATTGAGCGCGGCCACCTTGTTGTCCAGTTGTCGGCTGGCTTCCAGCACCTGCTCGACATAAGGCTCAAGCTCAAGGCCGGCATTGGTCAGGGTCAGCCCTTTGTTGGAGCGCTTGAACAGCTTGAAGCCAAATTGCGCTTCGACCTTGTTCAGTTGCGCAGCCAATGCCTGCACGCTGAGGCAGCACATTTCGGAGGCTGCGGTGAGAGAGCCGCACTGCGCGACTCGCATGAGATTTTTCAGAATGCGAATGTCCATGTGATGACATATCTCCACGGGATAGCGCTATTGGATTCAAACATTACCGACAAACCACTGCTGAAGCCATTTGCCTGAAGGGGAAGTCACCATTCCATGACCTGGAACATCTTCACTGCTTATAGCGGAGCAGGTTATACACGGTTCTCTTTCTTCACCCACCTGCACCTCAAGCCTTGAATATAGAGGTATCCAGAGGCCGAATCGCGCCCATCCAGATTGCATGTTCGGTGTGGTCTGCCAGTTCATCGCCGGTCAGCGGGTGCAGAAAAACCACCAGGCCGTTGCGGTTGCGCGTCAGCCACAGGACCACATCGGCAAACTGAGCATGGGTGAACCCCAGTTGGCAGCTCCAGTCAGGATGCGGTCCTACAAGACGTTCATGGACCCGACCCATCTGTACGCCAAATCGTTCGACGGCTGCTTCGCATAACGCTCGTGCCTGGTCGATGCTCTGTGCATCGAAATAAACGTGGGCGTGATAGCCCTGAGCATCCGGCATTACCAAGTCCTCCTTAACTCTAGATTGCCCCCAGTTATCCACAGATGTGGATCAAACCGCAATCGACGGTAGCGGTTTGCCAGTCAATGATTCACCACTGAGCGCCTGTTCGCTGGCCAGCCAGTCGACAAACTGCTGCACGACCTGCAGCCGACGCTTGCGCTGCGGCAGGACCACGTAATAACCGCAGGCGGAAATTGCCGTGGCCGTGATGGGGCGACACAGCAGGCCCTGATCGAGCAGATCATCCACCAGATGCCGCCAGCCGATGGCGATGCCCTGCCCGGCGATGGCGGCCTGGATCAGCAGTGTGTAGTTGTCGAAGCGCAACTGGCCGGGCGCCGGAGCCTGCGGGATATGCAGGGCGCGAAACACGCTTGCCCAGTCGAACCAGTTGTTGCTGCCTTCGCCGCGCAAATGCAGCAGCGCGAACTCGCGCAGGACTTCATTGGGCAGTGGCGTAGCACGTCCGGCCAGCAGTTTCGGGCTACAGACCGGATAGACCTCTTCGCTGAACAGCCAGCGGCTCTCCCCCTGTTTGAAACGCCCGTCGCCGAATAACACCGCCACATCGATATCGGCGCTCAGCATGCTGTGGCTGCGCTCGCTGGTCACCAGGCTGACGTCCACATCCGGATGTTGTTTGTGAAAGCGATGCAGGCGCGGCATCAGCCAGTAAGAGGCGAATGCAAAGTCAGTCGCGACCTGCAACACCTCATGCTGGTGCTGCTCGGTGATCGCAACCAGCCCGCTGTCCATCGACTGCAAGCCGCTCTGCACATGGCTGAACAGGACTTCCCCCGCCTCGGTCAGTTCGATCCCGCGGTAGATCCGGTCGAACAGGCGGGTCGCCAATTGTTCCTCCAGGCGCTTTATCTGCTGGCTTATCGCAGGTTGAGTCGTGCCCAGCTCCATGGCTGCCGCCGTGAAACTGCGCAGGCGGGCTGCGGCCTCAAAGGCACGCAGCAGATCCAGAGACATGTCACCGAGCGCTTCAAACATAAGCTGTGCTTATCCTAGGCATTGTTTTGTGTGGGCTTTACCAGAAATACGCAGATCTTCATCCTCGAAGGCAGCACTTTCGCATAACTGCCAACTATGGGATGCCGTGATTACATGAAGCGCAAAAATATTCTGTTCATCATGGCCGATCAAATGGCCGCGCCAATGTTGCCGTTCTACGCATCGTCTCCCGTCAAAATGCCCCACCTGAGTCGCCTGGCCGCCGAAGGCGTGGTGTTCGATTCTGCCTATTGCAACAGCCCGCTGTGTGCGCCCTCGCGTTTCACCCTGGTCAGTGGCCAGTTGCCGAGCAAGATCGGCGCCTACGACAACGCGGCGGATTTTCCGGCCGACATTCCGACCTATGCCCATTACCTGCGCAGCCTGGGCTACAAGACCGCGCTGTCCGGCAAGATGCATTTCTGCGGCCCGGACCAGTTGCACGGTTACGAGGAGCGGCTGACCAGCGATATCTATCCGGCCGACTATGGCTGGGCGGTGAACTGGGACGAGCCGGATGTGCGGCCAACCTGGTATCACAACATGTCGTCGGTGCTCCAGGCCGGGCCGTGTGTGCGCACCAACCAGCTGGATTTCGATGAAGAAGTGGTGTTCAAGGCGCAGCAGTATCTGTTCGATCATGTCCGCCAGGACGGTGACGCGCCGTTCTGCCTGACGGTTTCCATGACTCACCCTCACGATCCGTACACCATTCCCAAACCGTTCTGGGACCTGTACCGCGACGAAGACATTCCCCTGCCTGTGGCCCACGCCGATCAGGAAGAACTGGACCCGCATTCGCAGCGTCTGCTCAAGGTCTATGATCTGTGGGACAAGCCACTGCCTGTGGACAAGATCCGCGATGCCCGTCGGGCCTACTTCGGCGCCTGCAGCTACATCGACCAGAATGTCGGCAAGCTGCTGCAGACCCTCGAAGAAGCAGGGCTGGCCGAAGACACCATCATCGTGTTCTCGGGTGACCATGGCGACATGCTCGGCGAGCGAGGCCTCTGGTACAAGATGCACTGGTTCGAGATGGCGGCGCGCGTGCCGCTGCTGGTCTACGCGCCTGGCCATTTCCAGGCAGGCCGTGTCAGCGCTTCGGTGTCGACTGCCGACCTGCTGCCGACCTTCGTCGACCTGGCTGGCGGCGAACTGGACAGAGGCCTGCCGCTGGATGGCCGCTCGTTGCTGCCTCATTTGCAAGGTGCAGGTGGCCACGACGAAGTGTTCGGCGAATACATGGCCGAAGGCACCACCAGCCCGTTGATGATGATTCGTCGCGGCGCCTACAAATTCATCTACTCGGAACAGGATCCGTGCCTGTTGTTCGATCTGCACAACGATCCAAGGGAACAGGAGGAACTCAGCCAGTCGCCCGTTCATCAAACGTTGTTCAATGCTTTTCTGGCCGAAGCCCGCGCCAGATGGGACATACCGGCGATACACCATCAGGTGCTCGCCAGCCAGCGTCGGCGCCGTTTCGTCGCGCAAACGCTGGCCATCGGCAAGCTGAAGAGTTGGGATCACCAGCCGCTGGTCGACGCCAGTCAGCAGTACATGCGCAACCACATTGATCTGGACGATCTGGAGCGCAAGGCACGTTATCCGCAACCTTGAACCCTGCCCTCACCGAGAAAACCAAAAGGGTCATTTGCATGAAAAAGTTATCCACAGCACTGGCAGTCGGTGTCATCACGCTCGGCAGCCTGACGGCTCATGCCGCCGAACCGAGCTGCAGCACGGTAAAAATGGCCGATCCGGGCTGGAGTGACATAGCCGCCACCAATGCCATTGCCGGATTGCTGCTCGATGGCCTGGGTTACAAGGCCAAGGTCGACACCCTGGCGGTACCAATCGCCTTTGGTGGCCTCAAGGACGGCCAGCTGGATGTGTTTCTGGGTAACTGGATGCCGGCGCAACAAGGCTTCTACGACAAGTTCGTGGCCACCGGTGATGTGACCCAGCTTGTCAAAAACCTGGAAGGCACCGAATTCACCCTGGCCGTGCCCGACTATGTCTGGGAAGCCGGCGTGCATGACTTTGCCGACCTGAACAAGTTTGCCGACAAGTTCAGCAAGAAAATCTACGGCATCGGTTCCGGCGCGCCAGCCAACCTGTCGCTGCAGGAGATCATCAAGAAAAACGAATTCGAGCTGGGTGACTGGAAACTGGTGGAGTCCAGCGAGCAGGCCATGCTGGCCGAAGTGAACCGCAACGTCAGGAGAAAGGCCTTCGTCGCCTTCCTGGGCTGGACACCGCACCCGATGAACGTGCAGATCAAAGGCATGCGTTACCTCAAGGGCGGCGAGAAATACTTCGGTGACACCGGCTCTGTCTACACCCTGACCCGCAAAGGTTACGCACAAGCCTGCCCGAATGTCGGCAAACTGCTGACCAACCTGAGTTTCACCCTGGACATGGAAAACAGCATCATGGCCGAGGTGGTGAACAAGAAAATCAGCAACACCGAAGCTGCAAAGGCCTGGATCAAGGCCAACCCGGCGGTTCTCGAAAAATGGCTCGACGGAGTGAAAACCATCGATGACAAGGATGCATTGGCGGCGGTGAAGGCCAGTTTGTAAGCCCTCTCTCAATAGAGATATCCATTTGAGTGTGCGCTTCTAGCGCACTCATCCAGGCGACAGAATATGTTGCTGAATGTATTTCCGGGCCACTATCGTTTTCCTCGGCCCGGATTCAGCCTGCATGGGCCCAAACAAGCCTTTCTTCATGCGTCCCGACGACCGTCGATCCAATAAATACAGCAGAAATCCTCTGCGGCTGGCCCTTGGGACACGCTGCCCTGGCAGCTTTTCCTTGCCAGGCTGAAAGCGACGTTCTAGCCACATGTGGGGGCAATAGGGACAACTTTTTTCTGTCGTTATTAGATACGAATTTTCGTTTTCATATGCCGATTCGGCATGAGGTAGTCGTTTATGGCATTAGACGTGTCCCCACGGCATGGGAATAGTTGCGCCTTTTTCGCCTGCTATAGAGCTTGGATGCTCGTCAGCGGTGACCTTCTCTTGGGCATTTTCGGCTTTGACACTGCTGGGGAAAAGGCAGTTTCAGCATGTCGGTTTTGGATATGTTCGAGCCACTAAAAATAAGGGTAGTTGAATGAAGAAGGCAAAGCTGAGTCTGGCCTGGCAGATTCTGATTGGACTGGTACTGGGTATTGCGCTCGGTGCGTTTCTCAACCACTTCAGTGCCGAGAAGGCCTGGTGGATCAGTAATATCCTGCAACCTGCAGGCGATATCTTCATTCGTCTTATCAAGATGATCGTGATCCCTATCGTGGTTGCATCGCTGGTCGTCGGTATTGCCGGCGTGGGCGACGCGAAGAAGCTGGGTCGCATCGGTCTCAAGACCATCATCTACTTTGAAGTCGTCACCACCATCGCGATTCTGGTCGGTCTGGTTCTGGCCAACGTGTTCCAGCCGGGCGCAGGCATCGACATGAGCACCCTGGGTACTGTCGATATCTCGAAGTACCAGCAGACCACTGCCGAGGTTCAGCACGATCACGCCTTTATCGCGACGATCCTCAACCTGATCCCTTCCAACATCTTTGCCGCCATGGCGCGTGGCGAAATGTTGCCGATCATCTTCTTCTCGGTGCTGTTCGGCCTGGGTCTTTCCAGCCTGCAGGACGACGTCCGCGAGCCGCTGGTCAAGATCTTCCAGGGCATTTCGGAAACCATGTTCAAGGTCACTCACATGATCATGAACTACGCGCCGATCGGTGTATTCGCGCTGATCTCGGTAACCGTGGCCAACTTCGGTTTTGCGTCGCTGCTGCCGCTGGCCAAGCTGGTGATCCTGGTTTACGTGGCCATCGCCTTCTTCGCTTTCGTGGTTCTGGGCCTGATCGCCCGCATGTTCGGCTTCTCGGTCGTGAAGCTGATGCGCATCTTCAAGGATGAGCTGATCCTCTCCTACTCCACCGCCAGCTCCGAAACGGTCCTGCCGCGTGTGATCCAGAAGATGGAAGCCTACGGTGCGCCGAAAGCCATCTGCAGCTTCGTGGTTCCGACCGGTTACTCGTTCAACCTCGACGGCTCGACGCTGTACCAGAGCATCGCGGCAATCTTCATTGCCCAGCTGTACGGCATCGACCTGTCGGTTGGCGCGCAGATGATGCTGGTCCTGACCCTGATGGTCACTTCCAAAGGCATCGCAGGCGTTCCAGGCGTGTCCTTCGTGGTGCTGCTGGCCACTCTGGGCAGCGCCGGTATTCCGCTGGAAGGCCTTGCGTTCATCGCCGGTGTCGACCGCATCATGGACATGGCGCGTACTGCCCTGAACGTGATCGGCAACGCTCTGGCGGTACTGGTTATCGCTCGTTGGGAAGGCATGTACGACGAAGCCAAGGGCCAGCGCTACTGGAACTCGCTGCCGCACTGGCGCAGCAAGGAGCCGGTTCCTGCTGCCGCTCCGCTGGCTGACTGATTGCTGACTGGCTGTACCGACAAACCCCGGACTTTCCGGGGTTTGTCGTTTCTGCAGTCTGGCGGTGCGGCGCTACGGATTTCCCTCAAGCCTGCCCCGCCGCTATCATCGCCGCATCTTGTGAGGGACATATCCGATGCTCAATGGCCTGTGGCTTGGTTTTTTTGTCGTTGCGTGCATTTCCGCTCTGGCGCAGTGGCTGGTTGGGGGGAACGCGGGCATTTTTGCCGCGATGGTCGAAAGCATCTTTGCGATGGCCAAGCTTTCGGTCGAAGTGATGGTTCTGCTGTTCGGTACCCTTACCCTCTGGCTGGGCTTCCTGCGCATTGCCGAGAAGGCCGGGATCGTCGACTGGCTGGCCAAGGTGCTGGGGCCGCTGTTTCTGCGCCTGATGCCCGAAGTGCCGCCCGGGCATCCGGCGCTCGGCCTGATCACCCTCAACTTCGCGGCCAACGCTCTGGGTCTGGATAACGCCGCCACGCCGATCGGCCTCAAGGCGATGCGTTCGCTACAGGAGCTGAACCCCAGCCAGACCATCGCCAGCAACGCCCAGATCCTGTTTCTGGTGCTCAACGCCTCGTCCCTGACCCTCTTGCCGGTCACCATCTTCATGTACCGCGCCCAGCAAGGTGCGCCGGATCCGACCATCGTGTTCCTGCCGATTCTGCTGGCGACCAGCGTCTCGACCTTTGTCGGCCTGCTGTCGGTTGCGTTCATGCAACGCCTGCGTCTGTGGGATCCAGTGGTGCTGGCTTATCTGATTCCGGGCGCGCTGCTGCTGGGCGGCTTCATGGCATTCCTCGGCACGCTATCGGCGGCGGCGCTGGCCGGCCTGTCTTCCATTCTGGGCAACCTGACACTGTTTGGTCTGATCATGTTGTTCATGATCATCGGTGCGCTGCGCAAGGTGCAGGTCTATGAGGCCTTTGTCGAAGGTGCCAAGGAAGGTTTCGACGTTGCCAGGAATTTGCTGCCGTATCTGGTGGCGATGCTCTGTGCGGTCGGCGTGTTGCGGGCTTCCGGCGCGCTGGACTTCGGCCTGGAAGGCATCCGCCATATGGTGGAGTGGCTGGGCTGGGATACCCGCTTCGTCGATGCCTTGCCGACCGCCATGGTCAAGCCGTTTTCCGGCAGCGCGGCGCGGGCGCTGCTGATCGAAACCATGCAGACCCAGGGCGTCGACAGCTTTGCTGCGCTGGCTGCGGCAACGATTCAGGGCAGTACCGAAACCACCTTTTACGTGTTGGCGGTGTATTTCGGCGCGGTCGGCATCCAGCGGGTGCGACATGCGGTGGGCTGTGCGCTGCTGGCGGAACTGTCGGGCGTCATCGCCGCGATTTTCGTCTGCTACTGGTTCTTTGGTGCGACCGCTGCCTGACCGATCATGGCGTGGCAGGAGCCGCAGGCGTTTCAGGTGCCGGTTCTGAGGCTGGCGGTTCCGGCTCCGGCTTCTGCTCCTGTTCTGGCTGCGGTTCTGGCTTTTGCTGCGGCTTCGGTTCCGGGGCAGCTTCCTCCCGGTCGCCACCCGGCTTGAGCTTGATCAGCCTGCCGGTTGGCCTGGTGACAGCCGGTTGATCGGTGTCGGTCACTTCAAAGCGCAATACGCCGATCATTTGCCCGTCTTCGGTCAGGACCCTGACCTGCCAGCGTCCGACCACGTCCTGCGGGAAGTTCTGCTTGTGGGTCCAGGCGCGATAGCCTTCCTTGCGTCCGCCATGGATATCCAGCGCGATGCGATCAACCTCTTCGCCGTTACGCCGCCAGACATGATAGATACGCTCTTCAAGGCCGCGTGGGGCGTTGATCGAGGTGTAGGCATACAGGCCGTCGCGGCGTAGCTGAGAAGCGCTTATCTGGCGGATGCTCTCGCCCGGCGTGCGGTTGCGGTTATCGAAGTCGGTGCTGACGGCCACTTCGGTCAGCCACAAGGTCGCAGGCGGCACCCAGGAACGCAGTAGCCAGCCCGCACTGCCCACCGCCAGGATCAGCGCCACGACCGCGACCCCGCGCCGCCAGGTATTGATCGGGAAGCTCGATGCCAGGCTGGGGAATGACAACAGCATGGCGGTGCCCAGTGCCAGTTTGTAGCTTTGCGAAGTCGTCAGGTTGAGGATGATGGGCAACGCCGTGAGCAGCGCCGCGAACAGCGTCAGGGTGTGCAGGGCCATGAACAGCCATCGGCGCGGCGCCAGCCATTTGTAATACAGCGGGTCGATGATCGAGATCAGCCCGGCGGCGCCCAGCAAGGCGGTGAACACCAATTGCCCGCTGTTCCAGGTGGTGGTGATGAAGAAGAACGGCAGGACGAAGAACAGGCTTTCCTGATGGATCAGTTGCGTGCCGTAACGCAGCACGCCTTGAGGTATTTCGCGGCCGAAGGTCTTGCTGAACAGCCGGACCACACTGTTTTCGATCATCAGCCATAGCCAGCTGACCAGCATCACCAGTGCGATCCAGGTGGCCAGCCCGGCCTGACGGTCCACCAGAATGAAACTGGCAATCCCGGAGATGAAACCGCCTGCCGCAATGACCCCCGGATAGCGCCTTATCAAACCAAGCGTGCGGGTTACGTAGGAGTTCCAGTCAGGCATTTTGGCGGTTCACTGTGATCGGCTTTGAAAATCCCGGCAGCATAGCAATGCCAAGGTTTGTGTAAATACCTGTTGTGGGCAAGCCCCTTCCCACGGGCGATTCGCTCATTGGCGAAGACGCCGGCGTCTGCTCCAGAAAATGCCCAGCCCGATCAACCCGGCCAGCGCCGCAGCCAACACATACAGATCGTCATAGCTGAACAGCGATTTCTCTATTCGCCAGTAACCGGGCTTGGCCAGCAATTGGCGCAGGGCATGGTTGGCTGTATCTAGGCTTACGGCCTTGATGCGCTTGGCCGGGTCGGCGAAGCGGCCGTTTTCGTAATCATTGAGTGCGCTCCAGTAATAATCTGCCAGAGCACTGTTGCCCTGCACTGCCCAGGCCTGGCGGGCGATGGCGGCCTGTTGCAGGCGGGCGAAGGTGGCTGGCTGCATGCCGTCCTTGCGCAGATGCTCAAGCAGATCGCGGACACTTTGTTCGGCCTCCTCGATGTCACTGCGTTCAAGGTCGGCATTGAGGCTCATGAACCCGACCTCACCGAAGACTTCACGGTCGGCCGACGGTCCATAGGACAGGCCGTGCTTGAGGCGCAGTTCGGTGTAGAGCGCCCAGTCCAGATAAGCCTCGACCAGTTCCCAGGTCTCGTCGTGCTGTTTGTCGAGCTGTGGTTCGGTGAAGGTCAGGTGCAGGCGTGCGCCCTCACCCAGCAAGCCGCGGGTCAGAGTGCGCGACGCTTCGGCCTGACCGTTGCTTTCTGCCAGTGGTGGATGCTCGATCGGATCGGTCGGGTTGAGCTGCCCGTAAGTGCGCTCCAGATAGCTGGGCAGCAGCCGGTCGAGATCGCCGACCATGATCAGGGTCATGTTGTTGGGCGCATACCAGCTCGCGAACACCTCTTCGACCTGTTTGAGAGTAATGTCGTCGACTTGCGGGCGTTCGGCGCATTTGAGGCCCATTTCAATTGCCAGTTGATTGCTTGCATTGGTGCCCGAATCGCGGCGATCCAGCAAGCGTTGCAGATGGGAAAAGTGGCCGCCGTCTTCGCGCTCGACAATGCGTTTCACCTCATCGAAGCGGCTCTGCAGCAGTTCCGTGTTGTTGAGCACTTCCAGCAACAGATCGAGGATCTTGCGCTGATTGCTGGCGGGAGCCTCGATGACGAAGGTAGTGTCGGCGTTGCTGGTGAACGCATTCCATTCGCCACCCAGGGCCTGCATGCGTTCTTCCAGGCCGCCTTCGCCGCTGTCGTCGGTGCCGCTGAACAGCAAATGCTCCAGCAGGTGCGGCAGTTCCTTGTCCTGGCAGGCAAAGTCATCGAAGCCGATACCGACCACCAGACGAATCGCGACATGACCCTTTTCATAACCTGGCTTGAGCAGCACTTGCAGGCCGTTGGGCAGCAGATAGCCCTCGACCTGAAGACGATCAAGGGCCAGCGAGGGAAGAGAACTCAGGAGCAGACAAGCGAACAGCAGGCAACGCATAAAACAGCTTTCCTTGCGGGCCGGTATGTTTAACAGACTTCGCTCTGCCCGGTACGTTCACACCGATTGTTCTTCGATAGTCTCGCTCGACAAGGCTCCGGTATCGGCGCTGCCCAGCACGGCATAGGCGCTGCTGCAGAACAACGAGTTGAGGCGTTTCATGTCAGCGATCAGCTCAAGATGCAGCGAACTGGTCTCGATGCTCTGCACGACCTTGCGCTGCAGGCGGCTGACATGAGCATGCGCCAGACGCCGCTCCAGTGCCCGGAAACGGCGTTTTTCCCGGAGCAACTGACGGGCGCTTTCTTCATCCGAACTGAGAAAGACCGACAGGCCCAGGCGCAGGTTGGATTGCAACTGCACCTGCAGATCGGCCAGTTCTTCCAGGCCCACTTCCGAGAACGAGCGACGCTGGGAAGTCTTCTGCTGCTGGATCTTGCGCAGCATGCGTTCGATCAGATCGCTGGCCAGTTCCAGGTTGATGGTCAGTTCGATGATTTCCGCCCAGCGCCGATTATCCTGCTCGCCCAGTTCTTCGCGAGGCATCTGCGCCAGGTACAGTTTGATTGCGCTGTACAGCGCCTCCACGTCGTCGTTGAGGCGACGTATTTCCTGAGTGACCGCCGTTTGCGTGCCGCGCAGCACTGCGAGCATCGAACCCAGCATGTTCTCGATCAAATCGCCCATGCGCAGGGTTTCGCGCACCGCATTGGCCAGCGCCAGGCTGGGAGTCGACAGGGCCGCGAGGTCCAGATGCCGTGCCCGAGCCGGGCCGCCGGTTTCCGCCTGATGGGGCAGCAGCGCCGCACACAGGCGCGCCATCGGGCCAACGGTGGGCAGCATCAACAGGCAGCGCGCGGTGTTGTAGACCAGATGAAAACCGATCACCAGTTCCTGCGGGCTGAAACCCAGCGACGAGAGCCAGTGCACCAGCGGGTCGAGCACCGGAATGATCAGCAGCAGGCCCAGCAGCTTGTACAGCAGGCTGCCCAGCGCCACTTGCCGACCGGCCACGTTCTGCATGCTGGTGCTGAGAAAGGCCAGCAGCCCGCTGCCGATGTTGGCGCCGATCACCAGGCCGATAGCCACCGGCAGGCCAATGATATCGGCGCCTGCCAGCGTGGCCGTCAGCAACACTGCCGCGAGGCTGGAATAGGAAATCAGCGCGAACAGTGCGCCGACCAGTGCATCGAGCAGCAGGTCGCCTGTCAGTGAGGCAAACAGCACTTTCATGCCCGTGGCCTGGGTGATCGGCGCGCTGGCACTGACGATCAACTGCAAGGCCAGAACGATCAGGCCGAGTCCGATGGCGACCCGACCCAATTGACCAGCGCGGGTCTGCTTGCGCGACAGGAAGAAAATCACACCGAGGAAAATCAGCAGCGGCGAAAGCCAGGACAGATCCAGAGTCAGCACGCGGGACATCAAGGCCGTGCCCACATCGGCGCCGAGCATGATCGCCAGCGCCGGCGTCAGCTTCATCAGGCCCTGGCCCACGAATGACGTTACCAGCATGGCGGTGGCGTTGCTGCTCTGCACCAGTGCGGTGACCAGAATACCGGCGATGAACGCCAGCGGCCGTTTGGACATGTTCTGGCTGAGGACGCGACGCAACTGCGCGCCATACACGCGAAGAATCCCGGTACGCACGATATGCGTGCCCCAGATCAGCAGGGCAACGGCGGATAACAGATCGAGCAGGGTCAGCATACAGAGAGCCTCCCTGAGTTGCCCCATTCAGGGCGAAGGATTGAAAGTGCAGCGTGTAGCGAGCGGGATGCTTTTATGACGCTCTACTAAAGCTTGTAGTCGGCCTTTGGCCTTGGCGCCAGCATTGCACAGGTACTGATCTATTGAAATAAAACTGTCATGAATCAGCATATTGACGTCGCTGAGAGAACAGCGACAGTGGTTACAGCTTTTTTGACTGCCACTCGCCGCCAGCGATCAGGCTGGCGGCGAAGCGGGCTTTCAGGTCACGCCGCGCTGAAAAACGGGAAGATACCCATCATCAATGCCGCGATCAGGATGCAGATGCAGACCAGGATTGCCCATTTCAGGGTGAAGCGCTGGTGGTCACCAAAGTCGATACCGGCCAGAGCCACCAGCAGGTAGGTCGATGGAACCAGCGGGCTGAGCAGGTGAACCGGCTGACCGACGATAGAGGCGCGAGCCATTTCCACCGGCGTGATGCCGTAGTGGGCCGCTGCTTCGGAGAGCACTGGCAGTACGCCGAAGTAGAACGCATCGTTGGACATGAAGAAGGTGAACGGCATGCTGACCAGTGCAGTGATGACGGCCAGGTAAGGCCCCATCGCTTCCGGAATAACGGTCAGCAGGCTTTTCGACATGGCGTCGACCATACCGGTGCCGGTCAGGATGCCGGTGAAGATACCGGCGGCGAAGATCAGGCCGACCACCGACAGAACGCTGCCGGCGTGCGCCGAAACGCGGTCCTTCTGGTCCTGCAGGTTCGGATAGTTGATGATCATCGCGATACTGAACGCGATCATGAACAGGACCGGCAGAGGCAGCAGGCTCATCATCAGGGCAACCATCAGGGCCAGAGTCAGGGCACCGTTGAACCAGATCATCTTCGGACGACGGGCATCCGGGAACTGCGAAACACTGATTTCGCTGTGATCGATTTCATCGCCTTGCAGATGCAGCTCACCCAGACGGGCACGCTCACGTTTGCCGTAGAAGTAGGCAATCGCCAGGATCGCGACCACACCGGCCAGCATTGCCGGGATCATCGGTACGAAAATATCCGACGCATCGACATGCAGGGCGCTGGCTGCGCGAGCGGTCGGCCCGCCCCATGGCGTCATGTTCATCACGCCGCCGGCCAGAATGATCAGGCCTGCCATGATGCGCGGGCTCATGCCGACGCGGCTGTAGAGCGGCAGCATGGCGGCAACACAGATCATGTAGGTAGTCGCGCCGTCACCGTCCAGGGAAACCACCAGCGCCAGTACGGCAGTACCGACCGAAATGCGCATCGGGTCGCCTTTGACCATTTTCAGGATCTTGCGCACGGCCGGGTCGAACAGGCCCGAGTCGATCATCAGTGCGAAGTAGAGAATCGCGAACATCAGCATGACGCCGGTTGGCGCCAGCTTGGTGATGCCAGCCAGCATCATCGGGCCGATCTGCGGACCGAAGCCGCCGAACAGGGCAAAAATGATAGGTACGATGATCAGGGCAATCAGCGCGGTCATGCGTTTGCTCATGATCAGGTACATGAACGCAATAACCATGGCAAAGCCAAGGAAAGTCAGCATAGGAATACTCCAGGCGTAATACGGCTACAGAACGACGAAACGAACGAATCAGCTCAGAAGAAGCAATACGTGGAGTGGAGGCGCAAGGAGGGTGTACATCGGGGTATCAGCAAGCATCGGAATCACCATTATTCTTGTTAATTGGGCCGGAAAGTGCGGGAACACGTTTCCTGGCTAGCCGGTCTTTTGCCGGTGGTGAGCCGATCCTAAATGCAGAAGCTTTCACTTACCTTTCAATTTGCGTGATTCGCGAATCAATTCGCTCCTACGGGGGGCAAGTTCGCGAATGAATTCACTGTGGGAGCGAATTCATTCGCGAAAGGAAGATCAGGCGAACTGGGATGCCAGTTCACGCAGCATGGCTTCGGCTTCCAGAACCTTTCTGACCGACTCGTTGGCCTTTTCACGGGTCAGGCCCAGGCGCTCGAACAACTCGTCCGGAATCTCCTGCTGCGGCCCCGAACCGATGCCGTTGGCGCGCAGCAGGCGCACCGCCAGATAGATCAAGTTGGCGTATTCGCAATGCTTGCCGGCGTAGTGCGGGTCATGCTGGAAGCGCAGGGCGGTGGACAACTCGTCCGGCATATCCCAGTAACGCATCAGCCAGGCGCCGATCTGCTCGCGGCTGATCCCCAGCAAGTGGTGTTCCACGTAGCTGTGATGCAGGTGCGGATTGACCTCGAGCTGGCGGCAGATCAGCGAGAAATGTGGCGGGAACACGTGGGCCAGCAGCAGGTAGCCGAAATTGTGCAGCAAACCGGCCAGATAGGTCAGGCCACCTTCGGGACGCTTGGGGCGCGGGATGGCGCGTGTCAGGCCTTCGATGACGGCAGCCGTGTAGATCGACTGCTGCCAGTAAGGCGTCGTCTGCTGCGGATGGTCCTTGGGCAGACTCAGGGTCTTGCCCAGCGCCAGGCCCAGCGCCAGGTTGATGACCAGATCGAAACCCAGCACCCGGACAATGGCGTCTTCGACCGAGCGGATCTTGCCGGTCGAGGCGTAGTAAGGCGAAGCGGCCCAACTGACGACCTGGGCTGCCAGTGCCGGGTCGGTTTCAACT
Source organism: Pseudomonas cichorii (assembly GCF_003700275.1). Taxonomy (GTDB): domain Bacteria; phylum Pseudomonadota; class Gammaproteobacteria; order Pseudomonadales; family Pseudomonadaceae; genus Aquipseudomonas; species Aquipseudomonas cichorii_B. The sequence goes on along the minus strand of NZ_RBRE01000017.1, from coordinate 128,710 downwards.
ACGCCGGTAATGTCATCGATGGTGGCGTCAGGATCGACACGCAGCTTGATGATCTTCTGCGCGGTACCGGCCAGCGGAGGAATTTCCAGGGTCGCTTCCAGACGCTGCTGGATACGCCGTGCCGTGAAGGCATGCATGGCCTGGGTGATTTCTTCGCGGTCATCATCGGGACGATCAAGGTTGGGATGAATGCCGCTCAGCAGTTCGCCAAAATGCGCGGCACTGGCCTTGCTCAGCATGCCCTTGAAGTCTTCGCTGCTGATTTCCAGCAGCACGCCCGGCTCTCCGGAGCCGATCAACAGCGCAGGTTCCTGCAGCAGGCGATCGTCATACAGACACGGCGAACTGGTCAGCGCCGGCAGGCCCGGCAAGGCATGCAGGCTGTGTTTGGCGAGCATGCGCACCAGACGGTCATGAGGCAGTGCTGCCAGCTGGCGACCGGTCAACTCGGTGATCCGGTTCAGGTCCAGCAACTGGCTTTGCGGAAACAGGATCAGCAGCGCACCAACAGCGTCTTCGACCAATACGGCCTGGACCTTGCGCGATGCCGGCAGGCTCGCGTCATCCGGGACTTCGTTATAGCGGATGGCCAGTTTTTCAAGCAACTGCCGGATTACCGACGGGGCTTGGTGAGAGTCATCGACGTGGGCAGCTTCTGTCATGGTCTGTGTCCGTTTTCCTACAATCACGGCAGTATAACCACCTTATTTGTTTTGGGCCGCATGCGCTTCCCAAAGCGTTGCCTGCGTCACACCTGTCCGTATTGTTGGCCGTGTCTCAACCAGCGTTCGAGCAAGGGGCTCACATGTTGTGGCCAACGCTCCAAAAGCGCGTGGGCTGCATCTCGCACGGCAGGTAGCAAATCGGCATCACGCATCAGGTCGGCCACCTTGAATTGCAGGAGGCCCGTTTGTCGGGTTCCGAGCATTTCGCCCGGACCACGCAGTTCGAGATCCTTTTCGGCGATGACGAAGCCGTCATTGGTCTCACGCATGATGCCCAGACGCTGCCGGCCGATCTGCGACAGCGGCGGATGGTAGAGCAGCACGCAATGGCTGACCGCGCTGCCGCGGCCTACCCGGCCACGCAACTGATGCAGTTGTGCAAGCCCGAGGCGCTCGGGGTTCTCGATGATCATCAGGCTGGCGTTGGGTACGTCGACGCCGACTTCAATGACGGTCGTCGCCACCAGCAGTTGCAGGGCGCCCTGCTTGAACTCGGCCATGATGGCGGCCTTTTCCGCAGGCTTCATGCGCCCATGGATCAGCCCGACACGCAGCTCGCCCAGGGCGCTGCTCAGTTCCTCGAACGAGGTTTCGGCGGCCTTGCAGGTCAGCTCTTCGGACTCTTCGATCAGCGTGCAGACCCAATAGGCCTGGCGCCCTTCGGCGCAGGCGGCACGTACCCGCTCGATGACTTCGACGCGGCGGCTGTCGACCACCAGTACGGTGTTGACCGGGGTCCGGCCGGGCGGCAGTTCGTCGAGGATCGAGGTATCCAGGTCGGCGTAGGCGCTCATGGCCAGGGTCCGCGGAATCGGGGTCGCGGTCATGATCAACTGATGCGGGCACATCATGCCGCCCACGCCTTTCTTGCGCAGGGCCAGACGTTGCTGCACGCCGAAGCGGTGCTGTTCGTCGATGATGACCAGTGCCAGGTTCTTGAACTGCACTTCGTCCTGGAACAGTGCATGAGTGCCCACCACCATCGGCGTGCCGCTGGCGATCTGTTCCAGTGAAGTGGTACGCGCCTTGCCCTTGAGCTTGCCGGCCAGCCACGCCACGTCCACGCCCAGCGGTTCGAGCCAGCGCTGGAAGTTGATGTAATGCTGCTCGGCGAGGATTTCGGTGGGCGCCATCAACGCCACCTGATAACCGGCTTCCAGTGCTTGCAGGGCCGCGAGGGCGGCGACCACGGTCTTGCCCGCGCCGACATCGCCCTGGATCAGGCGCAGCATGGGCTCCGGCTGGCTGAGGTCGTAGGCCACTTCCTTGCCGACGCGCTGCTGGGCGCCGGTCGGCGGGAAGCCGAGATTGGCCAGGAACTGCCTGGGCAGTTTCTTCGCCAGCGGCAGGGCCGGGGCATGCTGTGCGCGCAGGCTTTCACGCAGGCGTTGCTGCGACAATTGATGGGTCAGCAATTCCTCGAAGGCCAGGCGGTGTTGCGCCCAGTGATGGCCCAGAGCGAGTTCTTCGACATCGGCATCGGCAGGCGGGTGATGCAGGTAGCGGATGGCGTCATCCAGCGGGGCGAGTTGATAGTCGCGAGCCAGTTCTTCAGGCAGCCAGTCCGGCAGGCTCTTCGGACCGAGCATCGCCAGGCTCTGCTGGCAGAGCTGGCGCAGGCGTTGCTGGGTCAGGCCTTCGGTGGACGGATAGATCGGGGTAAGCGTCTGCTCTACCGGCGGCGGTTCATCACCGGTCAGGGCACGGTATTCCGGGTGGTAGATTTCCAGACCCGACGCCCCGGGTCTGGCTTCGCCGAAACAGCGCAGGTGCGTGCCGCGCTTCATGCTGTCCTTCTGCGCGTTGCTGAAGTGATAGAAGCGCAGGCTGACCACGCCCGTGCCGTCACCCAGGCGCACCAACAGGCTACGGCGCTTGCCCATGACCACGTCGGCGCCACTGACCACGCCTTCGATCACCGCATCCTGGCCGGGGCGCAACGCGCCGATGGGGACGACGCGGGTCCGGTCCTGATAACGCAGCGGCAGGTGAAACAGCACATCCTGCAGGTTTTCCAGACCCACCTTTGCCAGCTTTTCAGCCATGGCCTCGCCGACGCCCTTGAGCGCCGTGACCGAGACTTTGGAAAGCTCGCTCATGTTCTCTGCCTAGCTTGCTTCTGTTTTTGGACGAGCCACGGAACACAGGCGTACGGAGTCAGCAAGAATCTCGATTGCCTTGGGCCTTGGGAAACTGGCACGCCAGGCGATGGCGACCGTACGGAAAGGTACGGGAGCCGTCAGCGGACGAACTTCGATCACGCCAGGTGCATAGTGATGGCTGTCGACGGCGGACAACGGCAGAATCGAAATCCCCAGTCCGGAAGCGACCATATGGCGAATGGTTTCCAGCGAGCTGGATTCCACGGTCGTATGCTTGGCGCCCTCGCCGCCCTTGGTCAGCGTCGGGCAGGCCTCCAGGACCTGATCGCGGAAGCAGTGACCTTCGCCGAGCAACAGCAGGCTCTTGTCGTTCAATGCCGAGGCATCGATGCTCTCTTTCTGGGTCCATGGATGATTGGCCGGCATCAGCACCGAGAACGGTTCATCGTAGAGTGGCAGGGTCAAGACATCGGCTTCGTTGAAAGGCAAGGCGATGATGACCGCGTCCAGCTCACCGTTGCGCAGCTTGTCGCGCAGTACGTGAGTGAAGTTCTCTTCGATGTACAACGGCATTTGCGGGGCGACCCGGTGCAGTTGCGGAATCAGATGCGGGAACAGATACGGACCGACCGTATAGATGGCGCCGACTTTAAGCGGGGCTGTCAGTTGATTCTTGCCGGCCTGGGCCAGTTCGCGGATGCCTTGGGCCTGCTCCAGCACCTTCTGGGCCTGGGCAACGATGCCCTCACCGACAGGCGTTAGACGTACAGCACTTTTGCTGCGCTCGAAAATCAGCACACCAAGTTCATCTTCAAGCTTTTTCACACCCACGGAGAGCGTGGGCTGGCTGACATGACAACGTTCGGCGGCGTGGCCGAAGTGCTGTTCCTGAGCAAGCGTAACGATATAGCGCAATTCTGTAAGGGTCATAACGTGCGTCCATGAAGTTGCGGCCCCAGCATAGCGGGTGCAATCGATAGACGCACGTTATCAGAAGCACTCATGAGTAACAAAAGTGTTATTCAGCGTTTATCCAGTGAATAAACGAAGGGTGCCAGGATCTCGATCGTGCCGTTGTTCAGTGTTTCAGCCGGCGGCTTGGGCAAAGGTTGAGCACGACGGATCATCTCCATGGTGGCTCGGTCCAGTGCCGGACTGCCTGAAGTGCTGGCAATCGCATAGGACAAGACGTTGCCATCCGCATCGACCACGAAGCGCAGGCGGGCTACCCCTTGCATGCCGCGACGGCGGGCATCCTCGGGATACTTCTTGTACTTGGCCAGGTGCCTTAGCAAATCGCTCTGCCAGCTTGGCAGGGCCGTGCTGGGTGGCGACGGCGGGCTAGGCGGCGTCGGTGCTGCTGACTTCTCGGGCTTTGCCGTTGTCGGTGGGGTATCCACCGGTTTTTCGTCGGCCGGCTTTTCCTGTGGCGGCTCAGGCTTCTTCTGCGGCTTTGGCGGCTGCGGTTTTGGCTTGGGCTTTTCCACTTTCTTGGGAACCGCGATTTCCGGCTTCGGTGCTTCTGCCAGTTGCGGCAGCGGTACTTCTTCTTCCGGTGCTGGCGGTTGTGGCGGCTGGACGACCTTGGGCGGCGGTGGCGGTGCGATCTCGGGCAACGGGGCCAGTTCGACCATCATGGCAGCCGGCGGCAGCTCGATGGCCTGCGATGCGGGCCAGCGCAGTGCGACGATGACCGCGATGGCATGCACAGCCAGCACCAACAACAGACTACCGCTATAGCGCGTCAGTTTTTGGCGCGTAGTGATCATTTTTTACCAACCGTCTCAAGACCAACCAAACCTACTTTCAGGTAGCCAGCACCGCGCAGGGTGTTCATGACTTCCATCAGGTCGCCGTAATCCACGCCCTTGTCGGCCTGGAAGAAGATGGTGGTGTCTTTCTTGCCCTTGGTCCTGGCATCCAGTACCTGGCCAATCTGCTCGCGAGCGACTTTCTCTTCGCCCAGGTACAGGCTCTTGTCAGTCTTGACGCTGAGGAAGATCGGCTTTTCGGGCCGGGGTTGCGGTGTGGCGGTGGAGGCTGGCAGGTCGACCTTGATGTCCACTGTGGCCAGCGGTGCTGCGACCATGAAGATGATCAGCAGCACCAACATGACGTCGATGAACGGCGTCACGTTGATTTCATGGTTCTCGGCGAGATCGTCGCCGCCTTCGTTAAGATGCAGGCCCACGTCTTAGCCCACCTTTACCATGTGCGGTTGCTGTTGGTTGCGCTCGCTTTCCGGCAGGTGATCCAGGTCGCGGCTGACCAGCAGCAGCACCTGGGCCGAAGCGTCCGAAACCTGTGCCTTGTAGCCGGCGATGGAGCGGGCGAAGACGTTGTAGATCACTACGGCAGGAATCGCTGCAACCAGACCCAGTGCGGTAGCCAGCAGGGCCTCGGCGATGCCGGGAGCAACGACCGCCAGGTTGGTGGTCTGGGTCTTGGCGATGCCGATGAAGCTGTTCATGATGCCCCACACTGTACCGAACAGACCGACGAAGGGTGCGGTCGAACCGATGGTGGCGAGCACGCCGGTGCCGGTGCTCATGTTGCGGCCACAGGCAGCGACCAGGCGCTCAAGGCGGAAGCTGACACGCTCCTTGATGCCCTCACGCTCGCGGCTGTTGGCGGAAAGGCGCATTTCTTCCAGGGCGTCGTGAACCAGCAGATGGGCCAGGGTCCCTTCCTTGTTGGCGCTCTGGCTGGCGTCGCTCAGGGAGCGGGCCTTTTTCAGGCCGGCGATTTCAACGCGCAGGCGACGTTTGGCGCCCAGCAGCTCGAAGCCCTTGGCGATCCAGATGGTCCAGGTGATGATCGAAGCGATGACCAGACCGATCATGACGGCTTTCACGACCACGTCGGCGTTCTGATACATGCCCCACGGCGACAGATCGTGAGCCATGCCAAGACCGGCTTCTTCAACCACAGGCTCCAGCGTATCGACAGGCGCAGCGGCATCAGGCTGGGCAGCAGGTGCGGGAGTTGCAGCCGGCGCTGCCGGAGCAGCGGCAGCCGCCTGTTGTGTCGGAGCAGCAGGTGCAGCCTGGTCAGCGAGAGCGACAGGTGCGAGCATCAGGCTCAACACAAGAGCAGCCACACCACGCCATGCACGTGGCAGGCGAGGTAGCTTGGTTGGCGAAGCGGGTGATTGAATACGTGTCATGCTGGCCTGACCTGAAATGAAAATAATGGTTGTTCCGGGACGTCGCGTTATAGGCTCGACAGGGGTGCGGGAACAAATGGACGGGTATTATTGCAAATCGTTCTTGTTAACAGAAGATATAATATATCTTTTTTTTAATTAATAGCGTCAAGCCTCTATGTTCTGGCTGTTCAACGACTCTTATCGATTGTTATGTGGAGGTCTCACGTGTCTGCCCCAACCGTTCTGATTGCTGGCTGCGGAGATATAGGTTCTCGTCTGGCCAGTCTGTTATTGCCTCATCAATGGCAGGTGCATGGATTGCGCCGTGATACATCGCGGTTGCCCGAAGGCGTGATCCCGGTGAAGGGGGATCTGTTCGACTGGGTGGAGCCGCAGGGCTGGCCGACGTCGGCCATCGATTATCTGGTGTATTGCGCCACGCCTGCAGAAAGGGATGAACAGGGCTATCGCCGCGCCTACGTCGATGGCCTGGCTCAGGTCCTGCGCTGGATGCAGCAGCACGGCCAGCAGCCCCGGCGGGTGGTGTTCGTTTCCAGCAGCGGTGTGTATGGGCAACAACATGGCGAGTGGGTCGATGAAACCTCGGCAACCGAACCGTCGAGCTATACCGGGACGGTGATGCTGGAGGCCGAACAGGTTGCGCTCAACAGTGGCTGGCCTGCCACGGTGGTGCGTCTGACGGGGATTTACGGTCCTGGCCGCAACGACCTGTCCAATCGTGTGCGTCAGGGCCATAGCGTACGCAGCGAGCCACCGGTCTATGCCAATCGTATTCATGCCGATGATGCGGCGAGCTTGCTGGCCTGCCTGCTCCAGGCCGATGCGCGGGGCGTGGTGCTTGAGGATTGCTATCTGGGTGTCGATGACGATCCGGCGGCACTCGCCGATGTGGTGGCCTGGATACGTGAGTATCTGGGGGTTACCGAGTGGTCTGAGGCGGTCAGCGTGCAGCGCGTGGGCAGCAAGCGATGCAGCAATGCCAGGGCGCGGGCGTTGGGCTGGGCGCCGAAGTATGCGGATTATCGTGCGGGATATGCGGCGTTGCTGGGATAGTGCCGGGAAGGCAGGCTCGGCCGATTGATGGGGCCGAGCCTGTTTTCATCGATGGATTACTGCTGTTCCAGCAACCAGCGACGCGGGCCCGGACGCAGTTGCGGCATCTCGTCGGACCTGGCTTCGTTGAGAGCCTGGAAGATTTCCAGTTGCTTGCCTTTGCGGGCAAAGATCCATGGATTGCCTTGTTCGTTCTTTTCCAGCCACATGCTGTCGTATTCACCGCTCATGGCTGCGCAATCGCCAGCCAGGCACAGGGCGTAGCGATCGTTTTCCGGAAGACCCTGAACACTGCCGTCAGGCAGGAACTGCACAGTGCTGCCCTGGCCGTCGCCGCTGACGATGGTCCATTTGCCGCCCATGTAGGCGCCATACAGGGCTTTTTCAAAGCTGCTGCCCGGCGGCGCGCCGTCTGCAGCAGGGTTTTCCGGCTTCTCGAAGTGCTGTTCCGGGCCTGATTCGCTGGCGGCCTGCACCAGGCTGTCGCCCTTGACTGTCAGGTCTTCGGCGAAGTTGCCGTAGAAGTTGATGTGCAGCTTGCCGTCGGCAGCGCTGGCAATCTTGCCTTCGCCCAACTCGAAACCGTTGGAATAGGTGGCCTGGTTGGCTTTGGTGTTGACCTGCCATTCCAGGTTCGGGCCATTGGCGAGCAGGGCTTCGCGCAGGTTGCCGCCTTTGACGGCAGCGTCGATGGCGGTCTGGTTGATCCAGGTGCCGTCAGGGTTGCGGTCGGCGTGGCTGGCGCAGCCACTCAGGATGGCGGCCAGCAGTGAGATGGCGAGCGCGGAGCGCATAACGGAGTCCTTCCTTTGCAGGGAGCGGAGCGGCTGGCGCCCCGCCGCAATGATTTATTCGATGACCAGAATGGCGTCCATTTCGACCTGGGCGCCACGAGGCAGAGCTGCAACGCCAATGGCGGCGCGTGCCGGGTAAGGCTGCTCGAAGTATTTGCCCATGATCTCGTTGACCTTGGCGAAGTTGCCCAGATCGGTCAGGAAGATGTTCAGTTTGACGATGTCCTTGAAGGAACCACCGGCTGCTTCAGCGACAGACTTGAGGTTCTCGAAGACCTGAACGATCTGTGCTTCGATGCCTTCGACCAGTTCCATGCTTTTCGGGTCCAGCGGGATCTGCCCGGACATGTAGACGGTATTGCCAGCCTTGATCGCCTGGGAGTAAGGGCCGATGGCCGCAGGTGCCTTGTCGCTGGTGATGACGGTCTTGGTCATGAAGAACTCCTGATGATGGGGTGGCTAGGCGCGCATGCGGGTGATTCGTGTAACCCCGGCCAGGGCGCGCAGTTTCTTGATCACGCGGGCCAGATGCACGCGGTCGTGAACGCTGACGACCAGCTGGACCACGCTGATGCGGCCATCGCGCTCGTCCATGCTGATCTTTTCGATGTTGCCGTCGGCGGCGTTGACGCTGCTGGCCAGCAGGGCAATCAGGCCGCGCTGGTGTTCCAGCTCGACGCGCAGCTCGACATTGAACTCACCGGTGACATCCTTGGCCCAGGACAGCTGGATGCACTTCTCGGGGTTGTGGCGGATTTCGCTGATATTGCGGCAGTTGTCCAGGTGCACGACCATGCCTTTGCCTGCGGACAGGTGGCCGACAATCGGGTCGCCGGGGATTGGCGTGCAGCACTTGGCGTAACTGAGTACCAGGCCTTCGGTGCCGCGAATCGCCAGCGGGCCTTCGGGGCTTGGCAACTGGTCGCCTTCGCCGAGCAGGCGGCGGGCTACTACATAGGCCATGCGATTGCCCAGGCCGATGTCTTCGAGCAGGTCTTCCAGCACTTCGACGCGATATTCGGCCAGAACCAGCTGGATGCGTTCGTTCTCGATCTTGTCCAGCGTGGACTCGAAGCCGTTGAGTACCTTGTTCAGCAGGCGTTCGCCGAGGCTGATGGACTCGGAGCGGCGTTGCAGCTTCAGGGCATGGCGAATGTGCGTGCGCGCCTTGCCGGTCACGACGAAATTCAGCCAGGCCGGGTTCGGGCGTGCGCCGGGCGCGCTGACGATTTCGACGGTCGAGCCGCTTTGCAGGGGTTCGGACAGCGGAGCCAGCCTGCGGTTGATCCGGCAGGCGATGCAGCTGTTGCCGACGTCGGTGTGTACCGCGTAGGCGAAGTCCACGGCCGTGGAGCCTTTGGGCAGCTCCATGATCCGGCCTTTGGGCGTGAAGACGTAGACCTCGTCCGGGAACAGGTCGATCTTCACGCTTTCAATGAATTCCAGGGAGTTGCCAGCACGTTGCTGCATCTCCAGTACGCCTTTGACCCATTGGCGGGCGCGGGCGTGGGTGCCCTTGGGCTGTTCGTCGTCGGTGGACTTGTACAGCCAGTGTGCGGCAATCCCGTTGTTGGCCATTTCTTCCATTTCGCGGGTGCGAATCTGGATTTCGATGGGTACGCCATGCATGCCGAACAACGTGGTATGCAACGACTGATAGCCGTTGGCCTTGGGAATTGCGATGTAATCCTTGAAGCGACCGGGCAGCGGCTTGTACAGATTATGTACAGCGCCTAGCACGCGATAGCAGGTATCGACCTTGTCGACGATGATCCGGAAGGCGTAGACATCCATGATTTCGTTGAAGGCGCGACGCTTGCCGCGCATCTTCTTGTAGATGCCGTACAGGTGTTTCTGCCGCCCGCTGACCTCGCCTTCGATACCGTCCACGGCCAGGCAATGGCTCAGGGATTCCTCGATCTTGTTGACCAGTTCCTTGCGATTGCCCCGGGCGCGCTTGACTGCCTGGTGGATGCGCGAAGAGCGCATCGGGTACATGGCCTTGAAACCCAGGTCCTCGAATTCGATGCGAACGCTATGCATGCCCAGGCGGTTGGCGATGGGAGCATAGATTTCGAGGGTTTCCTTGGCGATGCGGCGGCGTTTTTCGCCGGACAGGACTTCCAGCGTACGCATGTTGTGCAGGCGGTCGGCGAGCTTGACCAGGATCACGCGAATGTCGCGAGCCATGGCCATGGCCATTTTCTGGAAGTTTTCCGCCTGGGCTTCGGCCTTGGTCTCGAAGTTCATCTGGGTCAGCTTGCTGACCCCGTCGACGAGTTCGGCCACGGTTTCGCCGAATTGAAGGCAGAGTGCTTCCTTGGCAATTCCGGTGTCTTCGATCACGTCATGCAGCATCGCGGCCATCAGGCTCTGATGGTCCATGTGCATGTCGGCAAGAATGCTCGCTACTGCAAGCGGGTGCGTAACGTAGGCTTCGCCGCTACGACGGCGCTGGCCGTCGTGGGCTTGTTCGGCGTAGTAATACGCTCGGCGGACCAGATTGACCTGGTCCTTGCCGAGGTAGGCCGAAAGGCGGTCGGCGAGGGCGTCTATGCTCGGCAAGGCGTTACTCCCTGCACGTGGCTTTTACCCTGCGTCGTACTACGTCGCCCCGGCATAGGCTTAGACGGCCTCGCTGGACTCGTCCTCGAACGCTGCAAACAGTGGTTCATCTTCGACGATTTCAGCTTCTGCGATGACAGCGTAATCCATCAGGCCAGCTGCGATTTCGCGCAGGGCAACGACGGTAGGCTTGTCGTTTTCCCAAGCCAGCTTGGGTTCCTTGCCGCCAGTAGCGAGTTGGCGCGAGCGCTTGGTAGCGAGCATGACCAGCTCGAAGCGGTTATCGACGTGTTCCAGGCAGTCTTCAACAGTCACGCGGGCCATGGGTATTCCTCGTAGCAAATGCGTATGCGCGGTGCCCGGATGGGCGAGCGGACTCGGTAGTTTACAAGCGGTTAGCCACAAGCTTCAAGCGGCACGCCACGGGCCGGGTGTTGCGGACCGCCCGAAAGGTCGGTCCGCAAGATCGCTTCAGGCCAGTAACTCATTGAATAACTGGCTGTATTTCTCTTCCTGATGCTTCAGGTTAAGGCGATTGGCGCGGAAGATGGCTTTCAGGTCTTCGAGTGCGTGGGCGAAGTCGTCGTTGACCACGATCGAGTCATATTCCTTGTAGTGACTCATTTCGCTGACGGCTTCGCGCATGCGGGCATCGATGATCTCGTCGCTGTCCTGGCCGCGGTTGGTCAGGCGCTGACGCAAGGCCTGCTGGGTTGGCGGCAGGATGAAGATCGAGCGCGTCTCTGGCATCTGCTTGCGAACCTGCTGGGCGCCTTGCCAGTCGATTTCCAGAATCAGGTCGTGGCCTTCGTCGAGAACCTGTTGCAGATGGCTTTGCGACGTACCGTAGAGATTGCCGAACACTTCGGCCTGCTCCAGGAAATCACCGTTGTCGATCATGCGGGTGAACTCGGCACGATCAACGAAGTGATAGTTCACGCCATCGGCCTCACCGGGACGCATGGCCCGGGTGGTGTGGGAAACCGAAACGCGGACTTGCTGCTCCGGGTCGTCGATCAGGGCCTTGACCAGACTGGTCTTGCCTGCGCCGGACGGAGCAGAAATGATGTACAGGGTACCGGTGCTGTGGGTCATGTCAGGTTTAGCCTTACTCAATATTCTGTACTTGTTCACGCATCTGCTCGATCAACACCTTGAGGTTGACGGCGGCTTGTGTGCTGCGTGGGTCGAAGGCCTTGGAGCCCAAAGTGTTGGCTTCGCGGTTGAGTTCCTGCATCAGGAAGTCCAGGCGACGGCCCGCCTGCCCGCCGGTCTTGAGCACGCGACGCACTTCCGTGACGTGGGTGCTCAGGCGATCCAGCTCTTCGGCGACATCGCTTTTCTGTGCCAGCAGGACCATTTCCTGTTCCAGGCGCTGCGGATCCAGCTCGGCCTTCATGTCGGCAAAGCGATCCATGATCTTCTGCCGCTGGGCGGCCAGCATCTGTGGCACCAGGGTGCGCAGGGTGGCGACTTCCTGGGTGATCGAGGTCAGTCGCTCATCGAGCAGCCGGGCCAGGTCCGCGCCTTCGCGGCCGCGACCGTTCTTCAGTTCGCCGAGCGCTTCGTTGAAAAGTGCCAGGGCTGCACTGTTGAGGGCCTGCGGGTCTGCTGCGTCGGCCACCAGCACGCCGGGCCAGGCCAGCACTTCCAGCGGATTGAGGGCCGCGGGCTGCTTGATCAGGCCGGCTACGCTCTCGGCGGCGGCGATCAACTGTCGGGCGCGTTCGCGATCCACCTGCAGCGGTTTGCCGGCTGTTTCTTCCACGAAGCGCAGGGTGCATTCGACCTTGCCACGCGACAATCCCTGGCGCAGGGCTTCGCGAATCGCGCCTTCCAGGTCACGGAAGGACTCCGGCAGGCGCAGATGCGGCTCAAGGTAGCGGTGATTGACCGAGCGCAGCTCCCAACTCAATGTGCCCTGGGCGCCGGCCTGTTCGACTCGGGCAAAGGCCGTCATGCTGTGCACCATAGGAATTACCTCTTGATTCGGTCCATGAGCGCGGTCGCGTTGCGCTCACTGAAGTCGTAAAAGCCGACAGGCTGCAAAGGCGCAGGATTGTAGCGCAGTGCGGCGCAGGCTCCCAATCCGCGAATGTGACAAGTGTTGCAAGCTGAGCGGTCAGCGCTGTAAAGCCCGGTTCCAGAGCCTTTGACGTACCTGGTATCGCTATTCCCGACTTTTAGATGTGCCCAGCTTCTGTTGTGACCTCTATACTGCTCGGCAGTTTTCCGTCCCAGTACAGGTATTCCAGATGAAACGTCCAAGTGGCCGCGCCGCCGATCAGCTCCGTCCGATCCGCATCACCCGCAACTACACCAAGCACGCCGAAGGTTCTGTGCTGGTCGAGTTCGGTGACACCAAGGTGATCTGCACGGTCAGCGTCGAAAACGGCGTGCCACGCTTTCTCAAGGGTCAGGGCCAGGGCTGGCTGACTGCCGAATACGGCATGCTGCCACGTGCTACCGGCGAGCGTAACCAGCGCGAAGCCAGCCGTGGCAAACAAGGTGGCCGTACCCTGGAAATCCAGCGTCTGATCGGCCGTTCGCTGCGCGCTGCACTGGACATGTCCAAGCTGGGCGACGTCACCCTGTATGTCGATTGCGATGTGATCCAGGCCGATGGCGGTACTCGCACGGCTTCCATCACCGGCGCCATGGTTGCGCTTGCCGATGCCTTGAAAGTGATCAAGAAGCGCGGCGGCCTCAAGGGCGGCGACCCGCTCAAGCAGATGATCGCTGCCGTATCCGTGGGCATGTATCAGGGCGAGCCAGTGCTGGACCTGGATTACCTGGAAGATTCCGCAGCCGAGACTGACCTGAACGTGGTCATGACCAGCGCCGGTGGTTTCATCGAGGTTCAGGGTACTGCCGAAGGTGCGCCGTTCCAGCCTGAAGAGCTGAACGCCATGCTGGCCCTGGCCCAGAAAGGCATGACCGAACTGTTTGAGTTGCAGCGGGCCGCATTGGCCGACTGACTTGTGCGCTGTAAAGACATGCGCAGTAAAAAGGAGCCGTAGATGAGTGACAGCCAGTTTAACAAGCCTGCCCTTGCCAAACCGTCCCGGGAGGTTCGTCAGTGGGCGATGTTCTGTCACCTGGTGGCTTTGTGCGGGCTGTTCTTCCCGTTCGGCCATCTGCTGGGGCCGCTGATTATCTGGCAACTCAAGAAGGATACCGACCCGTTCATTGATGCGCAGGGCAAGGAAGCGCTGAACTTCCAGATCACGGTTTCTATTGCCGCGACTGTCAGCCTGCTGCTGTTCGTGTTGGTCATCGGGATTCCGATGTTGTTGCTGGTCGGCATCGGTGCGATGGTTCTGACGATCATTGCCGGGGTCAAGGCCAATGAAGGCGTGGACTACCGTTATCCGTTCACCTGGCGTCTGCTGAAGTAACCGCAGGCCAGTTCTGCAAACCCCGTCAGCCGCTTCCTGGCAGCAGGAAAAGCGGCTGATGGGGTTCCATGATCAGATCTTGAAGCTGTCCACCAGTTGCTTCAGGCGCCCTGCCTGTTGCGACAGCGCTGCGCAATCCTTGAGGGTTTCATTCAGGTTGGCCACACCCTGCTGATTGAGGGTGTTGATCTGATTGATGTCCACGTTCAGGGTTTCCACCACGGCGGTCTGTTCTTCGGTAGCCGCGGCGACCGACTGGTTCATGCCGTCGATTTCACTGATGCGCCGGGTGACATCCAGCAGACGATTACCTGCCTGGTTGGCAACCTCAACGCTGTCCTGACTGGACGCCTGGCTTTCATTCATGTTCAGGACCGCTTGCTGGGAACCGGACTGCAGTTCACCGATCATCTTGTGAATCTCGTCGGCTGAAACCTGGGTGCGATGCGCCAGGTTGCGCACCTCATCGGCAACCACGGCAAAACCGCGTCCGGCATCGCCAGCGCGTGCAGCCTCGATGGCAGCATTCAAGGCCAGCAGGTTGGTCTGCTGCGAGATGCCCTTGATGACGTCCAGAATGTGCCCGATGTTGTCGGTGCTGGCATTGAGCGTTTCGATTCTGCTGCAGGAGTCGCTGATCTTGCTCGACAGCTCGCTCATGGCGCTGATCGTCTTCTCCACCACGATCCGGCCGTCTTCGGCCTGTTCACGGGCTTCGCTGGCCTGGGCAGACGCATCGGACGCATTGCGGGCAATTTCCTGGGTGGCAGCACCCATCTCGTTGATCGCTGCTGCAACGCTATTGGTGCGCGCGCTTTGCTCATCGAAGCCTGTGATCGAGGCGTTGGATGATTCCACTACGCGCCGCGACAGGTCATGCACCTGGAGCGTTGCCGACGATACTTCGGCAATCGAGGCGTGTACGCGCTCGACGAACTGGTTGAAGGAGCCGCCAAGCTCGGCGAACTCGTCCTTGCCCTGAATCTGCAGGCGGCGTGTCAGATCACCTTCACCCTGAGCGATATCCTGCATGGCGCGGCCCATGTCGGTCAGTGGGCGCATCAAGGCGCGGATCAGCAGGCTCAGCAGCAAGGCAATCACGGCAACGGCAATCAGCACCGCGACCAGCGCGGAGCTACGGAACTGGCTCAGCGGGGCATAGGCCTTGTCTCTGTCGATGCTCAGGCCGATGTACCAGTCGGCAGACGGCAAGCCGGTAATCGGCGTGAAGGACAGGATTCGCTCCTGGCCGTTGAGCTTCACCTCACGCAGCTTTTTATCCAGGCTCAGGGTCTGGCCGGGATAGATGTCCTTGAGGTTCTTCAGCACCTGATCCTTGTCCGGGCTGACGATGACCTGGCCGTCGCCGCTGACCAGAAAGGCATAACCGATACCGCCGAACTCGACAGAGTTGATGATCTTGACCAGCGTCTCGAGGCTCAGGTCGCCACCGGCCACGCCGGAAACCTGGCCGCCTGACTTGATCGGGCTGGCGATAGTGACCACCAGGCCGCCCACCGAGGCCAGATAGGGCGCGCTGAGGATGGTCTTGCCCGCTTCGACAGTGGATTTGTACCAGGGCCGTTGACGTGGGTCGTAACCTGCCGGCATCTCGACATTCGGGCGTTGGGTAAACGTGCCTTTGCTGTCACCGACATAAGTGAACTGAAAGGTGGAAACCAGAGAGGACTGCGACACCAGTCCACTCAGGTCGCTGCCTATGCCCTGATAGGCAACATCCTGAGTGAGGTTTTCCAGCACCAGAATGCGCCCGCTGAGCCAGTTCTGAACACTGCTGGCAGTCAACTCGCCGGCTTGCCCGACCGATGTTTCAAGATTCTGACGAATGGTCGTGCGTTGCAGGTAATCGTTATAGAAGGTGAACAATGCGAATGCCAATACCACGACACCCGATGCCGCTAACAGAATTTTATGACGGAACTTCAAGCTCATTACAATAAATCTCGGCAGAAAATAATAGATTTTGGATGTTTGGGTACTTTGTTTTTATAGGGGCGTTCTATTCGCTATCACTAAACTACTATATACCCACACGCGAAAATAGGTCTTGTTTGGATCCATTGTAGGCAGATTTCTGGCGTCTTTTTTATGACAGGGTATGACGATAATCATTCTCTGCATGCCTTTATAAACGTGGTCTTCAGCGAATGAAAGGTTCGTGAAAGGTTGGCGATTGTTTTTTCAACTTCCTCATTTTTTTATTTCAGGTCGGCGGTGATCTGCCGATAGCGTCATTACGTATTGCCCTTGCTGCGACCTAAAACAACAACCTTCCAGCGGCCATAATTTGAAACTAGACGATCCTGGAGAAAGTCGATGAATAGCTGGTTTGCTAACATCAGCGTAAATATGAAACTGGCCCTTGGGTTCGGTCTAGTACTTGTTTTTACTGCCATTCTTGCCCTGACTGGCTGGACCAGCCTCAGTGGGTTGATCGACCGCAGTAACTGGATGAGCGATATAACCTCGCTCAACTCCCAACTGACCAAATTGCGGGTGACGCGCCTGCAATACATGGTAGCCAATGGTGACGAAAAGGTAGCCGAAACCGTTCAGGTTTCCCTCGACGGCTTCAAGGGCTATCAGGAAAAATTGCTCAAAAGCTTCAAGAGCCCGGAAAACGTCAGGCTTCTTGAAAAGCTCGGTGTTGTGATCGGCGATTATCAGAAATCCTTGAACAACATGCGCAATGGTTACCGCACCAGCACTGCCATGCGCACCGAAATGAGCGTCAATGCCGTCAAGGGTGCCGACCTGATCGAGCAGATCCTGGCCGATGTCAAAAAGCTGGACCCTGCTGACGAAACCCGTTTCAACCAGTACGAAAGCATCATCAATTCCAAGGAAGACCTGATGCTGGTGCGCTACGAAGTTCGTGGCTATGCCGCAGACGTAACGCCTGAAACCGAACAGAAAGCCATTAGCCAACTGGACGATGCGATCAAGGGGCTGGCTCCGCTCAAGGCCACCCTGAGCGGTGTGCATGCCGATCGTCTGAAGCAACTGGAAACCGTGCTGCTCAACTACCGTGCCGCGCTGCAGAACTTCAAGTCTGCCAATGCCGATATCGTTCAGGCCCGCAAGGAAATGACGGTTCAGGGCCAGGACATCGTCAAGATCAGCGAAGACATGTATCAGATCCAGCTGGATCGTCGTGACATGGAGAGCGCACAGGCTCGCAACATGCAGATCGGCTGCACCATTCTGGCGCTGGTCCTGGGCATCCTGGCTGCAGTGATCATCACCCGTCAGATCACCCGCCCATTGCAGGAAACCATGGCAGTGGTGGATCGCATCGCTTCGGGCGATCTGACCCAGACCATGGCGGTGACCCGTCGCGACGAACTGGGCATCCTGCAACAAGGTATCCAGCGCATGGGCACCACGCTGCGTGATCTGATTACCGGGATTCGCGATGGCGTGACCCAGATTGCCAGTGCTGCCGAAGAACTGTCGGCCGTGACCGAACAGACCAGTGCCGGGGTCAACAGCCAGAAGGTCGAGACCGATCAGGTGGCGACAGCCATGCATGAGATGTCGGCCACTGTTCAGGAAGTTGCCCGCAACGCCGAGCAGGCTTCGCATGCGGCCTCCAATGCGGACCGTGAAGCCCGTGACGGTGACAAGGTGGTGGGTGAAGCGATTGCCCAGATCGAGCGTCTGGCCACTGAAGTGGGCCGTTCGGCTGACGCGATGAGCGAGCTGGAACAGGAAAGCGACAAGATCGGCAAGGTCATGGACGTGATCAAGGCCGTGGCTGAACAGACCAACCTGCTGGCGCTCAACGCGGCTATCGAAGCTGCGCGGGCCGGTGAGGCAGGTCGCGGGTTTGCGGTGGTGGCTGATGAAGTGCGTGGCCTGGCCCAGCGTACCCAACAGTCGACCGAGGAAATCGAAAGTCTGGTGGCGGGTCTGCAGAACGGTACTCGCCAGGTGTCGAGCATCATGCTCAGCAGCCGCGAACTGACGGCCAGCAGTGTTTCGCTGAGTCGCAAGGCCGGCGTATCGCTGGGCAACATTACCCAGACCGTGTCCAACATCCAGGCGATGAACCAGCAGATCGCGGCGGCCGCTGAAGAGCAAAGCGCCGTGGCCGAGGAAATCAGCCGCAGCATTATCAATGTGCGCGATGTTTCCGAGCAGACCGCTTCGGCCAGTGAAGAAACGGCCGCTTCCAGCGTTGAACTTGCCCGTCTTGGCGGACAACTGCAGATGATGGTCAGCCACTTCCGCGTCTGATAGCCCCCGCTTGATCCTGAGCCCGGCCTTTGCCGGGCTCAGTGCTTTCTGAGCGGCAACCGCTCTATTTCAGCCTTTTGGCGCCTTTGCTCAGACTAAAGTTTACCTACTAATTAATGGCCACAAGCCATCCTTTCTGTTATTCATGTAATCATCTATATCAATCTGTTAGTTGCAAACGCCCACTTGCTGGACAACGGGTTGCGGGTTCAAAACGTTCTGGCGGCTGCCCGGAAAATCGAAGGATTGTCATGAATACATGGTTTGCGAACATCAGTGTCAAATTGAAACTGGCCGTGGGGTTTGGCGTGGTGCTCATCCTGACGTGCCTTCTGGCACTGACTGGCTGGGGTGGCCTGGGCAGCCTGATCGAGCGTAGCGAGCGCGTGGCCGACATCATGAGTATCAATGCCGATATGAGTGAACTGCGCCTCAGACGTCTGCAATACGTGACCGAGAATGGTGACGAGAAGATGGGCGATGTGGCTCAGGCCGCTCTGGAGCGCCTCAAGGCAAAACTCAACGCAGCGCTTCCGATCTTCAGTTTTCCGAGCAATCAGGAAAAACTGCAGCAACTGAACAGCCTCGCTACGCAATACCAGCAGTCGTATGACCGGATGCGCGAGGCTTACCGCGCCGATGCGGCACTGCGTAAGACCATGGGCGTGCACGCCGTCAAAGGCGCGGAAATCATTGGCCGGATCATCGACGATGTGATCAACATGTCGCCTGCCGACGAGCGCCGCTTCGAGCGTTATCAAGCCATTCTCAAGGCCAAGGAAAACCTGGCCCTGATCCGTTATGAAGTCCGTGGCTACACCGGCAATCCCAACGAAACCACAGAAAACAACGCCTATCGGCAGCTCGGCACCGCCTTGCAAGGGATGGTGCCGCTCAAGGCCGCATTCGCTGGCAGCTATGGCGATGAACTCCAGCAACTGGAAAATGCCATCATCAGTTATCGCCAGACTGTGGATAACTTCAAGACTGCCAATGCGGCGATCAATACGGCGCGCAAGCAGAATACCGAGCAAGGCGTGGCGATGGCCAAGGTCAGCGAGGCGCTGTATGAACTCCAGGCCAGCCGTGGCGAGGAAGACAGTGAGCATGCACGTAACATGCAGATCGGTTGCACCTTGTTGGCGCTGGTGCTGGGCATTCTCGCGGCGCTGATTATCACCCGCCAGATCACCCGTCCGCTGGAGGAAACCCTGATTGAAGTGGACCGCATCGCATCGGGCGATCTGTCGCGCAATATCAGCGTGACCCGCCGCGATGAATTGGGCGTTCTGCAACAAGGTGTGCAGCGCATGAATGCCACCTTGCGCGACCTGATTGTCGGGATCCGCGATGGCGTGACCCAGATCGCCAGCGCTGCCGAAGAGCTGTCGGCGGTGACCGAGCAGACCAGTGCCGGGGTCAACAGCCAGAAGGTCGAAACCGATCAGGTGGCCACCGCCATGAACGAAATGTCGGCCACCGTCCAGGAAGTTGCGCATAACGCCGAACAGGCTTCGCAAGCGGCATCCAGCGCCGACCGCGAAGCCCGCGACGGTGACAGGGTTGTGGGTGAGGCGATTGCCCAGATCGAGCGTCTGGCCAAGGAAGTGGGTCGCTCGGCGGATGCCATGAGCGAGCTGGAGCAGGAAAGCGACAAGATCGGCAAGGTCATGGATGTGATCAAGGCCGTCGCCGAACAGACCAACCTGCTGGCGCTCAACGCGGCCATTGAAGCTGCGCGGGCCGGTGAAGCGGGTCGCGGCTTCGCAGTGGTGGCCGATGAAGTGCGCGGCCTGGCGCAACGCACCCAGCAGTCCACCGAGGAAATCGAAAATCTGGTGGCGGGTCTGCAGAACGGTACTCGTCAGGTATCGAGCATCATGCTCAGCAGCCGCGAACTGACGGCCAGCAGTGTGTCGCTGAGCCGCAAGGCCGGCGCATCGCTGGGGAATATCACCCAGACGGTGTCGAGCATCCAGTCGATGAACCAGCAGATTGCTGCGGCTGCTGAGCAACAAAGCGCCGTGGCCGATGAAATCACCCGCAGCATTGTCAATGTGCGCGATGTTTCCGAGCAGACCGCTTCGGCCAGTGAGGAAACCGCCGCTTCCAGTATCGAACTGGCGCGTCTGGGCAACCAGTTGCAGACAATGGTCAGCCGCTTCCGGGTCTGACCGACCGTGCCCAGGGCCTGCGGGCCTTGGGGTTAGCTTTATTCGGCGCCGGTGATCGCGTCCACGTATTGATCGACGGCGATCTGATCGGCCTTGCGTTTCCCGGCTTCGAGAAAGGTCTGGAAGTCATCGCTGTGCAGCAATGCATCGATTTCAAGACTCAGCGTGTGGCGTACCGCTTCAGGCACGAATGCAGCTTCGTGTTCGGTGGTGTAAGAGCACTCCCGCGTCTCGATCAGTTTGCTGCGCAGCTTTTCCATGCCCCGACCGCTTTCGACCCGCTTGTAAGTCGAGACGAAGAAGGTTTCACCACGCCCGGGCTTGTTGCTCGTCACGTAGGCGACCGCACACAGCCCGACGCCACTTCTCTTGCGCCAATGCACGGTGGCACGGTCGTCCAGGTGCAATACGTCGCCTGCATGCCACGCCAGACCGCTATGGCGCAAGTGAATGATGGCGCTTTCCAGGGCTTTGCGCGTGCCGCCGAAAGACGGGTCGGTAAAGCGCGCCAGCAGCACATTCTGTTTGTTCCTGATGACCTTCACGAGCCAGGCATTGCCGCGTACCTCACGGCTGATGCCTCGTGGAACGCAGTAGGTGATGCCATCCACAATCCGGTCGTAGCAGCGCAATTGCGTAGTTCTGGCCATGCAGGTCAGTTTTGCCATGATCAACTTTCCTGGGGGGGTGAAGACTCTTGTAAAAGGTGTAAGCGATACCAACAGACAAATACCGGGAACATGAGTCGAGGGCGTAACTCAACACAGGAAAACAAGCGACATATCAGATGTTCGATACCGGGAGAATTATCCTCGTCTTGCCAGAGTCGACTCAACCGGTTGAATGTAAACAAAAGGTAAAACAGAGCCGGTGTAGAGCTTGAATGTACGAGCAGACAACAAGTTAATACCCGCCGGGTGTCTAGGGACCCTGGTCCCGTTCCAGCTTCTCGATATACTCGGTCACGGCAATGTGATCCGCCTTTCTTCTTCCCGCCTCAAGAAAAGCCTGGAACTGCTCGCTTTCAAACAACTGATCGACCTCGTGGCGAATCTTCTTCTGAGCGGAATAGGGAATCGTCGCAATCCCCTCTTCCATTTCATAGGCGTTTTCCAGCACTTCAACCAGTTTGGAGCGTAGCTTGCCCATGCCCCGACCACTGGCAACCCGCTTGTAAGTGGACAGGAAAAAGGTTTCGCCGCGCCCCGGACCCTGCTTCGGCACATAAGCGACAGCACACAGACCGGCGCCACTCCTCTTGCGCCAGTGGGCGGTGGCATGTTCGGTCAACTGCAGGACATCGTCGCGGCGCCAGGCATGACCGCTATGCAGCAAGTGAATGATGGCGGCATCCAGGGCGCGTCGGGTTCCGCCGAAACGCAGATCCGTGAAGCGGGCCGAAACCAGGACATGTTTATTTTTCAGGACGCGCACGATCCAGACTCGCCCGCGTGTTTCACGAGTGATACCGCGTGGAACGCTATAGGTCACATCATCGACAATCCTGTCGTAACACCTTAGGCCTGAAATATCGATTTCAGAGGGTGTATTCATATAAGTGGTTCAGCTATGGGTTGGGAAGTTAAAAGCTGGAAGCACTGCGCACTATCTGTAAAACACGTGTTACTGTCAGAAATATTAACGGTGTTTCAAATATAATTATCTAACACTGCTGTTCTTATATGACACTTCTGAATATGGAATTCTTCGCTTAGCTGAACTTAACTGTAGCGCATCAGCCGTGTCCGATAACCCTTCTGCGACAGTCAGGCAAACTTCATGACGACTTACGACCTCATCACTCCTGTTCTCAGGACCGCAGTGGTTATCCCCTGCTTCAATGTGAAAAACCATATTCTGCAAGTGATCGCCGAGATAGGGGACAGCGTCAGCCGGATTTATGTTGTGGATGACTGCTGTCCCCAGGGAACCGGCCATGAAGTCGAGCAGCGATGCGCTGATCGGCGGGTCAGGGTGATATTCAACTCCGTCAATCTTGGCGTGGGCGGTACTGTCATGGTGGGTTATGCCGCGGCCCTGGCCGACGGCATGGATATCATTGTCAAAGTGGATGGCGACGGGCAAATGAACCCGGCCCTGATTCCCGCCTTTACCGCACCGATAGAGACAGGCGAGGCGGATTACACCAAGGGCAATCGGTTTTTCAATCTGGAAGAAATAAGCCGCATGCCCGGCCTGCGGATTTTCGGCAACACAGTGCTCTCGTTGATGAGCAAACTGTCGTCGGGGTACTGGGATCTTTTCGATCCCACCAATGGCTATACCGCCATTCACAGCGATGTCGTCCGGCACCTGCCGATGAGCAAGATCAGCCCGCGCTATTTCTTCGAGACCGATATGCTGTTTCGTCTTGGCACCCTGCGCGCCGTGGTGGTGGATATTCCGATGAGTGCCCGCTATGGCGATGAGGTCAGCAACCTCCGGATATCCGCGATCCTTGGCGAGTTCATCGGCAAGCACCTGCGCAACATGTTCAAGCGCCTGTTTTATAACTACTACCTGCGCGACATGTCACTGGCGTCCTTCGAGCTTCCCATCGGTATTCTGTTGCTGGGTTTCGGTACGCTCTTTGGCGCCTTTCACTGGGCGCTTTCCCTGCGTACGGGCGTTGCGACTTCGCCCGGCACGGTGATGTTATCGGCGTTGCCGGTATTGGTCGGTATTCAGTTCATCCTGGCGTTTGTCGGCTACGACATTCAGTCCGTGCCCAAACGCCCCATTCATCTGCAGAAAAAATTCCTCGCCCGGGAGCTCTAGCATGGCGACTTACCTCATGGCGTTTGCCTGTGTGCTGGGGATTTCCATAGGTCAGATACTGTTCAAGATGACGGCGCAGATCTTTCGCCAGAACGGCGATCTGTTCGATCCGGTCATGCTCGCCTGGTTTTTCCTGTCGCTGTTCCTGTACGGCATTACCACCATTGCCTGGATCGCCGTTCTGCAGAAAGCCGAGCTGGGCAAGATCTATCCGCTGATGGCCCTGGCATTTGTCATCGTGCCCATCGCCAGCCATTTCGTATTCGGTGAGCGGTTCCACATTCAATATTTCATCGGCGTTGCCACCATCATGACCGGCATCGTTATCACTGCCTATTCATGACGGCCGGGAGGCGAAAGCGATGGGAATTGCGCTGATCAAACTCATGATGCTGGCTGCCCTGTCTGCGCTGGTGATCTGCTTCATCAGGACAGATCTGCTCAGGCGCAGCATCAAGGCCCGGCTGAAAATCGATCTGCAAGAACCGCTGCTGTTCAGCTGCTGCGTATTGCTCGTGTTCATGCTGTTCACGACGTTGGGGTTGAGCGGTTCCTCCCTGAATCTGGGGTTGCGCCAGTCGCCTTTCATCGAGGCAGACATGACTCGCGTGTGGGGCAGCGAACAAGCGATACGTAGTGATGAGTGGCTGGTCCTGACGCCCATGGCCATCGCTCAGTATCAGCATGTTCCCCGTTATCCGGTGGTCAATGACAGGCTCGGGCTCGATGGCCAGAACATGCTGGTGGCGGGCATGACAGGCCTGCCGGTTGCGCACCTGTCGGCGCTGGCCAGACCTGCAACCTGGGGCTTCTTTGTCTTCGACCTGAAAAGAGCGCTGGCCTGGTACTGGTGGTTTCCGCTGTTCGGCTGTTTTCTGGCCCTGGCCCATGTCCTGCACGCCCTGGCGCCCGGTCGCTGGAGGCAAGGTTTTCTGTTCAGCCTGCTATTCGTTTCTGCGCCCTATGTGGTCGCCTGGTCATTCTGGCCGGCTTATGCGGTTTTCTTTCCCTGTATCGCCTTGCTGTGTCTGCTGAAAATTCTGCAGCCGCGCAAAAGCTGGCTTCTGGTACCGCTGGGCATTCTGGCAGGCGTTGCCGTCGCCGGTTTTTTCCTGCTGCTGTACCCGCCCTGGCAGGTAACGGTGGGTTATCTGTTCATTGCCCTGATCGTGGGAGTTGCGATACGCGACCGGCTGTACAGGAACATCACCCTGGAGTCGGTGCTGGCGCTGCTGCTGGCGTTACTGGTGGCGGGTTTACTGGCAGGAAGCTGGTGGCTGAGTGCACGTGAAGCCATCGAAGCCATGATGCACACCGTATACCCCGGTCAAAGAAACATCGAAGTGGGAGGCGATATCGCCTGGCATATCCTGCTCAAGGGCTACACCAATATCATGACCCTGCAATATGCCGAGCCGCGGCTTAACAACCAGAGCGAAGCGGCCTCTTTTTACTACTTTTTCCTGCCACTGGCGGTGCTGTTTATCAGGCGGGCCAGACAACGCTCACTGACGGCCCTGGAAATTGCCGTGGCGGTCATGATCGGGTTCATTCTGCTCTATATGCTGATGGGAGTCGGGCGCACTTTGTCCCACTATTCATTGTGGTCTTACGTCACATCCAAAAGAGCCGATCTTGCTCTGGGCTTGGCCTGTCTGGTCCTCACTCACCTGCTGATCCGCCCGCTCCGCATACCCTCCTTCGCAAGGAGCCACAACACTATCGTGATGGGCAGCATCGCGCTGCTTTGGGCTGTGCTGGTGTATGTGGCTATCAGGGCATTCGGTGAGCCACTGCCAACCGGTTTGAGTATGCCGATCATCCTTGCTCTGACGTTCATGGCCATAGCGTGTAGTTACTTCCTGCTGGTCGGGCGCCCGTATGCATTCCTGGGCCTCAATCTGGGACTGACACTGGCGACCACCTTGAGTTTTCATTCCCTTTCGATTGCGCCGCAATACTTGAAAAGCCCATCGGTACAGAGCGATGCCCCGGTCCTTGTGCTTGGCTCACAGATACCAGCAATGTTTTTGCTCGCCTCGGGTAATCAAGTGGTCAACGGAGTCTTTTATTACCCCCAGGCCAGCGTGTGGAGGCGACTGGACCCTGAGGGCCGGGAAGTGATGCTCTATAACCGCTATCAGCATCTCCTGTTTCTCGGTCAGCCCTCTGTCGAGGAACTACAGATAACCGTGCCGCAGGCCGATGTGGTCAAGGTGCTTGTCAATTTGCAGCATCTGGACTTTAACAGGACCGGTGCGGCCCGAATCATGGCCCCCGAAAGCGACAGTGCCCTGTTACGCCAGAACCCATCGCTATCCATCGAGCATGCCGAAAAAGGCTGGGCATGGTTCCGGGTCAAGCCGCTGCCCTGATGCATCACTCATCGATACGCGGAGGCCAGGCCAGACCGAAATCCTCATGTCCCAGGGTCAGGTTGGGGTTGTAGGCATAATCGGCTCTTATATTCGGCCAGCGCTCCAGCATGTAGCCAATCTCCTGGCTGAAGCGCTGTTGTTTTTCCGGCGAATCTTCAAAGCCACGGGTCGCGGATTCGTGATGGTACAGCTCGGCAAAAGGTGTCCACACGTTGACGTATCCGGCTTCTCTGATCCGCAGGCAGAAATCGACGTCGTTGAAGGCGACTTTCAGGTTCTTTTCGTCCAGACCGTCGACCTGCTCGAACAGGGATTTGCGGATCACCAGGCAGGCGGCCGTGACCGCAGAAAACTCCTGGATCAATACCGCTCGCCCGAAATAGCCATACTCGTATCGGGACAGAAACTTGTGCGAGTGAGCGGCAATCCCGCCAACACCAAGAATCACCCCGCCATGCTGAAGTCGCTCATCGGGATACCACAAGCGGGCACCGACCGCCCCGACATTGGGTTGCAGGGCCAGTGCAACCATTTCCTCCAGCCATTCAGGGGTGATGACTTCAATATCGTTATTGATCAGGCCGATCAGCTCGCCGCGAGCCAGTTTGACCGCCTGATTGTTCAGCGCCGAATAGTTGAAGGGACCGTCATCCCTGAGCACGCTGATACCCGCTTGCTCGCGCAGCCACTCGAAATACGCCAGAGACTCAGGGTCGTCGGAACCGTTATCGACCACGATGATTTCGTACGCGCGGTAGGTGGTCAGGTTCTGGATGCTGTCGATGCATTGCTTGACCAGCGAGCCTGCATTGCGGGTCGGAATGATCAGGCTGACCAGCGGTTCAGGCTGCGGCAGCGGGTAATGCACGCGATACATGCCCATTGGCAGCAACTCTGTCCAGCCCTGGCGTGCGGTGCGTTTCAGGTGTTCGTCCAGGGCTTTCACGCCAGCCAGGGCCGCGTAGGGTTTTTCACCGGGCGCCATGGCGGTGCTGCCGGCGTGGATGCGCCAGTGATACAGCACGCGGCTGATATGAATGATCTGATCGGCAGACAGTTTTTCGCTGCAGCGCAAGGCCAGGTCGTAATCCTGCGAGCCCTCGAAACTGACCCGAAAGCGCCCCACCTGCTCGACCAGGTCACGCCGGTAGACGCCCAGGTGGGAAATCATGTTCTGCGAGCGAAACAGAAACTCGTTCCAGTCAGGCTTGAAATAAGGTGCGCTGCGTTGCCCGTGCCGATCGATCTTGTCTTCGTCCGAATAGAGGATTCCGGCGTCGGGATGCTCGATGATTTTACGGGCCACCCAATACAGCGCGTGTTCAGGCAGCAGGTCATCGTTGTCCATCAGGGCAATGTATTGCCCCTGGGCGATTTCCAGCGCCGAGTTGCTGGCTTCGGAAATATGGCCGTTGGTGCGACGGAATATGACTTTTATCTGCGGGCTCTGTTGCTGCACCTGCTTGAGAAATTCCTGCACCGCGGGATTGCTGGAAGCATCGTCGGCAATGCACAGCTCCCAGTGCGGGTATAGCTGGTTTCTCACGCTGTCGAGGGCTTCGCGCAACAGGTCCAGAGGCGGATCGAATACCGGCATGATGACCGAGATCAGCGGAGGGTTTTCCCAACTGGCGATGCGCCGTGCGATGTTCTGGCGATCATGCTCATCGAGGGTGTCGTACTGCTTGATCCAGGCTGCATAGTCATGCCGGTCGGGCGTTGCGTCGATCTCGACCTTTACAGGTTCGGCGGGCTTTTCGTTCAGCAACCAGCGCATCCGTGCGAACAGGCCTTGCAGGCCATGTTCCTGCAAGACCTGCACAGCCCGTCGAGTGGTCGCCTCGAAGCCGCCACCGCGCTGGATAATCGAGGGCAGGCGTTTCGAGAGATGGGTCAGGCGATGTGACAGACGATGGGCTGCGATCACCGAGTGCCGCAGCGGAGTGCTCAGTCGCCGGCTATAGGAGTTTTCCAGCTCGTTGATGCGCAGGTTCAGGACGTGGATGCGGGTGTCCTTTTCCGCCTGCTGGCTGATCAGCGCATTTTCCAGACTGGCGATCAGCGTCTCGCGGCCATTGGTGCGGTGCGCATGGTCATGCAACAGGCGCTCTACGGCCTGGGCAGTGTCCTGGGTGCCATCGGAAATATTCTTGCGGATGAGATGCTGGCTGTCCTCAAGCTCATTGATACGCAGTACGAGGGTCTGAATCTGCTCATGCAATGGCTCGAAGGCCGTGCGTAGCGAAGACTCCTGTTGGTGCGCCCAATTGAGATTGCGGTTGATGCGCCGGGCGATCACCTCGTCGGTGTACAGCACCAGATCCAGCCTCAGCACCATGGCGCGCAGATCGCTCAGTTGTGACATGTCTACCGGCAGTTCCAGATACGGGTCATCGTCGAGGCAGATAAACAGCACCGACGTGCCGGCTCTTTCGATCTCCATGAGGCCGGATACCGAAGGCAATGATGCAAGCTCGCCATCCCAGCACCAGATTTCGGTGCGCGCCTTGAGGATCCTCACGTTATCCACCGCGAACGCGATATGGCGGTCGACCGGGTCGAGCCGGAGCCGCTGCGGGCGGGTCTTCAGCGCGGCCAGCGGAAACTGCAATTGTTGGTGGCCGGGCAGGACTTCCAGGCTCAGCGCGTAATCCTCCTTGAAGTTGCCAGCCTCGTCGCTGTAGTACAACTTGGCCAGAACGCGTGATTCCACAGGGGACTCTCGTGGATTGACGATCTGCTCGGGTTCCCAGTTGAGAAAGTGCCGCGCTGGCAGGCCGGTGGCAAACGCCTGGAAATCTGCCTCTTTGGCGATGAAGCCTTCCAGCTCCGGCTGGGTTATCTCCAGACCTGCATGACGCAGGCTGTGGATGATGAATTGGTGGCGTGTCAGCGACATCACACCGGGGCTCAATGGCAGGGCGCTGGCGATCAGCAGCAACATCGCGCGGATCAGCAAATGGCCGAGCAGCACGCCTTCGGTGACTTCCCATTCGATATCGATCAGGGCCGGATGAGCATGGGCATCGAGCAGAATGTTGTGCGGCACGGCATCGATAAACAGCCCCGGCAGGCGCTGATTCAGGGCGTTCAGTGGCGTTGCCTGGCCGCGTTCTTCGAGCAGCGTTTCAAGTGCTGCCAGATACCGTGAGATGAAAGCCCCGAAGTCCTTGAGGGTCCAGTCGGGTGCACTGGCGATATTCAGGAATTGCTGACTGAGTGCCTGGCCACGGCGATACCTGTCGATGTGCGAAAGCACATGTCGATAGGCGCCTGCTTCCTGAATGGCCGTTGCTGCGCGCAAGGGCTCATGCCGCACTTCAATACCGCTGTCGGTTTCGATGAACAGCGTCTGTTTGCAGTACCCGGGTTGTCTATTGACGTTGTAATGAGCGGCGAGCAATTCCGGGGCGACCACGGGCGATGGCGAACAGGACGCGGCGATCAGAAAGGAGTTGGCCAGCTCCATGCCCAGACCGTTGCTGACCACCACCGGCCAGGCGCGTTCGAGGTTGAACAAGGGGGCGCCGGGTAACTGCGGATCTTTCCTGGCGTTCTGCCAGGCCAGGGCCGCCGCATCGAAGCAGTCCAGTTCAAAACCGCGCTGGGTGACGATCGAGTTGGGCAGTTTGTAATCGGGCATCGGAAACAGGCATTCCGAACGACTGAAGCCGGCTTCTGCAAGCAAGGCCATCAAGCTCTTGCGGCCGAACGTCTCGGGGTCGCGCTCACGGTAGCGACCTTCAATGCCGTACATCGGCGTATTTAGGTGGTCTTCCGCGGCGCCGGCGAAGTACTTGAGCCCCAGCTGGTTTTCAATGGCCAGCAGCAGCACGCCATCGGGCTCCAGCAGGCTTCTGACTCGCTTGAGCATTTCCAGGGCGGCATCGCTTTGCCGGGCAAACATGCTGGCGTATTCCAGAACGCCGATCAGGGTAATGACATCGAAGCGCTGCGCCGGGTTGAACTGCTCGAAGCGTTCGGCCACGACGCTGACGTTGTCCAGGTCGCGGGTGCGGCTTGCGGCTATGGCGGCCCGACGCAGGCTGCCTTCCAGGCTCAGGACGCTGCCGCCGCATTCCCCCAGATAACGGCTGATGGCGCCGCAGCCAGCCCCGATTTCCAGCACCCGGCCTGACAGCAGGTGTGCAAAGGGGCGCAGGATATTTCCGCGTGCCCGGCCCAGGTGATACAGCGATGCCCAGTCGCTGCAATGCCTGCTCAATTCGCCGGACAGCACCGACAGGTCTGTGGCGTCACGGATGATCTGCGCCAGGCGTTCTTCGCTTTCGTCCCCGTCGCTGTAGGCCAGCCCCTGATAATCGGGGCGTACCCATACTCGAGTGTTTTTATCCTGGCGATAACCGCTGTGTTCAAGTTCGATCATTGTGGTGTTCCCGGTCGAAATCCATCGTAATGGCGAGATCGACCAGGCC
This sequence comes from Pseudomonas cichorii, assembly GCF_003700275.1. Classification (GTDB taxonomy): domain Bacteria; phylum Pseudomonadota; class Gammaproteobacteria; order Pseudomonadales; family Pseudomonadaceae; genus Aquipseudomonas; species Aquipseudomonas cichorii_B. The sequence goes on along the minus strand of NZ_RBRE01000017.1, from coordinate 98,878 downwards.
GAACAGCGTGGTGGTCGGAGCGACAACGAAGTGAATGGAGTCATAGCGGCGGTCATGGGGAATGATGTCTTCCCCTTCCCGGGAGGCGACGCCTATCGAGATGAAGTAGTCGCCGCTGGCCAGCCGGTTGATGAATTTCATACGGGTCTTGAGATGTGAACCGGCGCTGTACAGGTCCTGGCTGGAAGCGCAGCCCAGCAGGTAGGAATTGGTGCCATAGACGGTGACGCCCTCCTTGGTCTTTATCGTGAACCCCAGCACCGGATGACTGATCGTGCGGTTGAAGCGGATGGCCAGGTGCAGCACGACCTCTTCACCCGGCCCGATGCTGGCAGGGAACTCGTTGCCGTTGGCGGCCAGATGAAAATCCAGCAGGCTGGCCGCGCCATCGCCCCAGCGATACTCATGCCGGTTGAAACCCATGCGTGAGCTGTAGGCGTCGTGGTCGAAGCTCAAGGTCGGTGCGTGGGGTTCGCGCTTATCGACCGGCGTCTTGCCCGGCAGCGTCGCGTTTGGCAGCGGTTCGATACGCCTGTCGCGGCCGAACAGCAGGTCCATGTAGCGATTGATGACCGGCCGGGATGCGCCAATCATTTCCACATGGCCCCTATCCAGCAGAATGGCGCGGTTGCAGTGGGTCACGACCTGTTCGCTGGCATGGGTGACCAACAGAATGCTGGTGCCGTTCTGCTTCAGTTGCCGCAGCCGCTCGAAGCACTTGGCCTGAAACTTCGCATCGCCGACCGACAGCGCCTCATCGACAATCAGCACTTGCGGATCGACCTGGGCCTGCACTGCAAAGGCCAGGCGCACCGCCATGCCGCTGGAGTAAGTCTTGACCTGCTGATCCATGAACTCGCCGATATCGGCAAAGTCGGCAATCGCACTGAAGCGCTGCTCGACTTCTTCGCGCGCCAGGCCCAGCACCGAAGCATTCAGGTAGACGTTCTCCCGGCCGGTGAACTCCGGGTTGAAACCCGAACCCAGCTCCAGCAGGGCCGCCACCCGGCCCTGGGTTTCGACTGCTCCGCCGGTGGGGATCAAGGTGCCGCAGATGATCTGCAACAGCGTCGATTTTCCCGAGCCGTTGCGCCCGACCACGGCCACGGTTTCGCCTTTGGCGACTTCAAAATCGATATTGCGCAGCGCCCAGAATTCCCGGCCATAGGTTCGGGCGGGTCGTCCCAGCAGCGACTGTACTCTGGGCACGATGGAGTGCAGCAAACGGTCCACGGGCCGCTCGTAGCTGTAAAAGCACTTGGAGACATCGCGTACGCTGATGGCTATTTCATCAGAGGACATCGGCAAACCCTTTGCGAGTTTTCTGAAAGAAGCCAAAGCCCAGCGCCGCGAAGCCAAACCCCACCAGCAGCGCCAGTGCCAGGCTGTCCCATTGCGGCCAGAGCCCGGACAACAGCACGTTGCGGCTTTCCTCGATGATGTACGTCAGCGGGTTGAGTTTCAGCCAGGGTTGATACGCCACCGGCAAGGCGGCGACCGGATACAGCACGGGAGACAGGAACAGCAGAACCGTGGTCAGTACGCCAATGAATTGCCCTACATCCCTGAGGTAAACGCCCAACGCAGCCAGCAGCCAGCTAAAACCCAGCGTCGCGATCAGCAAGGGCAGCAGGACCAGCGGAAAGGTAATGGCCGTTATCGGCAACGTATGCGTGAGCAGAAGTTGCGCCAGCAACAGCACAAGCAGACTGATCAACGCATGAAAGATCGCCGAGCCCAATGTCACCACTGGCAGGATCTCAAGCGGGAACAGGACTTTCTTTACATAGTTGTTGTTGGAAATGATCAGCGACGCCGAGCGGTTTGCGCATTCGGCAAACAGGCCGTGAACAATCATTCCCACGAACAGCAGAATGGCAAACTCGCCCTTGCCGGTTTCCTGCCCGCTCCAGCGCGCCTGAAAGATTTCCGAGAACACGAAGGTATAGACCGCCAGCATCAGCACCGGATTGAAGAACGACCACGCAATACCCATGACCGAGCCACGATAGCGGCCGACTACCTCGCGTCTGGTCATGGTCATGATGAGCTGGCGGTGATGCCACAGGCTGCGGATCAGTTCCAGCGGGCCAGCGGCAGGGACCAAATGAGGGTTGAGCATTCTGGCTCCGGTGACTTTTTTCGCGAATGAGCGGGGCGTCGTCGGCAGGTGTCACATGACGTTGAGGAGCACGGCGACCAGCAGGCCCAGATTGCCCAGCCTTGTCTGCCGGTAGATGTCGGTCCGCCTGAGACTGGCCAGGCGCACCCTCAACGAGGGAGAACGCAAGGCCTTGAGCTGTTCCAGCAGGTCGCGGTTTTCGTCTGTCAGGTACAGGAGCACCGCTTCCAGTGCGGCGATATTGGTGGTGTTCCAGTCCCGAAAGCGCCCTTTGAACAGCTGGCGAATCCGTACTGTCCGCGCCCGCCAGCCGGCGTTGGAGCCCACCAGATTGTGCTCGTGCTGGCGATAACCCACATAAGCCGTGGGCTCGTAGTGCACCTGGCCGCCCACGCCGGTAACCAGCAGGTAAGCCCACCAGTCATGGGACACGATATCCAGCGACAGCAATGCCAGACGCTCGGCGGCATCTTGAAACAGGCAGCGCGCCGCATGGTTGAAGACCATGGTGTTGCCGCCACCGATGTTCTGCACCAGAGCATTGGCAAATGAAGGCGGCCGCCCGAACAGCGGTGAGTGGCCCAGCACTTCACCCTGCTCACTGATCAGCTCGGTGCGCCCCAGATAAAGCGCCGGCTCGTCGTGCGGCACGCTTTGCAGCCAGGTGATCGCCACCTGCAACTTGTCTTCGTGCCAGATATCGTCCTGATCGCACCAGGCATAGAACTCAGCCTGCAGTGTGCGATTGCGGGTAAAGGACATGAAGTTGCGCGCAAAACCAAGCCCTGGCCCGCGCCATACATTGATTCTTTCTTCTCCCCACAAGGCTTGATAGTGACTCGCTATCTCAAGGGTGTTATCGCTGGAACCATCATCCGACAGGGCAATGAACCAGCCCGGCCAACGCTGGTTATTTATGGATTCCAGTTGTTGGGGCAAAAAACGCTGGCCATTGAAAGTGCACAGCAGAATGGCAACCTGGGCGCAATCAGGTCGGGTTTGCGAACGAGTGTTTTCATGGAGCGGCTTGTTGAATATCGGCGGCCCTGAACTTTCTTCAAAGATGGCTACCGCCTCTGAAATCGCTTCAGAAGCATTCAGGGATACGGGAGGCGTCAAACCTTCATTTACGCGCGAACTACCATGAATATGACTTGAGCGTCCTTTTTCAGGATCGTCGATCATTTTCAGGAGCCTGGGAATCGAATGGCCGTTTACTGCTGAAAGGCAGTGTGGCAGGCCCTTGCGCAGCCAGCCTTTTGAAGCGATGGATGGTTGCGCTTTTTAATGTTTATTCCATAAAACCGTCACACTGTTTCATAGCTGAAACATGAACTTTCGGTATGCCTTACGCCGTCATGAGAAATATTCCGTAAAGGAGCTTTGTTCAGGAATATTTGAGTTCATGCATGTACAGCGTATCGAGTTCCAGTACCGTGAAGTGCCCGCTGCTGTCTGCCTGCCAGCCGCCGGTATCGATATGAAAGACATTGCCGAGAATCTCGACCTGCGTCACCAGCGTGTGTCCGACAATCAATGCTCGCAGATCCGGGATGCCGCTGGTGTCTCCCGAACGCAGGCGCATGCGCGACCATTGGCAGGATTTGCGCAACTGCAATAAACCGGGCAATTCCTCGCGCAGCACCGAGCGCAGCAGATCCCAGGTGGGCAGCGGGCAACAGGCATGCACCATCCCGATCAGCCCGTGAATCGTGTCTACCTCCAGTGCGAGTGGCATTTGCGCGAAGCGCTCTGCGTAGTGCCACTGGCTTTCATCGGGCAGTTCCAGAAACCAGCTTGCGCCATTGGCGACGTACTGGTGGTAATCCTGCAGTTCGCCTTCGACATGTTCGATGGCCAATGCTTCATGGCTGCCCTGGACGGCAAAGAACCATGGCTTGTCCAGCCAATCCAGCGCCAGATAGCTTTGCGGGCCGCGATCGATCAGGTTGCCGACGCAAAACAGCCGGTCGATCACCGTATCAAAGCCGATCTGATCCAGAACCCCCTGCAGGCGCGCGAAATGCCCATGGATATCGCCGACCGCAAAATCGCGTCCGACAACGTTGGTATCGAGGTGCTGGAAAGTGTTCATCACTGGCCTATGCGTGGGTGATGTGCGGTTGTCAGTGGGTTCTGACATGAATGGGTCTACTTGCTCCCTCCACCGGTCCGGCTATCGTTTGCCGATGCGTTGACAAAGCGCGCCATGCTGTAAATACTCTTTGGTGTTGTACGACAACATATAACAATAACAAACAAGGAATTTTCTCATGACCATAGCTCGTCACACTCAAAATCCCTTCAACCGCCTCCTGCTCACAGGTGCGGCAGGAGGCCTGGGCAAGGTGTTGCGTAAAACGCTGCGTCCTTATGCAAAAACGCTCCGACTCTCGGATATCGCGCAGCTGGCACCTGCTATTGATAGTAGTGAAGAAATCCGCCTCTGTGATCTCTCCGATAAACAGGCGGTACACCAACTGGTCGAAGGCGTGGATGCGATCCTGCATTTCGGCGGTGTTTCCGTCGAACGTCCTTTCGAGGAAATCCTCGGCGCCAACATCAGTGGCGTGTTCCATATCTACGAAGCTGCCCGCCGTCACGGCGTAAAACGTGTGATCTTCGCCAGCTCGAACCACGTCATCGGCTTCTACAAGCAAGACCAGACCATCGACGCCCATGCCCCTCGGCGCCCGGACGGCTACTACGGCCTGTCCAAGTCCTACGGCGAAGACATGGCCAGTTTCTACTTCGATCGTTATGGCATAGAAACCGTCAGCATTCGTATCGGCTCTTCGTTCGATGAACCGCAAAACCGCCGGATGATGAGCACCTGGCTCAGCTATGACGACCTGACCCAACTCCTGGAACGCGCCCTGTATACGCCTGATGTCGGGCATACCGTGGTGTACGGGATGTCGGACAACAAGACCGTCTGGTGGGACAACCGGCTGGCCAGCCACCTGGAGTATTCCCCCAAGGACAGCTCCGAAGTGTTCCGCGCCAAAGTGGAAGCGCAACCGATGCCTGCGGCCGATGATCCGGCCATGGTCTATCAGGGCGGTGCCTTTGTCGCAGCAGGACCTTTCGGCGACGAGTAACTATCGTTCCACCCATCAGAAGACTTCATAGAGATCTGACTGCCATGGATGCTGAACTGATCTTCGATGCCCGTAACGCGACCGGGGAAAGCCCGGTCTGGAGCATTCGCGAGCAAGCGCTTTACTGGGTCGACATTCCGGCGGGACACCTGTACCGCTGGAGTGCCGCCGATAACCGTACCCAAAGCTGGAAAGCCCCGCAAATGCTGGCCTGCATCGCAGCCCACAGCAATGGCGGCTGGATTGCCGGAATGGAAAGCGGTCTGTTTCACCTGCAACCCGGCACGGACGACAGTCTGACCAGCACCCTTCTGGCCAGCGTCGAGCACGCGCAGCCCGGCATGCGTTTCAACGATGGCCGTTGCGACCGCCAAGGCCGCTTCTGGGCCGGCACCATGCTGCTCGATATGGCCGCCGGCATGCCAGCCGGAGCGCTGTATCGCTACAGCGCCGGACAACAGACCCTGAGTCCCCAACTGGAAGGTTACATCGTGCCCAACGGCCTGGCGTTCAGCCCCGATGGCAAGACCATGTACCTGTCCGACTCGCACCCCGGCGTGCAGAAAATCTGGACCTTCGACTACGACACGGATAGCGGCACGCCTCATGACCGCCGTCTGTTCGTGGACATGAACGAGTATCCGGGCCGTCCCGATGGCGCGGCCATCGATAGCGAGGGTTGTTACTGGATCTGTGGCAACGATGCCGGGCTGATCCATCGCTTCACGCCGCAGGGCAAGCTCGACCGCTCGGTGAGCGTACCGGTGAAAAAGCCAACCATGTGCGCCTTTGGCGGTGCAGGTCTCGACACCTTGTTCATTACCTCCATTCGCCCTGGCGGCGACATCGGCGACCAGCCTCTGGCGGGCGGTGTGTTTGCCTGCAAACCCGGTGTTACCGGGCTGGAGGAGCCTATATTCCTGAGTTGATCCACTGATCCTGAAAATCCCGTAGCACCGACCAAAAACAAAAAAATCGGAGAACTCCATGGATTTCAAACGCAAGCTCCTCCTCACCGTGTTGCCGTTGGCCTTTTGCTTCTCGAATGCCGCCCTGGCGGAAATAAAGATCAAATTTGCCGAAGTACACCCCACGGGCTATCCGCCGGTGGTGGCTGAACAGAACATGGGCAAGAAACTGCAGGAACAAAGCAACGGCGATATCAGCTTCAAGATGTTCGCTGGCGGTGTGCTGGGCTCGGAGAAGGAAGTGATCGAGCAGGTCCAGGCCAACGCCATTCAAATGACCCGGGTCAGCCTGGGCATCGTCGGTCCCGTCGTTCCGGACGTCAACGTATTCAACCTGCCTTTCGTCTTCCGTGACCATGCGCACATGCGGGCAATCATCGACGGCGAGATCGGTCAGGAAATCCTCGACAAGATCACCAACTCGAACTTCAACCTGGTGGCCCTGGCCTGGATGGATGGCGGTACCCGCAACCTCTACACCAAGAAGCCGGTGCGGCAGATCTCCGATCTCAAGGGCATGAAGATCCGCGTGCAGGGTAATCCGGTCTTTATCGACACCATCAATGACATGGGCGGCAACGGCATTGCCATGGCCACGGGCGAAATCTTCAGTGCCCTGCAGACCGGCGTGATCGACGGCGCGGAAAACAACCCGCCGACCCTGCTGGAACACAACCACTACCAGAATGCCAAGTTCTATACCCTGACCGAGCACCTGATCCTGCCCGAGCCTGTGGTGATCTCCAAGGCCACCTGGGAAAAGCTCAGCCCCGAGCAGCAGGCGCTGGTGAAAAAGCTGGCCCGTGAAGCGCAGATGGAAGAGCGCGTGCTGTGGGACAAGAAGTCGGCCGAAGCCGAGGCAAAACTCAAGGCGAGCGGTGTGGAATTCATCACCCTCACGCCTGAACAGAAAAAGGCTTTCTACGACGCCACCCAACCGGTACGCGACAAATATGGCGCGCCGTACAAGGAGCTGATTACCCGAATCGAGGCCGTCAAGTCCGAGAGCGTCAAGGTCGGCACCAACTAAGCCCTTGTTCGATAACGCTGCGCAGCGGGTGAAAGCCCGCTCGCCGCTGCTGTGGTGAGCCCAATGAAAAATACGCTGCTGCGCATCAACGACGTGCTTTACCAGATCTGCATCGCGATTGCCGGCCTGTCGGTGCTGACGATGAGTCTGATCATTCCCTGGGGCATCTTTGCCCGCTATGTACTGGGCAGCGGCTCCAGTTGGCCGGAGCCCACCGCGATTCTGTTGATGGTGGTGTTCACCTTCTTCGGCGCCGCGGCCAGCTACCGCGCCGGTGCACACATGGCCGTATCGATGGCCACTGACCGCCTGCCGCCGCATTTGCGCAGAATCGCCGCACTAGTCGTGCAAATCCTCATGGCGGTGGTCTGCGTGTTCATGACCACCAAGGGTTTCAAGCTCTGCGCCACCACCTGGAATCAGTTCCTCGGCGAGATGCCTTCCCTGCGGGTGGGGATTTCCTATCTGCCGATCCCGATTGGCGGGATCCTGACCTTGATCTTCGTGCTGGAAAAACTGTTTCTGGGTGATCAAAGCCACCGCCGTGTCGTGCGCTTCGATCTGGTGGAAGAAAGCGAAGGGGCTGCCTGAATGGATGCTTTTATATTGCTGGGAAGCTTCATCGCGCTGATTCTGCTGGGCATGCCGGTCGCTTATGCGTTGGGCCTGTCGGCGCTGGTCGGGGCCTGGTGGATCGAGATCCCTTTCGATGCACTGATGATTCAAGTGGCCGGTGGCGTGAACAAGTTTTCGCTGCTGGCAATTCCGTTCTTCGTTCTGGCCGGCGCGATCATGGCCGAAGGCGGAATGTCCCGCCGACTGGTGGCGTTCGCCGGCGTGCTGGTGGGCTTCGTGCGCGGTGGCCTGTCGCTGGTGAACATTGTCGCGTCGACCTTCTTTGGTGCCATTTCGGGCTCGTCGGTGGCCGATACCGCTTCGGTCGGTTCGGTGCTGATTCCGGAAATGGAGCGCAAGGGTTATCCACGCGACTTCTCCACCGCTGTGACTGTCAGCGGTTCGGTGCAGGCCCTGCTCACACCGCCCAGCCATAACTCGGTGCTGTATTCGCTGGCTGCAGGCGGCACGGTGTCCATCGCTTCGCTGTTCATGGCCGGGATCATGCCCGGTCTGTTGCTCAGCGCGGTGATGATGGGCCTGTGCATGATCTTCGCCCGCAAGCGCAACTACCCCAAGGGTGAAGTCATTCCACTGCGCCAGGCGCTGAAGATTGCTGCGGATGCGCTCTGGGGACTGATGGCCATGGTCATCATCCTCGGCGGGATCCTGAGCGGGATTTTCACCGCCACCGAGTCGGCGGCAGTGGCGGTGGTCTGGTCGTTCTTCGTCACCATGTTCATCTATCGCGACTACAAATGGCGCGACCTGCCCAAGTTGATGCATCGGGCGGTGCGTACCATTTCCATCGTGATGATCCTGATCGGCTTTGCCGCCAGCTTCGGTTACATCCTGACGCTGATGGAAATCCCCATGAAGATCACCACGGCTTTCCTGACCCTGTCGGATAACCGTTATGTGATCCTGATGTGCATCAACATCATGCTGCTGTTGCTGGGCACGGTGATGGACATGGCGCCGCTGATCCTGATCCTGACCCCGATCCTGCTGCCGGTGATTGTCGGCATCGGTGTCGATCCGGTGCACTTTGGCATGATCATGCTGGTCAACCTGGGGATCGGCCTGATTACACCGCCGGTGGGTGCGGTGCTGTTCGTTGGTGCTGCGGTGGGCAAGGTCACCATCGAAGCCACCGTCAAGGCACTGCTGCCGTTCTATGTGGCGCTGTTCATGGTGCTGATGCTGGTGACCTATGTTCCGGCCATCTCGTTGTGGCTGCCGAGTGTGGTGCTTTAAAACCTGATGTCAGCAAGGAAGGTTGTATGTTGAACGCACACAGCCTTCCTGTGCTGCCATGGCTGATCAAGGTGTGATAACCAGCTTCGCAACACCGCTCACCTGGGTAACGCCCGTAGGCTGGTTACAATCGTTATTCAAGATGGATTTAAGGTTCTTGAGCTCGAAAACTGTCCTCGCAGAGGCATTCTTGTAGCGTCCGTTGGTAATCTTGCCATTGCTGATAATGAAGGTTTCCAGATTAAGGATATTGTTCACCTGCGCCATGAATTCATAAGTGCTGGTGACGCCATCGTTCCATTTGATGGTCCATGTGATGGGCTGTGTTTGCAGGAAAAGCGACTGGCAGGAAAAGGTCGCCTGAAACTCTTGTACAGATGATGCGCTGGCGCCCACGGGTAGCAGGCAGTTCCAGTTGCTGGTCGTCGACACATTGACCAGATGCTCGGTATTGGTGAGGCCTGGCGACCAGTTTGCCTGATGAGTGCCTATGCATTCGACCAGGCTGACAGGATCTGCCCGGCCTGGGGTGGCATGCAAGCCTGCACCGATGACGACCAACAGCAGGAAGGTCAGCCGAATCAGATAACTTTTCATGGAATGGCGCGAAAGGTTGATGTCCATGAGAACCTCCCGAAGGGATGAATTGAAGTCACGTCCTGATGTACAGGTTAATGAATCCCGCCTTCCTGACCACTGACAGAAATGATAGTGGCTTAGACTGCTTTGAAATAAACTTCCCGCTTTTGAGCCGATTCAATCCTTGCGCGCTTTTCAGTGTCGTCGGGCCCCTATAGTCTGTGGCATACAGCTATCATCGCAGCCAGTCAGAATATTTTTTTACAGCAGTTCATCTTGTGATCCGTTCCGGTCCAGCTTGCGTAACACACAGGCAACCCGTCCCAGACCAGACAACGGCGACCAGAAGGTGGATCATGAGCAGCATTGCCAGTATCAGGACCTTCCGCCACGTGTCACCCACGCCCAGCGACTCGCCAGTAACCCGACTTTGGATCGATGAAGTCACTGCCGTGGCCCTCAGAAAGGACCGCGACAGCTTCATGCGCATCTACGATCACTTCGCCCCGCGCCTGATGCGCTATCTGCAGGGTTTGAAAGTGCCGGAGGGGCAGGCCGAGGAACTGATGCAGGAAGTGCTGCTCAAACTGTGGCACAAGGCCGAGTCCTTCGATCCGGCCAAGGCCAGTCTGGGTACATGGCTGTTTCGCATTGCGCGCAACCTGTACATAGACAGCGTGCGCAAGAACAGTGGCTGGGTCGTGGTGCAGAACTCGCTGGAACAACTTGAGCTGCTGGAGGCGCCTGCCGACCGGTCGCTCGATTACAGCCAGCGCCAGGAACAACAACTGAACACGGCCATCCAGAACCTGCCTGCCGATCAGGCCAGGGTCCTGCGGATGTCCTACTTTGAAGCGCTCAGCCATCGAGAAATCGCCCAACGCCTCGGCATGCCACTGGGAACAGTGAAGTCATGTCTGCGTCTGGCCTTTCAGAAGTTGCGCTCCAGAGTCGAGGAATAATGATGAGTCCAGTCCATCATCCCGATGAGGCCACCCTGGTCAGCTATGCCTCGGGTGCACTGTCACAGGCCATTTCCCTGGTCACTGCCGCGCACCTTGAACAATGTGCCGAGTGCCGGGAGCGCGTGCGCCATGCGGAGCGTATTGGTGGTTTGCTGATGCAGCAGCCGCGTGACAACGTTGTACCGCTCAACGGTCGTGCCGCGATGCTCGCCCGCCTGGACGAGCCACAGCCGAGCCTGGCGCCCGAGCCTGTTCCGCCTGCCCATGAGCCGGATTTGCTGCCGGTTTCCCTGCACGCACACTTTGGTCGTTATTTAAGCAAGCAACCGTGGAAAACCCTGATCCCCGGTGTGCAACGAGTGCGTGCCACGGGTATCGAGGAAGGCAACCTGATGTTGCTGAGAATAGCGCCCGGCGTCAGCATGCCGCTGCATAGCCATGAAAGTAGCGAAATGACCCTGGTGTTGCAGGGTTCGTATCACGATGAACTGGGCGAATACCGGCCTGGAGATGTCGCCGATCTGGATAGCGACACCCAGCATCAACCGACGGCGCACACCGAGGAGTACTGCATCTGTGTGGCCGCTACGGATTCGCCACTGCGTTTTCAGGGCCTGATTGCGCGGATATTGCAGCCGTTGTTCGGCATCTGAACAGCCTTCGCGGATAAATCCGCTCCTGCACGGTTTTGTGCGGGAGCGAATTCATTCGCGAACAAGCCCACCGCTCAACGCTGAATCCGCACACCCAGCGATTCCAGCGCCGCCCAGTAACCGGGATAGGTCTTGCCGACGCAATCCGGGTCGAGAATCCGGATACCGGCGACCTTCAGGCCCGCGAGGGCGAAGCACATGGCGATCCGGTGGTCGGAATGGGTGTCGATCAGCGCATCCACGGTCTGGCCGCTCAACGCCGGATTGGCATGCACCAACAGGTCATCACCCTCCTCGACTGCCAGCCCCGGTGCGATGGCGCACAGGCCGTGGGACAGCGCCGAAATGCGGTCGCATTCCTTGACCCGCAGGTTCGCCAGGCCGACAAAGCGCACAGGCTGATTGTTGAAGGCCGCCAGCACGGCGAGGGTTGGAATCGCGTCCTGCATCTGCGAGCCGTCGATCACCGCCGGCATGTTCGGGAAACTGTCGATGATCTGGCTGGCCAGTGCATCGGGCTGGGTGAACTCTTCAGTGGCGACACCCAGGTCGATCCTGCCCTCGGTCAGCACCTGGGCCGCCCACAGGTAAGTCGCCGCCGAGGCGTCAGGCTCGATATGGAAGTCGGTGGCCTGATAGCCGGTGGCCGACACTTTCCAGGCGGCATCGCCCATCGCTTCGACTTCGGCACCGAAGGCTTTCATTGCTGCCAGGGTCAGGTCGACATAGCCACGTGCGCCGATTTCGCTGCCGGTCAGTGCGACTTCGATCGGGCCCTGGCCGCAGGCACCTGCCATCAGCAATGCCGAGACATACTGGCTGGAGAGATTGCCGTCGATTTCGATACGCCCGGCAGCCAGACCGCCGAGGCCCTTGATGGTGACCGGCGGGCAGCCGGTCGGCGCGCTGACTTCCACGCCCATGCGCTGCAGGGCATCGACCAGCGGGCCGATCGGGCGCTTGCGCATGTACTCATCGCCGTCGACGATGAATTCACCTTCAAAGTTGGCCAGCGCCGCAGTCAGGAAACGGGTCGCGGTGCCGGCATTGCCCAGGAACAGCGCCTGTTGCGGTGCCTGCCAGTGTCCGCTGCTGGTGACCACGAAAGTGCTGTCATCCGGTTCGTCGACCTGCACGCCCATCAGGCGCAAGGCTTCGGACATGACGCGGGTATCGTCACTCTTCAAGGCGCCGGTCAGGCGACTCGTACCTTTTGCCAGGCCAGCCAGCAGCAACGCCCGGTTGGTGATCGATTTGGAGCCCGGTGGGCTGACGCGCCCGACCAGAGGGTGCTCGACAGGCAAAACAGTGAGTGTGGATTGAGGTCGCATGATGTCCCTGAACGTCACCGGAAAAACCGCGATCCTAGCACGAGCGGGAGCCGGGCTGCAGGTCGATGGCAGCCCGGCTCCCCGAGTCGCCTAGCCGTTCGCCGGCTTGCCGGAAATCTGCTTCAGCGCGGCCTGCAACTGGTGGCGGTTGGTAGCCACGTCGGTAACGTCGTAGATCACCAGACAGATCTGGTTGATTTCGTTGTTGGTCGCCCGCAACGGAAACATCGTGGTGTTCTGGTACATGAACTCTTCCTGCCCGGTGATGGGCTGGTAATTCTTGAAGCGCACCAGATAAGGCCGCTGTTCCCAGATGGTGAAGGCCGGAGTGCCGAGGGTCACGACGTTCTCGACCTTCTTGCTGAACCACTGCTTATTGACCTCGGGGAACAGCTCGAAGAAGGTCTTGCTGGTCGCTTCATAGGGCGTCACGCCGGAGCGGTTTTCCATGAAGGTATTCCAGACCATCACCCGGTAATCGCGGTCCAGAACCACGATGCCGACATCGATGTTCTGGGTGACGGCCAACAACCAGTGCAGCTCGTTGATATCGATATGGCTCATGGCGTCAGCTCATCATGTAGGCAAGTTTGCGGGTAAGCCGCTCGACCGAGTCTTCGGTGAACAGCATCAGCAGGTCGAAGTGAATGTTATGGCCCTCGACGCTGTAACTGATTTCCACCGCCAGGGTTTTCTTCCAGCGCTGCTGGTTGACGCGAATCAGTTCGTCGATCCCGCCCTGGGCGCCGAGAATCTGCGGATGGCTTTGCGAGAAGGCAATGTCGATCTGCTCGGCAATCCCGCTCAGACAGGCACCGATCAGTACCGTGGACAGGTCCAGCAGCATCTCCATGTCCGTGTAGTCGGGCGAATCGCGTTGCATGAGCTGAGCCATGTCGGAGAGTTCCGAGTCATGGAAAATCAGCAGCGCCTCACCGGAAATGCCGCCGCCGATATAGCCCTGGCACACCGCTGTCAGGCGTTGCTCGCTATGGGCATCGGCCAGCGCCATGTGCAGTTCGCCGACTTCGAGCATGTTGACGTTGGGGACCGGCAACTGCACGAACACGCCCAGCACCTTGGCCAGCAAGGCTGCGGCCCGGCCCATGGCGACGTTGATGGTTTCCCGGAAGGCATCCTGGAAACTGATGGCGCCATCCTTGAGCGGCGGAATAACCGCAGGCACTTTCGATGGCTCGCCCATCAGACCCAGGCGGATCAGGGTTTGCTTGAGCTCTTGCGGGTCGGCGGGCTTTTTCAGGAAGGCCAGTGCACCAAGCTCCATGACGCGGCGCACGGCTTCATCCTGGACGTCGCCGGAAACCACGATGACCTTGGCCTCCAGGTTTTCGGCACGAATGGCCGCCAGCGCCTGATAGCCATCCATGACCGGCATTGTCAGGTCCAGCAGCACAACCTGACCCAATCCATTGCGAACGGCACCCAGCCCTTCGAGTCCATTGGTTGCCATCGTGACCGATACACCCCAGTCCTCAGGCAAGGCGCGCAACAGTTGCTTGCGCGCCATATTGGAGTCATCGCAAATCAGCAGCGGAATCATGGACATGCATTGTTTCTCACTACAAAGGTTTCAGGCTGACGGCAGCAGAGTATCAATACGTTCGATTGCATTCACGAGAAATGCGAGTGGCTGAAGCAATGACGATTTATCGCACCAGGCCTTGCCAGGCATGCAATAGCGCCGCAGCACAGGTTCAATATAGCAGGGTGACGAAACGGATATATATCCCTGGCGATATCATGCTTTATCGGCTTCGTTACGGAATACTGAGCCCGTAAATAACGGCTGGGCCTGATTCTTGTTGCGGGTGTCTTTTTTGCCGTCTGTCAGTCGCCATCATGACAGATGGATTATCAAGTGATATATCTGGTGAATATCAATAGATAGAAGGATTCTGTCATGCCTGTGGCCATTCGTGATTATTACCCTGCCCCGATCAAGGACGAGGATTTCTGGCAGAAGCTGGGCGTTCCGCCACGCGGCGCGCAGCTGTATACCGCCCTGCGTGCCGGGCTGCCCTACGAAGTGTTCGAGCGCCTGGCGCATTACACCGACCTGAATCGTTCGACCCTGGCCGAGCATCTGGGCATTGCCCCCGCGACCCTGCAACGACGTCTTAAAGTCCGGCAGTTCAATGCCGAGGAAAGCGACCGCCTGTTTCGCCTGGCTGCGATCTACAAGGCTGCGCTGGATCTGTTTGAAGACGACAGTGAAGCCACCCGCCGCTGGCTGACCTCGCCTGTTTATGGCCTGGGCCAGCGCCGGCCCATGGAAATGCTCACGACTTCGGCAGAAGCCCAGGCCGTGCTGGATCTGATCGGTCGTCTTGAACACGGGGTCGTGGCGTGATCCATGTCTACCGTCTGGTAAAGCGCAAATGGCTGGCCCAGGCCTTCGATGGTGAAGGCGCAAAGCTGTATGGAGGACGCTGGAACAGCAAGGGCCGGGCTTGCGTGTACTGCGCTGGCAGCGAGTCGCTGGCATTGCTGGAAGTACTGGTCCATCTGGATAATTCCAGCATGGTCCAGCATTACGTGATGCTTGAACTGCAGATCGCCGCAGATCGCATTCTCAATGCCCGCCCCGACAGTCTTCCTGCGGACTGGCGCGAAGAGCCTGCGCCACCTTCAACGGCTTCGTTCGGCGATGCCTGGCTGGACTCCGGGCAAAGTCTGGCGCTGGCGGTGCCCAGCGTGATCGTGCCGCGTGAATCCAACTACCTGCTCAATGTGCAGCATCCGTCCTTCAAGAGCGCGGTGGCCAAGGCCAGGGAGCTGGATTTCACGGTGGATCGCCGTTTCGGCTAGGCCGAGGTCTTGCCTGCGCAGAGTGTTACTTCTGCGCAGTCTCGGCATCCTGAGGCAAGGCCTTGTCCTTGGGCCATAACAGCCAGATATTGCCCTTCTGCTTCATGTCTCCGGCCAGATTCCCGGCGGCCTCGCCCGTACCCCAGAACAGGTCGGCGCGTACTTCACCGGCAATCGCGCCGCCAGTGTCCTGAGCCGCTACCGGCCTAACCAGGCTGCTGCCGTCCGGGCGTGTGGTCGACAGCCAGAGCAGGCTGCCCAAAGGAATCACCTTGCGGTCGATGGCTACGCTATAGCCAGCAGTCAGCGGCACGTTCAACGAACCACGCGGACCTTCGTTGCTGTCCGGGTTGCGGGTGAAGAACACATAGCTGGGGTTGCTGGCCAGCAGTTCGGGAACACGCTGCGGATGCGCCTTGGCCCAGGCGGCAATGGTGCCCATGGTCACGTCTTCTTTCTTCAGCTCGCCCTGCTCCACCAGCCAGCGGCCAATGGCACGATAAGGACGACCGTTCTGATCGGCGTAGGCCAGGCGCGCTTGCGTGCCGTCCGGCAGGCTGATCCGCCCGGAGCCCTGAATCTGCAGGAACTGCAAGTCCATCGGATCGGTGAGCCAGGCAATCACTGGCGCATCCAGCCCCTGGCTGTTGATGGTCGCGGCGTCGTCATAAGGCTTGAGTACCCGTCCTTCAAGCCGTCCTCGCAGGCGCTTGCCCTTGAGTTCCGGGTAGATGCTGTCCAGATTGACCACGATCAGATCGTCGGGAATGCCATACACCGGGACCGAAGCCTGCTCGCTCTGGCTCAGGCTGCCGGGGTAGACGGGTTCGTAATAGCCGGTGATCAGGCCGTCGGTGCTGCCGCTGTCGTTACGCAGGCTGTAGACCTGCAGATTGGCTTGCAGAAAGGCGCGTATCTCGGCGGCGCCGGCGTTCGCTGCCAGGCTGGCCGCCGCGCCGCAGGTGCCGCCCCATACCGGGTCGGCTTTCAAGCGGACACAGGCGCTGCGCCATGAGGCGAAACCGGCCTGCAGGTCGCTGTCGGTAACGGCTGGCAGCGCTTCCCAGGTGCTCTTGTTGTACGAAGTATGGGGTGCAGCGGTCTTGGCCGGCTTTTCGGAAACATCACACGCGGTGAGTAACAGGGCCAGCGGTGCAGCCAGCGCCAGACCTTTGCGCCATTGTCTGGAAAACAGAGTCATCGATGGACTTTCCTTCGACAGGCTGCCCGCAGGGGCAGCGTCATGGGCTAAAAAGCGCCATTGTCGCGCAAGTCCGTCTTTGTATCGAGTGACTCTGTTTGCCGGTTATTTCAGTCGATTGGCAAATTGTCCGACGGCCCCGACCACCTGCTTGGCACCGTCCTGAATCTCGACAATCACCGAGCCCGCCTCGTTGGCCAGAGCCAGGCCCTGCTCGGCCTGCCCGCGGCTGTTGGCCATGCCGCGCACGGCTTCATCGGCCAGCGTCTGGTTCTGCTGCACGACGCTGACAATCTCTTCGGTAGCTGCACTGGTGCGCCCGGCCAGTTGCCGCACTTCATCGGCCACCACCGCAAAGCCGCGGCCCTGCTCGCCGGCCCTGGCGGCTTCAATCGCGGCGTTGAGGGCCAGCAGGTTGGTCTGCTGGGCGATACCTCCGATGGTCTGCACGATCGAGCTGATCAGCAGCGACTGTTTGCCCAGCGCCTCGATGCCTGCGGATGCCGATTGCAGCTCATCGGAGATTCTGTGCATGGTCTGCACGGTGTTCTGTACCACCGTTGCCCCGCGCTGGGCGCTGACGTCGGTCTGTTGAGAGATATCGAAGGCAATGCTTGCCGCCTTGCTGACTTCCTCTTCACGCAGCACCTGATCGGTGACGACGGTGGCGAACTTGACGACTTTGTAGAGCTTGCCCTGGGCATCGTGAACCGGGTTATAGGTCGCTTCCAGCCACACTACCCGGCCATTGCTGTCGATACGCTTGAAGCGCCCGGCCACGAATTCGCCGCGGTTCAGGGTGGTCCAGAACTCCTTGTACTGGCTCGATGAACTCTCCTGCGGTTCGCAAAACATGCTGTGATGTTTGCCCTTGATCTGGCTGAGGTTGTAGCCCATGCCGCGCATGAACTGATCATTGGCGATCAGCACGTGACCGCCCAGATCGAACTCGATCACTGCGGTGGAGCGCAGCAATGCCTGGATGAAGGCCGAGTTCTCGGCGGCCGTCTCGATGGTCTGGGTGATGTCCGAGCCGTAGCACCTGATTTCCAGCAGCTTGCCGCTGTCATCCAGAATCGGTTGCCACATGGCGCGAATCCACGCCAGGCTGCCGTCAGCGCGCAGAAAACGATAGTTGTCGAAAGCCGACTCGCCCTTTTGTACCGCGGCCACAAGGTTGCGATAGCAATCGAGCTGTTTGACGTAGGCCGGAATCAACTGATCCATGTTGCGGCCTACCAGTTGCTCAGCGGAATAACTCAGCATCTTGAGGAAATTGCTGTTGGCATGGGTAATGCGATAGTTGGCATCCACGATCACGGACACCATTCGCGCGTCCATGCCTTTCTGCATTTGCCTGTACATCGATAACTCGGCGTGTTGCGCCTGTAATTCCTTTTTCAAGCTGGTATTGAACATGGCGACACCAACAACAGTAGTGGATATTCAGTGCTATCGACTGCAAGCGTAGAAGGCTTAATGCCCTTCGTCGAATGAGGGTGATGGAGGGTCGGAAATATTCTCCGGACTGAACTTGAGGCGTTAAAAAACAGTCATACATCGGCCTGTGAAGTCCACGGATACAGGACAAAGCAAGAGACTCGGACTAGCCTGCTTGCAAAGGCGCTGTGTCAGGTCTGCTTCAGGCGCGCCGCGCCTGTGCAACGTCTGCCTGTCAAATCCCCTGCTTGCCGGGTTCTGTCCGAAAACACACCTCATGGAGGAAACCCCCACGATGCAGCGCATCCTGATCACCGGTGCCAACGGTTTCGTTGGGAAGATTCTATGCGAGACCCTGCAGGCCGCCGGGCACCATGTCATTGCCCTGACAGGCAACACCTCGCCTGCGCCTTCGCATGCCGACCAGCTCCTGCAGTGCGATATCCGGGATGCCGAAAGCCTGGAGCAGGCGATTGCCGAAGCGGCTCCGAGCCATGTCGTGCATCTGGCGGCCATTACCCATGTGCCGACCAGCTTCAAGGAACCGCTGCTGACCTGGCAAACCAACGTCATGGGCAGCGTCAACCTGTTGCAGGCCTTGAAGAACAAGGCGCCCAAGGCGTTTTTATTGTTCGTCAGTTCTTCCGAGGTCTACGGCGGCAGCTTCAAGCAGGCGATTCCCCTGAATGAAAGCAGCCCATGCCAGCCGCTCAATCCATACGCGGCCAGCAAGCTGGCTGCTGAAGCGGTGGTCAACGAATACCTGCGCCAGGGTCAGCCGGGCGTTGTGGTGCGGCCGTTCAACCATATCGGCGCGCAACAGTCGGCTGACTTTGCCACTGCATCCTTTGCCCGCCAGATCGCGCTGGTCGAAGCCGGAGAACAGCCGCCGTTATTGAAGGTTGGCAATCTGCAGGCCGAGCGCGATTTTCTTGATGTCCGGGATGTCTGCAATGCCTACGTCGCATTGCTGCAACTGGCCGACAGGAAAAGCGGCGATTATCCGCGCTGCTTCAATATCTGCAGCGGCCAGCCGCGCAGGATCCAGACCATGCTCGACATGCTGTTGGCCCTGAGTCCGCAAGATATTGAAGTCGGCGAAGATCCAGAGCGCATGCGCCCTTCCGATATCCCCAGCGCAGTCGGTGATAACTCGGTCATTCGGGCTTCCGTGGGCTGGCAGCCCGCTATCGATCTGGAGCAAACCCTTGCCGGGCTTCTGGATTACTGGCGTGCCGAGATAAAAGCGCCGCGCTGAGCATTTGGCCCCCGACAGCCTGAGAGTCCGGGGGCTGAACGCTCAGTTCAGAACGAAGTGCCGTTCCTGTTGCGTTTCAGATCGGTTTCCACCATCAACTGACAGAGCTGTTCCAGATTGGTACTGGCTTGCCAGCCCAATACCCGCCTGGCTTTTTCCGGGTTGCCAATCAACAGCTCGACTTCGGCCGGGCGATAGAACTTCGGATTGACCCGAATCACAGTCTTGCCGGTCCGCGTATCGATGCCGTGCTCGTTATCGGCACTGCCTTTCCAGTCCAGATGAATATCCACGGCCTTGAAGGCCATCGAAACGAAGTCACGAACGGTCTCGGTGCGGTTGGTGGCCAGAACGAAGGTATCCGGCTCGTCGGCCTGCAGCATGCGCCACATGCCTTCGACGTATTCCTTGGCGAAGCCCCAGTCACGCTTGGCGTCCATGTTGCCCAGCTCCAGAACGTCCTGCATGCCCAGGGAAATGCGCGCCACGGCATCGGTGATCTTGCGGGTCACGAACTCTTTGCCGCGCAACGGCGACTCATGGTTGAACAGAATGCCGCTCGAACCAAAGATGCCATAGGACTCGCGATAGTTGATGGTCATCCAGTGCGCGTAGAGCTTGGCCACGCCATAAGGGCTGCGCGGGTAGAACGAGGTGTCTTCGGTCTGCGGAACCTGCTGCACCTTGCCGAACATCTCCGAGGTCGAAGCCTGGTAGAAGCGGATCTTCGGATTGACGATGCGGATGGCTTCCAGCAGGTTGACCGCGCCAAGGCCGGTAATTTCGGCCGTCGTCAACGGCTGGTCGAACGACACGCCGACAAAACTCTGGGCGGCCAGGTTGTAGATCTGGGTCGGTTCGGCTTTTTGCAGGAGGCGAATGCTTGCGCTCAGATCCGTAAGGTCATGCTCGACCAGGTGCAGGTTGGGGTGGTTGGTGACGCCAAGCTCCTCAAGCCGCCAGAAGGTGACTGAGCTGGTACGGCGATAAGTGCCATAAACCTTGTAGCCTTTTTCCAGCAGCAACTGGGTCAGGTAAGCGCCATCCTGGCCCGTGATGCCTGTGATGATTACGGATTCTTTCGGTGCATTCATGTCTGGGTTCCGGTCTGGGATGGCTGATCTTGCTGCATAGCCATGCGTT
This sequence comes from Pseudomonas cichorii, assembly GCF_003700275.1. Taxonomy (GTDB): domain Bacteria; phylum Pseudomonadota; class Gammaproteobacteria; order Pseudomonadales; family Pseudomonadaceae; genus Aquipseudomonas; species Aquipseudomonas cichorii_B. The sequence goes on along the minus strand of NZ_RBRE01000017.1, from coordinate 78,386 downwards.
CATGCTTTCGGCGAGACCTGCCATTCAGGCAACAGGTTTTAGCCAAACTGAAGTCACTACTATAGATCGGAATTGAAACTGCACGCGGGCGTTGTAGGGCTTGCTGTTATTACGGCCAGAAAAAATGCCCGTACCTTGCGCTACGGGCATTTTTTCCAGCGACCTGCGAAGGCCTGATTTTCATGAGCCGCGGATGATCCGGGTCAGATAGTCAGGGTCCAGTCGTAGTCGACGATCAGCGGTGCGTGCTGCGAGAAGCGTGGCTGGCGCGGCAAGCGTGCACTGCGCACGAAGCGGCGCAGGCCCGGCGTCAGGATCTGGTAGTCGAAGCGCCAGCCCAGATTCAGCATCTCGGCCTGTTCGCTGTCGGGCCACCAGCTGTACTGATCGCCTTCACGATTGACTTCGCGCAGGGCATCGACATAGCCCATGGTGCCGACGATCTCGTCCATCCAGGCGCGTTCCGGCGCCAGGAAACCAGGAGATTGCTGACTGTCGCGCCAGTTCTTGATGTCGAGCTTCTGCTGCGCCACATAGAACGAGCCGCAGTAGATGTATTCGCGACGCTTGCGGCGTTGCTTGTCCATGTACTTGGCAAAGTCGTCCATGAGCTTGAATTTCTGATTCAAGTCTTCGTCCCCGTTCATTCCCGACGGGAAAAGCAGGGTTGCAATACTGACTTTATCGAAATCTGCTTGCAGGTAGCGCCCGTAGCGGTCGGCTGTTTCAAAGCCCAGGCCGCTGATTACCGCCTTCGGTTGCAACCGCGAATACAGCGCCACACCACCCTGGGCTGGAACTTCGGCTTCGCAGGCATAAAGGAAGTAGCCATCCAGCTGGAAGGCTGGATCATCCAGCTCAAAGGTGGAGGCGCGGGTGTCCTGTAGACAGATGACGTCGGCATTCTGCGCTTGCAGCCAACTGAGCAAACCACGCTCGACTGCAGCCTGAATGCCATTCACGTTCACACTGATGATCCGCATAAATGGCCCCAAAAATCACGTGCGTGTATGATACCCGAGCTCTACCTATTTAGCTAAATCCGTGGTATTCGGGGCTTTTTTCATGCAGGCGTATCAACGCGATTTCATTCGTTTTGCCATCGATCGCGGCGTTTTGCGCTTCGGTGAGTTCACTCTCAAGTCCGGGCGCACCAGTCCGTATTTCTTCAATGCCGGTCTGTTCAACAGCGGTTCGGCCCTGTCACAGCTGGGGCGTTTCTATGCCGCAGCGGTGGTCGACAGCGGTATTTCCTTCGACGTCCTGTTCGGGCCAGCCTACAAGGGCATTCCTCTGGCGGCCGCGACAGCCGTGGCCCTGGCTGAACATCACGGCATGGATTTGCCGTGGTGCTTCAACCGCAAGGAAGCCAAGGCCCACGGCGAAGGCGGCAGCCTGGTCGGCGCACCGTTGACCGGCAATGTGCTGATCATCGATGACGTGATCACTGCCGGCACCGCAATTCGCGAGGTCATGCAGATCATCCAGGGCCAGGACGCGACAGCGGCCGGCGTCCTGATCGCGCTCAACCGTCAGGAACGCGGCAATGGCGAGCTTTCGGCGATTCAGGAAGTCGAGCGCGACTTTGGAATCCCGGTGGTCAGCATCGTATCCCTGAATCAGGTTCTACAATTCCTTGCAGACGACCCGCAACTCAAGCAGCACTTGCCTGCGGTTGAAGCCTACAGGGCGCAATACGGAATCTGACAAGGAGCGTGTATGGCGGGCGGTGGCAGCAGCATGCGTAAGCTGAATGCCCTGGGGCTCTGGCTGTCACTGGGCATTCTGGCGCCGGTGACGGCCCTGGCTGTCGATACGGGGGAAGTTCTGTTCTACCGTTACATCGATAGCCGTGGCGTAACCGTACTGGATCGCCAGGGCGTGCCGCCGGAATATGTCGCCAAGGGCTATGAGGTGCTCAACAGCCGTGGGCGAGTAGTGCAGGTCGTACCACCCGCACCCACCGCCGAACAGATTCGCCAGGCCGAAGCCGACAAGGTCCAGGCCAGCGCCGATGCGCAGTTGCTGCACCTCTACAGCAGCGTAGAAGAGGTGGATCGCGTCAAGGCCCGCAAGCTGGCCGAGCTGGATGCACTGATCGGCGTGGCCCAGGGCAATGTCCAGGGACTTTCCGCCCAGCAACGCACCCTGCAAAGTCAGGCGGCCGACCTGGAACGCGCCGGCCGGCCGATTCCCCAGAGCCTCATCGACCAGTTGAACGACCTGCAGGACCAGCAACAGCGGCTTCAAGCCGACATCACCCGCTACCAGACCGCCCGCGTACAAGCCGAGACAGGTTTTGCCGAAGATCGGGCGCGGGTGGCAGAGTTGCTTAAGTAGTGCGCGTTTTTCGCGGATAAATCCGCTCCTACAGTAGGAGCGAATTCATTCGCGAATGCCCGTGATTACATTGTGGGAGGGGGCTTGCCCGCGACGAGGCAAGACGTTATCTACAGTTAGCGCGTCGATTGCGACATACGATCAAGCATCTGGTCAATCACCCCCTGAGCCTGACTAATCAAGTGCATTGAAGCCATGATCAGATCTCGCTGCTGGCCATTCAATGCATCGCCCCCTTCATAAACCGTCGCGCCAGCACAGCGCAGCAGGTCCGAGACATGGGCCAGTTGAGTTTCATGGCAATCGATAGTGCTGCCCCGAGAGGACAGGCTGAAAACAGGTGGGTCGGGAACAAGTTTTTTAACCATGGTGTAACTCCTGATAATTAACGGAGCCAACACCCTCGCTGCTAAACGATTGGGTGGCAGCCATGCGCGGGTTAGCAGACCGGTATCAGGAACCCGGCGCACCCGAAGGCGCCCCACGCACGGCCACCATGACGCAGGCCACAGAAGCACCTTGTGTAATGGGGGCGCAGTGCGCCTGATAAGAACGGGCTGCTAAACCCGATCGCTGAATGTTAGCGACCGATGCAGACTAGTGACCGAAATAGGCAGGCGCAAGCGGGTGGGATTGTCTCGGAAGTTTCACTCAAGAGAAAGAGAGGCATCTTGCGATCAGGTGCCGGGACGTGAGTTTGGGAGCGGATAAGCGTCACTTTGTTATGCGACGTTGTGCGGGGGTTGGAATCTACTGCGCGTTTGTGAAGGTGGTTATGCACACCGCACCATGAAAGCAATTGAACATGAAGATTGAAAGTGAGTCATAGGCCTCAGGCCTCAGGCCTCAGGCCTACGCTTACCGACAGCGTCACGCTGCCCGCGCCTTGGGGTGGCAATTTTTCATGGAAGAACAAGGATGACTCATGAGCGGCTATGTGCCAAATCTGCCGAAGGGTTACCGCAATAGCGTTGTTGAACCTGTTGATATCCATGCCCAGCACTGGGCTCAGTACAAAGACCTTCCATCGAAGCAAGAAGCCAAGCCCCAAACCGTGGGATGCGTTTTTGCAAAGAGCTGCGATCTTCCTGATGGCGTAATCGATCACAAGCAGTCAGCTGGTTTTATACCCGTCGAGAAAGTGGGCAACTATGGTGAGCTGTTCCTGCTTGGAGGGTATGAAGCAGATGCAGATGGAAATATCCCTCTCAAGAAAATCAGTAGTGAAGCCTTACCTGCAGGGCTAGGGACGCTTCTGTTAAGGGGGGCTGTTGCTACTGCGGGCGCATCCTGTGGTGGCCTTTGCTCTGCTGGGGTTGCAGTGGCTGGAGCTGGCACAGGGGCAGCAACTGCTGGCGGTGCTGGTGTGGTAACTACTGGTGTTGTTGCTGGAACTTTGGCGGGAGTGGTCGCACTGCTGTGGCCGTCTAGCTTGGGTGATAGCAGCTTGTACTCTGAGGAACAGCTCCAGTCGCTCAAAAAGGGCCGAACCCGCCTTCGGTTGCATGTAGAGCAGCAAGTCGATGGCACATTGAAGGGGTATGGGTACAACACCCAGAAGCGCACTGACTGGGAAATGATTCCTGTAATCCAGTTTGTTGCTCAAGGCGCTCAGCAAGTGGCTGACTTCGGTGACGGCGTAACCCTCATATGGACCCCGGCCGTTGATCCATCCAGCACCTCTGGAATCCCTCCGCTGGAAGGTGCGCCACAGACACCTCATATATGGATTTATCCGCCTACCGAGCAGGCGGATAACATTATTGTCAACCCGATCTATCCACCTGAGTACAAGGATTTCATCCTTGTGTTTCCAGCTGAGTCGGGTGTGCAGCCACTATATATTGTGATGAACGCCCGCAAAAAGCCCGGTACGGTCACAGGGGCAGGGCGCGATATAACAGGCATTTGGCTTGATGACGCTGGTGCAGGACTTGGAGTGCCAATACCGTCACGTATTGCCGATCAGTTACTCGGACAGGAATTTACAGACTTCGATTCATTCCGAGAGGCGCTTTGGAAGTTGGTGGCTAAAGACCCAGAGTTAAGCCAGCAATTCAATGAGCGTAATCTGAAAGGCATGCGGACTGGATTGTCTGCTGTGGCACCAAGAAGCGGGCACGCAGGCAAGAGAATTTCATTTGAACTGCATCATATTGAACTGCATCATATTGAACTGATCAAGGATGGTGGTGCGGTGTACGATATAGACAATATCAGTGTCGTTACGCCGAGACGACACATCGACATACACAGGGGCGTTGAGTGATGGAGTTGAAGACTCATTTGACTGACTACACCGAACAGGAATTCAAGGTCCTGATTCAATCAATTGAAAGCGCACGAACTGAGTCGGAAAGAGACGAACTTGTCGATCATTTCAATAAGGTTGTTCCTCACCCGGCGGGGAGTGATTTGTTGTTCTATCCAGAAGCCGGAGAGGACGATTCGGTTGATGGTGTAACTCAGACTATTAGCAACTACTGTCTTGATAAAGGGTTGCCAGGATTCAAAAGCTGATTTGATAGCCTGAAATGTTCAGGCTGTGAATATTTATGGGATGCACACTCCTTCGCGAATGAATTCGCTCCTACGGTGGGAGCGGATTTATCCGCGAAGAGGTTATCCGCAGCACAAAAAAAAGCCCCGCCAACAACCGCTGGCGGGGCTTTCTGGATCTATCGCAATCAGTGACGCTTGCGATTGGTGATCAGCGTGCCGACGCCGCTGTCGGTGAAGATTTCCAGCAGTACGGCGTTAGGAACGCGGCCGTCGATGATGTGCGAGCTGTGAACCCCGCCCTGAACCGCTTCCAGTGCGCAGCGAATCTTGGGCAGCATGCCGCCGTAGATGGTGCCATCGGCGATCAGGCTGTCGACCTGCTCGGTGGTCAGGCCGGTGAGGACTTCGCCCTGCTTGTCCATCAGGCCGGCGATGTTGGTCAGCAGCATCAGTTTTTCAGCCTTGAGGGCTTCTGCAACCTTGCCGGCAACCAGGTCGGCGTTGATGTTGTAGGACTCGCCATTGGGGCCGACACCAATCGGCGCGATGACCGGAATGAAGTCGCCCTTGACCAGCATGTTCAGCAGTTCGGTGTTGACCCCGACGACTTCGCCCACATGGCCGATGTCGATGATTTCAGGCTTGGTCATTTCCGGTGTCTGGCGGCTGACGGTGAGCTTTTTCGCACGAATCAGCTCTGCGTCCTTGCCGGTCAGGCCGATGGCGCTGCCGCCATGACGGTTGATCAGGTTGACGATGTCCTTGTTGACCTGGCCGCCCAGGACCATTTCCACCACGTCCATGGTCTGGGCGTCGGTGACGCGCATGCCGTCGATGAAGTGACTCTCGATGGACAGGCGCTTGAGCAGATCACCGATCTGCGGGCCACCGCCGTGAACGACCACCGGGTTGATGCCGACCGCCTTCATCAGCACGATGTCGCGCGCGAAGCCGGTTTTCAGCTCCTCGCTCTCCATGGCGTTGCCGCCGTACTTGATTACCAGCGTCTTGCCGACGAAGCGGCGAATGTAAGGCAGCGCTTCGGATAGAACCTTGGCTACATTAGAGGCGGCATCACGGTCGAGGGTCATTCAGGGCTCCAGTCAAAAGGAAAAGGCAATCAGAACGGAAGTGTGAGATCCGGTGCAACTTTCTTGATCTCGGCGTGGAAAACATCCTTGATACGCTGCAGTTCGGCTTCGGTTTCAGCCTCGAAGCGCAATACCAGCACTGGCGTCGTGTTGGAAGCACGTACCAGTCCCCAGCCGTTCGGATAGTCCACGCGCACACCGTCGATGCTGGTCAGTTTAGCGTCGCCCCACTGGGCGTCTTTCTCAAGGGCCTCAATGATGCTGAACTTGGTGACATCGGTCACCTTAATGTTGATCTCAGGCGTGGAAATGTCGTTCGGGAAGGTCTCGAACAGCTCTTCGGCGCTCTGCGATTCCTGGCTGAGGATTTCCAGCAGGCGTGCAGCGCTGTAGATGCCGTCGTCGAAACCGAACCAGCGCTCCTTGAAGAAAATGTGGCCGCTCATCTCGCCGGCCAGCAGCGCGCCGCTCTTTTTCATTTCCTTCTTGATCAGGGAGTGACCGGTTTTCCACATCACCGGACGACCACCATGCTCGCTGATCAACGGAGTCAGGCGGCGAGTGCATTTCACGTCGAAGATGATATCGGCACCCGGATTGCGCTTCAGCACGTCCAGCGCGAACAGCATCAGCAGGCGGTCCGGATAGACCACGTTGCCCTTGTTGGTCACCACGCCCACGCGGTCACCGTCGCCGTCGAAGGCCAGGCCCAGATCGGCACCGGTTTCCTTGACCTTGGCGATCAGGTCTTCGAGGTTTTCCAGCTTGCCCGGATCCGGGTGATGGTTGGGGAAGTTGCCGTCGACTTCCGCGAACAGGGAAATCACTTCGCAGCCCAGGGCTTCGATCAGTTGCGGGGCGATCACGCCGGCCGCGCCGTTGCCGCAGTCGACCACGACCTTGAGCTTGCGGGCCATCACGATGTCGTTCTTGATCTGCTGGAAGTAGCGATCAAGGATATCGACCTGGGTGATGCTGCCTTTCTGGAAGGTCAGGTTGTTGGTCTTGATCCGCTCATGCAGCGCCTGGATCTGCTCGTTGGCCAGGGTGTCGCCAGCGATGACGATCTTGAAGCCGTTGTAGTCCTTGGGGTTGTGGCTGCCGGTCAACATGACACCGGTCTTGCCAGCCAGCACATTGGCCGCGTAGTACAGCGCAGGGGTCGGCACCAGGCCGACATCGCTGACATGGCAGCCGCTGTCGTGCAGGCCTTGAATCAGTTGTTGCACCAGCTCAGGGCCTGAAAGACGTCCGTCGCGGCCAACGCTGACGTTTGGCTCGTTCTGGGCCAGGCTTTCAGCGCCGACGGCGCGGCCGATCCAGTAAGCCGTTTCAGCATTGAGGGTATCCCCGACCACGCCACGGATGTCATAGGCGCGGAAAATATTGTCGGGAAGTTTAGGTGCCGTGGATGCTTGGCTGCTCATAACTGGGGGATGCTCCGATCTCAGGAAGTCCTGGTTTTCGTCGAGAAGGTCGATATCAAGAATATCGGTATCTTGAAACAGCGGATCTGTCCATTGGGTGTCAGGTGCAGTGAATGGCGTCGAAACACTGTTTCTCGTAATGCTTGCGGCGTCCGACTCTTCGTTCACGACCGGCTGGGGCTGGTCGCGAAGCGAAAAGCGGGCAAGTGCCTGAGCCAGACTGTTGAGTGCCTCAAGGCTCAAACCGAAGGGTTTGACGGTTTTTCCGTCCGAGAGTTCTTGAAGCAGCTGATTCAGTTGCCGGGCATCCTCGCAAATACGCCGTTGCAGAGCCCTTTCATTAAAGTGCAGTCCCAGTAATACGCCAGCCAGGGCAATGAGCGCGGCCAGTAGCAGAAGCAGCAGGGAAGGTGAGGATTGCAGTGATGAGCCGGGGGTGAATTCGAGCTTCCAGTTGGCATGGCCGGTATCGAAACTCACGGGCTTGCCGCCGCCCGCTTCCCCGCGTTGCAGGAAGATCTGTTGCTGTCCGCTGCCGAATTGCTGGCTGAGAACGACCTTGCCAGCCTCGGCAGGCATCACCGGCAATGTATTGAGCAGGCGTTGTGGGTCGAACGCCAGCAGCAGGGTGCCAATGACCGGCTGGGTCGGATCGGCACGGACCGGGGCGGCGCTGTAGATCACCCAGCGTTCGCCCAGCTTGCGTGCTTCTGGAGTTGCAACCTGACCCTGGGCGGCGTCGTTGAGCATGTCCAGGGTCGCAAAGCTCACTGGCAGCGAGCCCTGGGTATCGACGTCATTCAGGCCCTTGGGGTCGATTCGTGCGCCGATCAGGCCATCCCAATGCTTGAGCTGGCCCTGGAGTGCCGCCAGAGCGGTTGCGTCCTTGTTCTGCAGCGCTTGTACCAGCGCACCGTTGGAGGCCGCTGCCTGAGTGTCGGCGCTCATCTGCTTCAGAGCCAGATTGACTGCCGAGGCCTGGCTACTGCCCCAGGCCTGGGTGAGCGGATCCTGCTGGACAGGATTGCCCGATATCGCCAGCCAGATCAATACGGCTGCGCACAGCAGGCCTGCGATGGCCAGGAAGAGGCCGGGGAACAAGCCTTGCAGGCTTGCCGCCGGAAGCGGGTTGGTGGCGGTTAGCGATTGCTTTGACACGTTTTGACTGCCTTTCACCCGACCCTCCTGCGAATCTTCCTGAAACGGGATGATCTTCCTGAACAGCGAGCGATCAGTGGCTGCCGGAGTGACCGAAACCGCCGGTGCCGCGCTGGCTTTCATCGAACTCTTCGACCAGCTCGAAGCGGGCCTGTACCACCGGCACCAGCACCAGTTGGGCAATGCGTTCACCGATCGAGATGTTGAATGCGGTCTGCCCGCGGTTCCAGCAGGAAACCATCAGCTCGCCCTGGTAATCGGAGTCGATCAGGCCGACCAGATTGCCCAGCACGATGCCGTGTTTGTGGCCCAGACCCGAGCGCGGCAGGATCATGGCCGCCAGGCCTGGATCACCGATGTAGATCGACAGGCCGGTGGGGATCAGCAGGGTCTGGCCGGGTTCGAGGAGGGTGTCTTCCTTGAGCATGGCGCGCAGGTCCAGGCCGGCGGAGCCCGTGGTGGCGTAGGCCGGAAGCGGGAATTCGTTGCCGATGCGAGGGTCGAGGATCTTGGCTTGTAGAGCGTGCATTCGTAGTTAAACCTGATTCATGCGTTCTGCGATAAAGGTGACCAGTTGGCGGGCAATCTTGGCCTTGCTGGTCTGGGTGAAAAGCGTTGCGTGCAACGCCCGGTCGATCACGCTGCAGGCGTTCTCCTCGCTGTTGAAGCCGATGCTGGGGTTGGCCACATCATTGGCGACGATCAGGTCGAGGTTCTTGTCCTTGAGTTTACGTGCAGCATAGTCGAGCAGGTGTTCGGTCTCGGCAGCGAAGCCGACACTGAAAGGGCGATCCGGGCGCGTGGCGATGGTGGCCAGGATGTCCGGGTTGCGGACCATCTGGAGTAGCAGGCCGTCGCCGTTGGTAGGATCTTTCTTGAGTTTGTGAGGGGCGATGACTTCCGGGCGGTAATCAGCCACCGCAGCGGAGGCGATGAACAGATCACAGGGGATCGCGGCCTCACAGGCGGCCAGCATGTCGCGGGCGCTGACCACATCGATGCGCGATACGCGATCCGGGGTCGGCAGGTTGACCGGACCGGTAATCAGCGTGACACGTGCGCCAGCCTCCACGGCGGCTTCGGCCAGGGCAAAGCCCATCTTGCCGGAGCTGTGGTTGGTGATGTAGCGCACCGGGTCGATGTTTTCCTGCGTCGGGCCCGCGGTAATCACCACATGCTTGCCGGTCAGGGTCAGGCGCTGGAAGCAGTCGGCGGCACATTGGGCCAGATCGTTGGCTTCGAGCATGCGCCCGAAACCCACGTCGCCACAGGCCTGGCTGCCGGACGCCGGGCCGAAGACGCGAAAGCCGCGCTCTTCGAGCAGCCGGGTATTGGCCTGCACCGACTCGTCGCGCCACATGGCCTGGTTCATGGCCGGGGCAATCGCGACCGTGGCGTCGGTCGCCAGCACCACGGTGGTCAGCAGGTCATTGGCAATGCCTTGCGCCAGACGAGCGATCAAGTCGGCAGTGGCCGGTGCGACGAGGATCAGGTCCGCCCACTTGGCCAGCTCGATATGCCCCATCGCAGCTTCGGCAGCGGGGTCCAGCAGATCCATGTGGACGGGGTGCCCGGAAAGGGCCTGCATGGTCAGGGGGGTGATGAACTCGGCTCCGCCCTTGGTCATGACGACACGCACTTCTGCGCCGTGATCGCGTAACCGGCGTACCAGTTCGGCGCTCTTGTAGGCCGCGATGCCGCCGCCGACGCCCAGAACGATGCGTTTTCGATACAGCCGCTGCATAGGCCTGCCTTTTTGGTCGAGTGAATACGCGACAGCGATGACGCCTCCCCAGGCCAGGTCGCCGCGCAAAAAAGATGGGCTAAGATAGCACAGCGACCGCACTGGAACAGCGGCGCCACACACATGGAGGTGCTATGAGTATTCGCAATTGGCCTGCGTCTGAACGCCCGCGTGAGCGTTTGCTGGCATCGGGGGCGCAAAGCCTTTCCGACGCCGAGTTGTTAGCCATCTTTTTACGTACCGGCGTGGCCGGAAAAAGCGCTGTAGATCTGGCGCGTCATCTGTTGAATCAATTTGGCAGCCTCAGAGCGCTGCTGGAGAGCGATCTGAGCATGTTCAGCTCGCATCTGGGGCTTGGGCCGGCGAAATTCGCCCAGTTGCAGGCAGTGATGGAGATGGCGCGTCGGCACATGGCCGAAACCTTGCGTCGCGATTCGGTTCTGGAAAGCCCTCTGCAGGTGCGCAGATACCTCAAGGCGATCCTCCGCCAGGAGGCGCATGAAGTCTTCGGTTGCCTGTTTCTCGACAGCAAGAATCGGGTGCTGACCTTCGAGATTCTGTTTCACGGGACGATCAACGCCGCGTATGTGCACCCGCGCCAGGTCGTCAAACGGGCCATGGTCCACAACGCCGCCAGCCTGATTCTGTGCCATAACCATCCATCCGGGATCACCGACCCCAGCCAGGCCGATATCGACCTGACCAGACGCCTGAAGCAGGCGCTGGCGCTGATCGATGTACGGGTGCTGGATCACGTGATCATTGGTGATGCGGAGCCGCTGTCGATGGTGGAACTGGGGCTTGTGTAGGCTTTGCCGCGGGCAAGCCCTCCCAAAAGATGAATGCAATCTGTGGGAGGGTTTTTGCCCGCGACAGGGCTATTGCACCTTGACCTTGTAGAAATCCTGCCGTCCGAACGGGCTGACTTCATAGCCCGTTACATCCTTGCGGGTCAGTGTCGCGGCGGTCGGGTGGGCCAGTGGCAGCCACAGCGCCTGTTGCTGGATCTGCGCCTGAGCCTGTTGATACAGCTTGCTGCGCTGTGCCTGGTCGCTGGTGGATTTGCCGTCGCTGATCAGCTTGTCCAGAGTTTTGTCGCAATAGCGGGCAAAGTTGGTACCCGACTGTACGGCCGCGCAGGAAAATTGCGGCGTCAGGAAGTTGTCTGGGTCGCCGTTGTCGCCCGCCCAGCCCATGAACAGCAGATCATGCTCGCCAGCCTTGGCGCGACGAATCAGTTCGCCCCATTCGATGATCTTGATCTCGGCGTCGATGCCGATTTCCTTCAGGTCGGCCTGTAGCAACTGCGCGCCCAGACTTGGGTTGGGGTTCAGCAGGCTGCCGGAAGGACGAGTCCAGATAGTGGTCTTGAAACCATCCTTCAGACCGGCCTTGGCCAGCAGTTCCCTGGCCTTGGCGACGTCGTGTGGATAACCGGGCAGCTCTTTGGCGTAGCTCCAGGTATTGGGCGGATAAGGACCGTTGGCGACCTCGGCGGTGCCTTCAAATACGGTTTTCAGGTAGTTGGTCTTGTCGAAAGCCAGATTGACCGCCTGCCGCACCTCGGGCTTGTCGAACGGCGGATGCTGGCTGTTGATCGCCACGAACGCGGTCATGAAGGCTTCGTTCTTTTCCACCTTGAGCGTCGAGTCCTTGCTGGCCTCCTGGATATCCAGGGGCTTGGGCGAGAGGGCAATCTGGCATTCGTCGCGGCGGATTTTTTGCAGGCGCACATTGGCGTCCGTGGTGATGGCGTAAATCAGCGTGTCGCTGGCAGGCTTGCCGGCGAAGTAATCCGGGTTGGCCTCATAACGCACCACGGCATCTTTCTGGAAGCGCTTGAAGACAAAAGGCCCGGTGCCGATGGGCTGGCTGTTGAGTTTTTCCGGTGTCCCGGCTTTCAACAATTGATCGGTGTATTGCGCCGAGTAGATCGACGCAAAGCCCATGCTCAGGGTCGCCAGGAACGTCGAGTCTGCATGGTTCAGGGTAAAGCGCACAGTGTGGGCGTCTGGCGCCTCGATGTTCTTGATCAGGGCCGGCAACTGCATGGACTGCGCGTGCGGGAAGCCGCTCTGGGCAACCTTGTGCCAGGGGTTCTGTGGATCGAGCATGCGCTTGAAGCTGAACAGCACATCGTCTGCGGTGAGTTCGCGGGTCGGTTTGAAATAGCTGGTGCTATGGAATTTCACCCCGGAGCGCAATTTGAAGTCGTAGGTCCGCCCGTCGCTGGAGACGGTCCATTCCTGGGCCAGGCTTGGCACCAGTTTGCCGCTCCTGGCATCGAAATCCACCAGGCGGTTCATCAGCACATCGGCCGAGGCGTTGGTGGTGGTCAGTGAGTTGTACTGCACGACATCGAAGCCTTCGGGGCTGGCTTCGGTGCAGACCACCAGGCTCGAGGCCTGAGCCAGGACCGGGAACAGCAGTGGGGCGAATAACAAAGGTATTGCAGCAAGACGCATGGCGACATTCCTGTTCAGAAAGGGTCCATCTGCCGGCGCAGTCTGGTGAGGGACTAACCCTAGACCATGTGCCTGCCCAGAACAATCGTCATGGTGCGACGAGCGGTCAATTTGTCTGCATGCCCGTATAGCTTGAGTGCAAGGCGTGAGAAGGGATATTCCTGAGGCTTGAAGTACATTGCTTGTTGTTGCTTCAAAGGCTTTCTGGTATAAAGCAGCGCTCTTTTCTAGGGGCCCGGTTCCTTCACTGTAGGTGTAGCCGGTAAGACCCTTAAAGAAACGCGGCGCCTGGCGCCAAATGACTGAGAGATTAAGCGGCCAACCCATGCCGGGTTGGGCATGTGGTTTTAGAGGGCTGAGGCATGTCGAGAGTCTGTCAAGTTACCGGTAAGGGTCCGGTAACCGGGAATAACATTTCCCACGCAAACAACAAAACCCGTCGTCGTTTCCTGCCAAACCTGCAGCATCACCGCTTCTGGGTTGAAGGCGAGAAACGTTTTGTTCGTCTGCGCGTATCTGCCAAAGGCATGCGTATCATCGACAAGCGCGGCATCGAAGCTGTGCTTGCTGATCTGCGCCGCGACGGCAAAATCTAAGGAGATAATCATGCGTGAATTGATTCGTTTGATCTCGAGCGCCGGTACTGGTCACTTCTACACTACCGACAAGAACAAACGTACTACTCCGGACAAAATCGAAATCAAAAAATTCGATCCGGTTGTACGCAAGCACGTGATCTACAAAGAAGGCAAAATCAAGTAATTGATTCTGTCTCCTGCAAAAAAGCCCGCAGCGATGCGGGCTTTTTTGTGTCTGGCGTTTAAGTGGCTTGCCCTGCGACAGGCTTGATCGGTGGGATCAGCCGAAGGTAAAGCCCGAGATCAGGCCAGCGCCATCGACGCCGACATGAACGCGGTTCAGATCGAATTCCTTGGTGCTGACCTCGCCAGCGCCCAGGACGCGCGTGCGGCCGGTCAGTTCGCCGATGTAAGCCTTGATGGTCGGTACGTAGCGGGTGCCGACCAGATATTGCAGAGCCTGGGTGATTTGTTCGTTAGTCATTTTCATAGTCCTTTATGAGTTCATGTCCGAATTGGACGCCCCTAGAGTCTCCCTTCCAGGGGGGCTAAAAACGTTACTTGTTTATATCCCTGGCCTCAAACACCACATAAATCTTGCGGCATGTTTCCAGAACCTCCCAGGTACCCTTGAAACCCGCCGGGATCACGAACCGGTCGCCCGCCCGCAAGGTCTTGGCACGGCCTTCCTCATCGCGCAGCACTGAAACGCCCTGCACGATCTCGCAATATTCATGCTCGGTGTAATTGACCCGCCATTGACCGGGCGAGCCTTCCCAGGTGCCAGCATTCATCTGTCCGCACGGGCTGTTGTAGTGGTTGTAGATGGTCTGCTGCGGGTCGCCCTTGAAGATTTTTTCGGGGGCAGGGCGATAGTGTTCTGCGGTCGTAGCAGCTTCGCTGAAGTCGACAATGCTCTCGATGCTCATGGTTTCCCCTCGCGTTGAAAAGTGATGTTGTTTGGATGGCATCCGCTATCGATAAGTGCCGTGCCCCTGAAAATCATCGTTTAATAAAATCAACATATCGGCGCTGAAATGGCCATTTTTGTCAAATATATTGGTTTTGCCAGGTCGCTGGTTTAGGGTGGCGAATGCGCTTGGCTGAACTGACAGACTCGGGATCGAGTCTTTACTGTCTTGAGGCCTCACCCAATACCACCAAAGGAGGACATGCGTATGACCACTCTGACTCATGCTGACTGGGAACAACGTGCCAAGGATCTGAAGATAGAAGGCCGTGCCTTCATCAATGGTGAATACACCGCCGCTGTTTCAAACGCTACCTTTGATTGCCTGAGCCCGGTCGATGGCCGGTTGCTGGCCAAGGTCGCCAGTTGCGATGCCGCCGACGCCCAGCGCGCCGTAGACAGTGCTCGCAGCGTATTCAATTCCGGTGCCTGGTCGCGTCTGGCGCCGACCAAGCGCAAGGCCACGATGATCCGCTTTGCCGGCCTGCTGAAAAAACACATCGAAGAACTCGCCCTGCTTGAAACCCTGGACATGGGCAAGCCGATCAGCGACTCGTTCAATATCGACATTCCAGGCGCTGCCCAGGCATTGAGCTGGAGTGGCGAGGCCATCGACAAGCTGTACGACGAAGTCGCTGCAACGCCGCATAACCAGTTGGGTCTGGTGACTCGCGAGGCGGTGGGTGTGGTGGCGGCCATTGTGCCGTGGAACTTCCCGTTGCTGATGGCCTGCTGGAAGCTGGGTCCGGCGCTGTCCACCGGTAACTCGGTGATTCTCAAGCCTTCGGAAAAGTCCCCGCTGACCGCCATCCGCATCGCGCAACTGGCAATCGAGGCCGGTATTCCGGCTGGCGTGCTCAACGTACTGCCGGGGCACGGACATACGGTCGGCAAGGCGCTGGCCTTGCATATGGATGTGGATACCGTGGTGTTTACCGGCTCGACCAGGATTGCCAAGCAATTGCTGGTCTATTCGGGCGAGTCGAACATGAAGCGTGTCTGGCTGGAGGCGGGCGGCAAGAGCCCGAACATCGTCTTTGCCGACGCACCGGATCTGCAGGCCGCAGCCGAAGCCGCTGCCAGCGCCATTGCCTTCAACCAGGGCGAAGTCTGCACCGCCGGTTCGCGGCTGCTGGTCGAGCGTTCCATCAAGGACCGCTTCCTGCCGCTGGTGATCGAAGCTCTCAAGGCCTGGAAGCCAGGTAACCCGCTGGACCCGGCGACCACCGTCGGTGCGCTGGTCGATACCCAGCAGATGAATACCGTGCTGTCTTACATCGAGGCCGGTCACGCCGACGGTGCCAGGCTGGTTGCGGGCGGCAAGCGCACTCTGCAGGAAACGGGCGGCACTTATGTCGAGCCGACCATTTTCGACGGCGTGAACAATGCGATGAAAATCGCCCAGGAAGAAATCTTCGGGCCAGTACTGTCGGTGTTGACCTTCGACAGCGCCGAGGAAGCCATTCAGATCGCCAACGACACGCAATATGGTCTGGCGGCGGCGGTGTGGACGGCCGACTTGTCCAAGGCGCACCTGACCGCCAAGGCCTTGCGTGCCGGTAGCGTGTGGGTCAACCAGTATGACGGCGGCGATATGACGTCTCCGTTCGGTGGCTTCAAGCAATCGGGCAATGGCCGCGACAAGTCGCTGCATGCGTTCGATAAATACACCGAACTGAAATCGACCTGGATCAAACTGTAAAACGTGCAGATATCGCCCCTTGAAGCCACGGGGGCACGGTAGGAGCGGATTCATCCGCGAAGAAGGCGTTACAGACGATAAATATTTATCGGATGTATTGGCCTTTTCGCGGATGAATCCGTTCCTGCAGATCTGTACTGATGTGAGCTTTAACCCGCTGGAGCATGGAAATGCGTTGGGGTACTTATTTCGCCGTGCTGGCCTCGGTCCTGAGTGTCGGCCTGGCGGTGGGCGTCAGCATGCCGCTGGTGTCATTGCGGCTGGAAGGCTGGGGCTATGGCACGTTTGCCATCGGGATCATGGCGGCGATGCCGGCTATTGGTGTTCTGCTCGGTGCCGGGCTGGCCAGTCGACTGGCCGCACATTTCGGTACGGTCAACCTGATGCGCCTGTGCCTGTGGGCTGGCGCGTTCTCGGTGGGTCTGCTGGCGCTGTTGCCTTATTACCCGGTCTGGCTGGTTCTGCGCCTGATGCTTGGCGTGATCCTGACCATCGTCTTCATTCTTGGTGAAAGCTGGATCAACCAACTGGTGATCGAGCGTCTGCGTGGCCGTCTGGTGGCGTTGTATGGCAGCTGTTACGCCCTGAGCCAACTGGCCGGACCTTTGCTGCTGGGCGTGATCGGCACCGAGGCCGATTACGGTTTCTGGATCGGGGTCGCGCTGTTGGTCAGCTCGCCCTTGCTGTTGCTGGGCCGTAGCGGTGCGCCTGCCACCGAAGCCTTTGCCGTGACCTTCAAGGATCTGCTTGGCTTTTGCCGCGGCATGCCCGCCATCGCCTGGGCGGTTTCGCTGTTTGCCGCCTTCGAGGCGCTGATTCTCACGCTGTTGCCGGTCTATTGCCTGCGCGAGGGCTTCACGCCGGAAATCGCTCTGATGATGGTCAGCACCGTGGTGGTCGGCGATGCGTTGCTGCAGTTGCCGATCGGTATGCTGGCCGACCGGGTTTCACGTCGCTCGCTGTTTTCGGGTTGTGCGGTGGCCCTGCTGGTGTCCAGCCTGCTGATTCCGTTGCTGATCGACAGCGTGCTGATCTGGCCGTTATGGGTGCTGTTCGGTGCCAGTGCGGGTGGCCTGTTCACCCTGTCACTGATCCTGATTGGCGAGCGCTACCGCGACGATGCCCTGGTACGCGCCAATGCCCACGTCGCTCAACTGTGGGGCATCGGCTGCCTGCTCGGGCCACTGATTGCCGGGGCCGGCAGCCAATGGGTCAGTGGTCATGCCTTGCCGCTGATGATGGCGGCCGGCGCATTGGGGCTGGTGGTTCTGTCCTTGAAAAACAATGCCTTTGGCGGGAAACCGGTGGCGGCTTAAAGCATCTTTTCCAGGCCAATGGCCTTGCTGACCCAGGCATTCAGGCGGCGCCACCAGTCGCCCGGTTCCTTGTGCAGGGTATGCATCTGGCCATTGTCCTCGGTGACCCACACCACCTGGCCATTCTCCAGCTTCACTTCGTAGCTCAGGTTTGGCGCCATACCTTGCAGGGTCAGTTCGCGCAGCTCTTCGGCCAGTTGCGGACTGTCGACCAGCACGCCGACTTCGGTATTCCACAGCACCGAGCGCGGATCGAAATTGAACGAGCCGACAAAGATCTTCTGGCGGTCGAAAATCATTGCCTTGCTGTGCAGGCTGGAGTCCGAGCTGGTGAAGAATGAGTGTTTCTTGAACAGATGCGGGCCGCTGCCGCTGCCTTGCGTGTCGCCGGGCTGGCGGCGCAGCTCGAAGAGTTTCACGTCATGTTCCAGCAGGGCCTTGCGATAGGGCGCGTAGCCGCCATGCACGGCAGGCACATCGGTGGCCTCCAGCGAGTTGGTCAGCAGGCTGACCGACACACCGGCATCGGCGCGGTTGGTGAGGTACAGCAGACCGGCTTCGCCCGGCACGAAGTACGCGGAAATCAGCATCAGTTCCTGATGGGTCTTGAGCAGTTCCGGAGCCAGTTGTGTGGTGAGCAGCAGATGCGGATCGGGTTCTCCCCGCGCCAGCACTTTGGTCGGCGCGTCCCATAACGCCTGGTTGTGGGCCCAGACCAGCTCGTTGAGCCAGGTTTGCAGGCGAGGCCTGGTCTTGTAGGCCATCAGCCGTTCATACAGCGCCTTGTGTTCCTGGTGGGCGGTTTCCAGTGAGGCGGCCAGTCGCTCGCGGGCCTTGCTCAGGTCGCTGGCGGAGGGCAGAAAGTACATGAACTCATCGATGGGCTTGCTCAGCGTGCTGTTCCAGTACTGGTCGAAGCTGTGCCCCAGTTGTTCGGCGACCGGCCCTGCGCTGAGCATATCGATATCGGTGAAATTCAGTTTCGGTTCGGCATCGAAGTACTCGTCACCCAGATTGCGCCCGCCGACAATGGCCACGCTGCTGTCGGCCAGCCACAGTTTGTTGTGCATGCGCCGGTGTTGCCGCGACAGGTTCATCAGCCGGCCGACACTGCGGGTCACGCCGGTCTCGCGGCCAAGGTTCTGCGGGTTGAACAGGCGGATCTGAATGTTCGGGTGCGCGGCGAGGGTGGCGATGGCCTGATCGAGGCCGTCGCTGGTGGTGTCGTCCAGCAGGATCCGCACGCGAACCCCGCGATCCGCCGCCTTGAGCAGTTCATCGATCAGCGTGCGGGTGCTGAGCCCGTCATGCACGATGTAGTACTGCAGATCGAGGCTGCTTTTGGCGTTGCGGATCAGTTCGGCCCGGGCCGCGAAGGCATCGCTGCTTTCCGGCAACAGACGAAAGCCCGAGCGGCCCTCATGGGGCATCGCCAGGTTCTGGATCGAGCGTCCGAACGCTGAACTTGAAGGCGCCAGGGCCTGACTCGGCTCGTCGGGAACGCTGAGGTGAGTGCAGCCACTGACGCACAGCGCAACCAGCAGGCAAAGGGGCATGGCCCATGAATTCTTCAAATCTATTGTCCGTCAGGCAGCTTTCGCATGCGTTATGACCCTGAAATGACGGAAAGATTTTCAGGCCTCAGGCGGTTTGTGCACTCATTTTCGCAATCATCTGGCCAACCTTGCGCACGGCGCTCTCGATTTCGGCTGTCGGTTTGGCAGCGAAATTCATGCGCAGGCAGTTCCGGTACTTGCCGGACGCCGAGAAAATACTGCCCACCGCAACCTGCACTTCCTGATCCAGCAAGGCGCGATTCAGGCGCAGTGTGTCGAAGTCCTCGGCCAGCTCTACCCACAGCATGAAGCCTCCCTGGGGCCGGCTGACACGTGTGCCTTCTGGGAAATAACGCATGACCCAATCGATCATCTGGTCGCGTCCGCGCTGGTATTGCATGCGCATGCGCCGCAGATGCGGTTCGTAGTGCCCACCCTGGATGAACTCGGCAATCGCCATTTGCGGTTGCGGCGCCGTCGAGCCGGTGCTGATGTATTTCATGTGCAGCACGCGCTCCAGATAGCGTCCCGGCGCGACCCAGCCGACGCGCAGCCCCGGCGCCAGCGTCTTGGAAAACGAACTGCACAGCAACACGCGACCGTCTTCGTCGAAGGACTTGATCGAGCGCGGGCGCGGGTAATTGAACGCCAGGTCGCCATACACATCGTCTTCGATGATCGCCACATCGAAGCGCTGCGCCAGGGTCAGCAGCGCTCGTTTGCGCGCTTCGGGCATCACGTAGCCCAATGGATTGTTGCAACTGGGCGTCAACTGTATGGCCTTGATCGGCCATTGTTCCAGCGCCAGTTCCAGTGCTTCGAGGCTGATCCCGGTGACCGGATCGGTGGGGATTTCCAGCGCCTTCATGCCCAGTCCCTTGAGGGTCTGCATGGCGCCGAAGAAGCTGGGCGAGTCCACGGCGACGATATCGCCCGGCGCGCAGATGGCACGAATACTCGCCGACAAGGCTTCGTGGCAGCCGGTGGTGATGATCACGTCGTTGGCGGTCAGGTTGCAGCCTGAATCCAGCAGCAGGCGTGCAACCTGTTCGCGAAGTGTATGGATGCCATGGATATTGTCGTAATACAGGCCAGGCATGCTCTGCCTGCGGCTCAACTGGCTCAGGGAGCGTAGCAGCGGCTTGAGGGTCGGGCTGCTGATATCCGGCATGCCGCGCCCCAGTTGGGTAACGGCATGTGCAGGCGAGACGCGAATCAGGTCGAGGACCTGTTCCCATTGGGAGATATCCACAGGACGTTGCGTCGGCCGACCCACCGCCGGGAGTGCCGGCGCTTCACGGTTGGCGGTCACGAAATAGCCGGACTTGGGTTTCGGAGCCGCGAGCCCGCTGTCTTCCAGCACGCGATACGCCTGTTGCACGGTGCTCAGGCTGACGCCATGTTCCAGGCTCAGCGCCCGCACCGACGGCAGCCGGTCGCCGGGGCGATAGAAGCCGTTTTCAATGCGTGAGCCCAGCAGTTCGGCAAGGTTGACGTAGAGCGTCATGGCGTACTCTTGAAAGTGGCTGTCCGGGAAAGCAATACAGATTGAGCAAAAATATAGCATTCAGTGCCAATTTTGCTCTATCTGTATGGAAATAAATAATGGATTTTGGATCTGTAATGGTTTTCCGGGACGCTCCATCATGGCATCACACCCAACGTGATGGAGGAATTGACCATGAACGGGCTCAGCGATGTGCGGACAGCGCCTCACAGCCAGAAACGTGAAGAGAGAAAGTCGCTCAAGACCGCGACCCATTCACAGCCGGGCATGAGCCGCTGGGCGCTGTACTGCCACCGTCTGGCTTCACGCCGCGCATTGATGAGGCTGACCGACGATCAGCTTCGCGACATCGGGCTCGACGCCCAACAGGCTAACGCTGAAGCCATGAAGCCTTTCTGGAGGTCCTGAGTTCAGCGCAGTTCCTGCAGCCGGTGCCAGAGCATTCCCAGCGCCAGCAGTGGCGAACGCAGATACTTGCCGCCGGGGAAGGTCATGTGCGGGACGCGGGCAAACAGCTCGAAGCCATCGCTGTGCTGACCGGCGATGGCTTCGGCCAATAACCGGCCTGCCAGGTGAGTGGCATTCAGGCCGTGGCCTGCATAGGCCTGGGCGTAGAACACATTGGGCTGGCTCTTGAGCTGGCCGATCTGCGGCAGACGGTTGGCACCGATACCGATCATTCCACCCCATTGATAATCGATCTTCACGTCGGCCAGTTGCGGAAAGACCTCCAGCATCTTGGGCCGCATGTAGGCGGCAATGTCCTGCGGGTCGCGCCCGGAATAATGGCAGGCGCCGCCGAACAGAAGACGGCGGTCGGCGGAGAGCCGGTAGTAGTCCACCGTTACCCGCTGGTCGCAGATCGCCATGTCCTGCGGTATCAGTCCGGCGGCCTGTGCCGGGCTCAATGGCTCGGTGGCAATAATGTAGCTGCCAGCAGGTAGCACCTTGCCGCCGAGTTCCGGGTTCAGGTCATTCATGTAGGCGTTGCAGCACAGCACCAGCGTCTTGGCCTGCACCGTCCCTGAAGCCGTGTGCACCGTGACCTGCGGACCATAGTCGATGCGCGTCACGTTTGAGTGCTCGAACAGCCGAACGCCCAGCGCTTGAGCGGCGGCGGCTTCGCCGAGTGCCAGATTCAGGGGATGCAGATGGCCTGAGCCCATGTCGATCAGGCCGCCGACGTAACGATCCGAACCCACGACGCTGTGCATCTGCTCCGCTTGCAGCAGTTGCAGGCTGTGGCGGTAGCCCAGGCCGCGCAACTCTTCAAGATCTTCAGCGAAACCGGCCAGATCGCGCGGTTTGTTGGCGACGTCGCAATAACCCCATTTCAAATCGCACGCGATGTTATGGCGCGCCACCCGCTGGCGGACGATTTCGACTGCTTCTATGCCCATCAGCTTGAGCTGGCGTACGCCGTCCTGACCGATGACCGAGGTGAACTGCTCGACATCGTGACCGACCCCACGGATCAGTTGTCCGCCGTTGCGCCCGCTGGCGCCCCAGCCGATCTTGCGCGCTTCGAGCAAGGCAACGCTCAAGCCGCGCTCGGCCAGTTCGATGGCAGTGTTGAGCCCGGAAAACCCGCCGCCAACCACGCACACGTCCACCGTCAGTTCGCCTTGCAGCGCCGGATGATCCGGCTGGGGATGGCTGCTGGCGGCGTAATAAGAGGCGGCGTGCTGGTTGTAGTGAACGCGGGCGTTCATGCAGTCATCCTGTTGGTGGTGTGTGAAATCTGCTGGGAGGATAAGCCGCTGTCATGCGCATGCCAACTGAGGCAAAATCGCGGCATTGTGTCCGAGTGGTCGTTTCAATGAGCTGCAACCGTCAGAAAATCCGCGATCTGCGGCGTGAGATTCCCTCGTTCGAGTGCGTGCCGGGTTGCCACGATTGCTGTGGCCCGGTGACCACTTCACCGGAGGAAATGTCGCGTTTGCCGCGCAAGACTGCCGCCGAGCAGGAAGCGGCGCTGAACGAGCTGAACTGCGTGCATCTCGGTCCCAATGGCTGCACCGTGTATGACGAACGCCCGCTGATCTGCCGCCTGTTCGGCACCACGCCAGCCCTGCCATGTCCCAATGGCCGGCGACCTGTCGAGCTGATCCACCCGCGGGTCGAGAAACAGATCCATGAATACATGGCCTCGACACGCCAGGTACTGGTGTAATTGCTCCCGCTTTTCAATCTGCGATCGGCAGGTTCAGGCTCTCCTTCACTTCTTCCATCACGATATAGCTCTTGGATTCGCGCACGTGCGGCAGCTTGAGCAGGATATCGCCCAGCAGTTTGCGGTATGACGCCATTTCCGAGATGCGCGCCTTGACCAGATAGTCGAAGTCGCCCGACACCAGATGGCACTCCAGCACGTGCGGCAATTTCAGGATCGCACGCCTGAACTCGTCGAAGGTGTCGCCCGATTTGTAATCCAGGCTGATCTCCACGAATACCAGCAGGCTGGCCTTGAGGTGTTGCGGGTTGAGGCGGGCGTTGTAGCCCAGAATGATGCCTTCACGCTCCAGCCGGCGAACCCGCTCGGTGCAAGGCGTGGTGGACAATCCGACCCGTTCGCCAAGCTCGGTGAAGGAGATGCGTCCGTCTGCCTGAAGGATGCGCAGGATGTTGCGGTCAATCTTGTCCAGCTCGCGTTTTGACTGGTGTTGCGTACGCACAGGCAATTTCCCCTCTACGAAAACGTTCTTTGTCGAGAATTACCCCCGAATATACGTACTTATACAGTGAGATACACTGCTCGATGGTCAATATACTGCGCACATTCCTGCTTAAAACTTCAAATGTCAGCGGATATCCGCGATGAGGTCATCGACATGCGTGTTCTGGTCCTTGGTAGTGGTGTGATCGGTACGACCAGTGCCTACTATCTGGCGCGTGCAGGTTTTCAGGTAACTGTGGTTGACCGTCAGCCCGCCGTTGCCATGGAAACCAGTTTTGCCAACGCCGGTCAGGTGTCGCCAGGCTACGCATCGCCGTGGGCTGCGCCCGGTGTGCCGCTCAAGGCGATCAAATGGCTGCTGCAGCGCCATGCACCGCTGGCGATCAAGGCTACTGCCGATATCGATCAGTACCTGTGGATGGCGCAGATGCTGCGCAACTGCACCGCCAGCCGCTATGCGGTGAACAAGGAGCGCATGGTGCGACTGTCCGAGTACAGCCGCGACTGCCTCGACGAACTGCGCGTCGAAACCGGTATCGCCTACGAAGGCCGCCGCCTGGGCACGACCCAGTTGTTCCGTACCCAGGAGCAACTGGACAACGCCGCCAAGGACATCGCCGTCCTCGAACAATCCGGTGTGCCCTATGAGCTGCTGGACCGCGAAGGCATTGCCCGGGTTGAACCGGCTCTGGCCGGCGTCACCAATATTCTGAGCGGCGCCTTGCGCCTGCCCAACGACCAGACTGGTGATTGCCAGTTGTTCACTTCCCGCCTGGCGGAAATGGCCGTGCAACTGGGCGTCGAGTTCCGTTACGGGCAATCCATCGAGCGTCTTGAGCAGGACGGTGACCGCATCAAGGGTGTGTGGATCGACGGCAAACTCGAAACTGCGGATCGCTACGTGCTGGCGCTGGGCAGCTATTCGCCGCAATTGCTCAAGCCGTTGGGGATCCGCGCTCCTGTGTACCCGCTCAAGGGTTATTCGCTGACCGTGCCGATCACCGATGCGGACATGGCACCGACCTCGACCATTCTCGATGAAACCTACAAGGTCGCCATCACCCGTTTCGACAACCGCATCCGGGTGGGCGGCATGGCGGAAATCGCCGGTTATGACCTGTCGCTCAACCCGCGCCGTCGCGAAACGCTGGAGATGATCGTCAACGACCTCTATCCTCGGGGTGGCGATCTGAGCCAGGCCAGTTTCTGGACCGGGCTGCGGCCAACCACGCCGGACGGCACGCCGATCGTGGGCGCAACGCCATTGCGCAATCTGTTCCTCAATACCGGCCATGGAACCCTGGGCTGGACCATGGCTTGCGGCTCCGGGCGTTTGCTGGCTGACCTAATGGCCAGCGAAAAACCGCAGATCAGCGCAGCAGGCCTCGATATTTCTCGTTACGGCAGTACCAGGGAGAACGCACAACATGTCAATCCAGCGCCAGCTCACCAATGAGCGCATGAGTCAGATCGTCGTCCACAATGGCACCGTTTATCTTGCGGGGCAGGTGGGCGATGACATGACGGCCGGAATCGAACAGCAGACCCAGGAAACGCTCGACAGCATCGAGCGCTTGCTGGACCTGGCGGGTACTACCAAAAGCCGTATCCTGTCCGTCACGATTTACCTGAAAGACATCGATGCTCATTTTGCCGGCATGAACAGCGTCTGGGACAAATGGCTGCCAAAAGGTGTCGCCCCAGCGCGTGCGACGGTCGAGGCCAGGCTGTGCGAGCCGGAGATTCTGGTCGAGCTGTCAGTGGTCGCTGCATTGCCATAACCAAAGGCTATGTTCATTCGCGCAGATAGAAACGCATACGTCAGGGATGGACGAGGTGGGTTTCTTCGCGAATGAATTCGCTCCTGCACGGGCGTGACTCCTGTGCATGGCTACATAAGCCGTTTTAATTTTCCTACCTCAGAATTTTTTGCCATGCGTCCATCCCGCGCCCTGATTGATCTGCAAGCCCTGCGTCACAATTACCGACTGGCCCGCGAAACAACCGGTGCCAAGGCGCTTGCCGTCATCAAGGCCGACGCTTATGGGCATGGCGCGGTGCGCGTGGCACAGGCGCTGGAAGCCGAGGCCAACGGTTTTGCCGTGGCCTGCATCGAAGAGGCGCTTGAGCTGCGCGCGGCAGGTATTGCTGCGCCGATCCTGTTGCTGGAAGGTTTTTTCGAGGCCGACGAGCTGGCGCTGATCGTCGAGCATGACCTGTGGTTCGTCGTGCATTCTCTGTGGCAACTGGAAGCCATCGAAAAGGCCAGTATCGGCAAGCCGCTGACCGTCTGGCTCAAGCTGGATACCGGCATGCATCGCGTGGGCCTGCATCCGTCCGAATATCAGGCCGCTTACCAGCGTCTGCTGGCGAGCGGCAAAGTGGCAAAGATCGTCCTGATGAGCCACTTCGCACGTGCCGACGAACTGGCTTGTGCTCGAAGCGATGAGCAGGTGGCGGTATTCGAGGCCGCCCGTCAGGGCCTGATGGCCGAAGTCAGCCTGCGTAACTCGCCTGCCGTGCTGGGATTGCCGCATATCTCCAGTGACTGGGTGCGCCCCGGCATCATGCTGTACGGCGCAACGCCATTCGACCAACCTCAGGCGCTGGCCGACCGCCTGCAGCCGGTCATGACCCTGGAATCGAAAGTCATCAGCGTGCGTGAGCTGCCCGCTGGCGAGCCGGTGGGCTATGGCGCGCTCTTTGTCACCGAGCGCCCGACCCGTATTGGTGTGGTCGCTGTGGGTTATGCCGATGGTTATCCACGCCAGGCTCCGACAGGCACGCCGGTGTGGGTCGACGGTCGGCCAAGCCAGCTGCTGGGGCGGGTGTCCATGGACATGCTTTGCGTGGACCTCACCGATCTGCCGCAGGCCGGGCTGGGCAGCCAGGTCGAGCTGTGGGGCAAGAACGTGCTGGCCAGTGATGTCGCGGCGCGTGCCGGCACCATTCCCTACCAGATCTTCTGCAATCTGCGGCGCGTGCCGCGGGTCTATTCGCCAGACTGAGTCCGCTGATCCTGCGGGGTATAAGGTTAAAAGTCCGAAGTGTTGTAAATACTTGACGCTGTTGCCATCATGGCGTCCATCTCGACTTTAACCTTACCGAATCAGGGGGAATGCCGCATTGGACGTCGGTGAACGACTGCAATCCATTCGCAAGCTCAAGGGCCTGTCCCAGCGTGAACTCGCCAAGCGGGCCGGTGTGACCAACAGCACCATTTCCATGATCGAGAAAAATAGCGTCAGCCCCTCGATCAGCTCTCTGCGCAAGGTGCTCGGCGGTATTCCCATGTCCATGGTCGAGTTCTTTTCCGAAGAGCTTGAGCCCGAAAATCCTGCCCAGGTGGTCTACAAGGCCAGCGAGTTGATCGATATTTCCGACGGCGCGGTGACCATGAAACTGGTCGGCAAGTCGCATCCCGGCCGGGCCATCGCCTTTCTCAACGAAATCTATCCCCCGGGCGCCGATACCGGTGAAGAAATGCTGGTCCACGAAGGCGAGGAAACCGGAATTCTGGTCGAGGGACGGCTGGAACTGGTCGTCGGTCTGGACACCTACATCCTCGAAGCTGGCGACAGCTACTATTTCGAGAGCACCAGACCGCATCGATTCCGCAATCCGTTCGATGTGCCGGCGCGACTAATCAGCGCAGCCACCCCGGCCAATTTTTAATCAGAAAGTACGCAATCGCCTCATGTACGCGGGCTGGCTGGCCAGAGACACCTCAAACGAGCAGGCAGGTTAATAACCATTCTTCTTGTAGGGGTGTTTCGGGGCAAAGGGCTAGTCGCTATAATTCGCCAGCCTGCCAGACCGTGGTCGCGGGCGTGATTAGTCACCATGAGGGTGTAAGCGTGAACCTGATAAACAAGATACTGGCAGTGGCTGCCATGTTGGCTTTTTGGGCATTCAACGCTCAGGCAGCGACGAATGATGAAATTGCCAAGCGACTTGAGCCAGTCGGGCAGGTCTGTGTTCAAGGTAAGGAATGCGCAGGTATGGCAGTCACGGCATCCGCCGCTGGCGGCAGCGCGAAATCTCCCGATGATGTCATCGCCAAACACTGCACGGCCTGCCACAGCGTTGGCCTGCTGAATGCGCCAAAGATCGGCGACAAAGCCGCCTGGGAAGAACGCGCCAAGAAAGAAGGCGGCCTGGACGGCCTGCTGGCCAAGGCCATCACCGGCCTCAACGCCATGCCACCCAAAGGCACCTGCGGCGATTGTTCCGATGCCGAACTCAAGGGCGCCATCGAAAAAATGTCCGGCCTCAAGTAAGCCGTACGCTGCACATCAAGCCGCCGTGGAAGCCTGAGCCTCGGCGGCTTTTTTGTGGGTGATGAGAGCCAGAAGCTGAACGGCAGACTTTCTTACAGTATTTCATGATACTTTTGTCTCCATATGGATACACTTGTGCCATGACTTATATCGTTCAGCAAACCAGAACCTTTGCTTCATGGCATGCAGCCTTGCGTGATATACGCGCAAAAATCGCCATTGCCCGGCGCATCGAACGGGCCAGTGGGGGGTAATCTTGGCGATGTGAAGCCAATCGGAGAAGGTGTTTCCGAAATGCGCGTAGATGTAGGTGTTGGCTACCGTGTCTATTTTACGACTCGCGACAGGACGCTCATCGTTCTTCTGGTGGGAGGCGATAAATCAACCCAGCCTGCCGATATAAAGCGGGCCAAAACAATGGCTAAGGAGGTTTGATGATGAATGAGATCCTCGTGCCTTTTGACATGGCATCACTGTTGGACAGCGATGAAGCAATAACCGAATACCTTACCCAGGTTCTGGCCGAAGGCGACACCGATGAACTGATACGTGCCGTTGGTCATGTGGCGAAAGCACGTGGTATGGCGCAGATTGCCAGAGATTCGGGTCTGGGGCGTGCCAGCCTTTATAAGGCGCTTGCGCCGGGCGCCAAGCCGCGCTTCGATACCATTATCAAGGTGATGCGTGCCATGGGGGTGGAACTGCAGGCCAGAGTCGTTGCACATTCCTGATTTTCAGGCATGTGCAAGAAATCCACCCCAGGCGCGCAACGCTATTCCCTGAACAAGGTCCAACCTCCATCTCGTCACAATCCCGGAGAGTTCGGATGCCGCAGTCCTGTTCCATCGAGCAAGCCGTCGATCATGTGCTCGCGCAGTTGCCCGAGCACATTCATATGGGCATGCCTTTGGGGCTGGGCAAGCCCAACCGGTTCGTCAATGCGCTGTACGAGCGCATCCAACAGCTTCCCGAGCGGCAACTGACGATCTACACCGCCTTGAGCCTGGGGCGGCCGACGGCAGGCGAGGGATTGCAGGCGCGGTTTCTGGAGCCGTTTCTGGAGCGGGTGTTCGGCGATTATCCGGAGCTGGATTTTCTGGCTGCGCTACGCCGTGACAACCTGCCGCCGAACATTCACATCCAGCAGTTCTTCATGCAGCCGGGCAGCCTGCTCAATAGCGATGCGGCCCAGCAGAGCTATATCAGCAGCAATTACAGCCATGCAGCGCGGGATATCAACGCCAGCGGCCTGAACCTCATCGGCCAACTGGTGGCCCGCGATGAGCGGCAGCCCGGCAAGCTCAGCCTGAGCTGCAACCCTGACGTGACCCTCGACCTGCTGCCGATGATCGCCAGGCGACGGGCTGCGGGCGAGACGATTCTGCTGCTGGGGCAGGTCCATGCCGATCTGCCGTATATGCCGGGAGATTCGGAGCTGGATGTCGAGGCTTTCGATTTGCTGCTGGAGGAGGAAGAGCGCAGCGTGCTGTTCTCGACTCCGAATATGCCGGTGGGCTTTCAGGACCATTTCATCGGTCTGCATGCCAGTACCCTGGTGCGCGATGGCGGCACCCTGCAGATCGGCATCGGCTCCATGGGCGATGCGCTGACTGCCGCCTTGTTGGCTCGCCAGGCCAATAACGAAACCTATCGCGGGCTGCTGGCCGAGCTGAACATGAGCAACTGGCAAACCATGATCGACCGCGAAGGCGGCGTTCAGCCGTTTGCCAACGGGTTGTACGGATGCAGCGAGATGTTCGTCAACGGGCTGCTGGTGCTGGCTGATGCCGGAATTATCCGGCGCAAGGTGTATGCCGATGCCGAGCTGCAACGGCTGGCCAACCTCGGCACCCTCGACGAGAGTGCTCACCCCAATGGCGTGGTGCTGCACGGCGGCTTCTTCCTGGGGCCGCTGAGCTTTTATGAGCGCTTGCGTGAGTTGCCGGCCGAGCGGCTGGCACAGTTCAACATGACCGCCATCAGCTACATCAACGAGCTGTACGGCAATGAAGAGCTCAAGCGCCTGCAACGTCGCGATGCGCGCTTTATCAACAGCGCCTTTACCATGACCCTGATGGGGGCTGCCGTTTCCGACCAACTGGAAGACGGGCGAGTGCTCAGCGGGGTTGGCGGCCAGTACAACTTTGTGGCCCAGGCGCATGCACTGCAAGACGCCCGTTCCATCCTGATCCTGCGTAGTTGGCGTGAGTCGGGTGGCGAGGTCAGTTCCAATATTGTCTGGGAGTATGGTCATACGACCATTCCGCGCCATTTGCGCGATGTCGTCGTGACCGAATACGGTATTGCCGACCTGCGTGGCCAGACCGATGCCACGGTGATCGAGCGCCTGCTGAATATCAGTGACTCGCGCTTTCAGAGCGGCCTGATCGAGCAGGCGCAAAAAGCCGGCAAGCTGCCGAAGGATTTTCATCTCGATCCGCGCTTTACCCAGAACACGCCCGCACGTTTGCAGGACATCGCATCCCGTTACCCGGCGTTGTTCACCGAATACCCGCTGGGCTGCGACTTCACCTCGCAGGAGCGCGATCTGTTGCGGGCCTTGAACTGGCTCAAGAGCAAATTCAAGCTCACCGAACTTCTGGAACTGGGCAAGGCCACCCTGGATGCGCCCGAGCCTTCGGCTTATGCCGCGCACCTGCAGCGCATGCAACTCGATCAGCCCGAAGGCCTGCGCGAAGAGCTGTATCAGCGTCTGTTGCTGGCCGGCTTGCAGAGTTCGGTCGAATCAGCGCTTTGAGCGGTTTTCCAGGGCCCGGAATATCAACATGCCCGCCAGCATCGAGAGCACGAAAACCAGTGGTTGCCACTGCAGTGTCAGCAGCAGGGCGACGGCGGGTCCCGGACACAGCCCGGCAATCCCCCAGCCGACGCCGAACAGCAGGCTGCCGCCGATCAAACGCTTGTCCAGCGAGCGGCTGACCGGCAGTTGCATCGGTGCGCCGAGCAGCGACTGACTGCGTTTGCCGGCCCAGCGAAACGGCAGGAAAGCCACCGCGATCGCACCGACCATCACCAGCGCCAGGGACGGATCCCAAAGCCCGGCGATATCGAGAAAGCCCAACACCTTGGCGGGGTTGGTCATGCCGGCCAGCAACAGGCCGATGCCAAATAGAACGCCAGCCAGCAATGCGGTGAATTTGCGCATGCTCAGTTCCCCAACAAGTGCCGAATAATGAATACGGTGCTGAAGCCTGCCAGCATGAAAGTCACGGTCGCCAGCATCGAGCGGGGCGACAGGCGGGCGATGCCGCATACGCCATGGCCGCTGGTGCAGCCGGAGCCATAACGGGTGCCGATGCCGACCAGCAGGCCGGCCACGATCAGGCCGGGCCATGAAATATCAAACGACATTGCAGGCAGCACGCTGAACAGTCCCCAGATCAGCGGCGCCAGCAGCAGGCCGACAAGGAACAGCGCTTTTTCGGTACGGCCTTCGCCGGACTGCAACAGGCTGCCCAGCAAGCCGCTGATGCCCGTGATGCGTCCGTTGGCCAGCACGAACAGGCTGGCGGCCAGTCCGATCAGCAGGCCCCCGGCAAGTGCCGACCAGGGCGTGAAGTGAAGCCAGTCGATAACCATTGCGATCGTCCTTTCAAGCCAGGGTGCTGAAATGAGCATGGCTGCGGCAACCCACCCGGCGATGGCGAACAGTTGCTGCAAGCGAGGACCTGCAAGGTAGCGGGAAACCTGTCTGCCGCCTAGCAGGCCGATAATGGCTCCCGCGGCGAACGGTGCGCCGACAGCCCAGTGCATCACGCCCGCCAGCGATGCGCTGATAACGCTGCCGGTCGATACCAGCGCAATGACTGCCAGTGAGGTGGCGACCACGCTTTTCAGGTTCAGGTCGCTGTAGCGGGTCAGTGCCGGGATGATGACAAAACCGCCGCCCACGCCCAGCAAACCCGACAGCAGGCCCGAGGTCATGCCGGTCAGCGTCAGCGCCCGGATGCAGGGCATGGTCCAGCGTAACCGGCCTCGTAGTGGGTTGAGCACACACGGCAAGACTTCCTGACGACAGGTTGGCGGCCCGTGCTTCAACTCGTGGCTGGCCTTGATGAAAATCCGCCCACAGGCATAGAGCATCACGACGGAGAAGATCAGCAGCAGCGGTGTATTGGGTACACGGTGGGCAAGCCACAGGCCCAATGGCGCCATGAGGACGCCGATTCCGGCGATATACAGCGCGGCCCGGTAGCGGACAATGCCCTGGCGCAAACCCAGAATGGCGCCGAGCGCCGCTGCCAGGCCCACGGCCAGCAGGCCGATGGGCGCAGATTCGACCATCGACAGCCCAAGCCCGAACACCAGCAGCGGCACGGCCAGAATCCCTCCGCCTGCGCCGGTCAGCGCCAGCACTGCACCAATGATCGCACCCAGACCTGCACCGAGCAGTTGATGCTCATCCATGGGCGCTGACAACCACTTGCGGCCTTGCCAGCCATTCGCGGCCTTTGAGCATTCCGTGCCAGTAGAGCGGTGGCAGCACGCGCTCTTTCAGCCACCAGGCCAGGCGTGTCGGCTGACGGCCATCGAACAGCCAGAGCGGAAAGCTCGGTGCGACCTTGCCGCCATAAGTGAATTCGGCCAGCACAATCTTGCCGCGTTCGACGGTGAGCGGGCAGGAGCCGTAGCCGTCATAGACCGCCTGTTGCTTTGCGCGGCCCAGCGCCACTAGCACGTTAGTGGCTACCACCGGTGCCTGTTTGCGGGCGGCTGCCGCGGTCTTGGCGTTGCTGGTGTTGGTGGCGTCGCCCAGGCAGAAAATATTGCCGAACGAGCGGTGCCTGAGGGTCGCCGGGTCGACATCCAGCCAGCCTGCCGCATCGGCCAGTGGGCTTGAGCGAATGAAATCCGGTGCGGTCTGGGGCGGCACCACATGCAGCATGTCGAAATCCTGCTCGATGGTCTGGCTGCTGCCGTCGGCTCGGGTCTGGATAAACGTGGCGCGTCTGGCCGGGCCGTTGACCGCTACCAGCCGCTGGCCGAACTGCAGGTCGATGGCGTAGCGCTCGACGTATTTCATCAAGGCGGGCACATACTCCGGCACGCCGAACAGCACGGCCCCGGCGTTGTAGAAGCGGGTGTTGATCTGCGCCAGATGGCCGGATCTTAGCCAGTGATCGCAGGACAGATACATGGCCTTCTGTGGCGCGCCGGCGCATTTGATCGGCATCGGCGGCTGGGTGAACAGCGCCTGCCCGGCCTTGAGTCCCTGAACCAGCTCCCAGGTGTAGGACGCCAGGTCACAGCGATAATTGGAGGTAACCCCGTTGCTGCCGAGAGTTTCCGGCAGACCGTCGATGGCGGCCCAGTCCAGCTTCAGGCCGGGACAGACCACCAGTTGCCGGTAGCCGACAGTGCGGCCGTCTTCCAGCGTCACGCTGTTGCTGTGGGGCTCGAAGCCGGCCACGGCGGCCTTGATCCACTGCACGCCCTTGGGGATCAGCGACGCCATGCTGCGCGCGGTCGATTGCGGCGTGAACACGCCCGCACCGACCAGCGTCCAGCCCGGCTGGTAATAGTGCGTGTCAGCCGGATCGATGATGGCGATGTCCAGCGAGGCATCACGGGCCAGCAGGCTCGCAGCGGTCGCGAGTCCGGCAGCACCGGCTCCGACGATCAGTATCTGGTGGAAGGGGTTGGTCAGGCTCATGGCAGGTTTTCCACACGCAGGCAGCGATTCAAAGAACGTTAAGCGGGATTTTCAGGTAGCGGATGCCGTTGTCTTCCGGCTCGGGAAAGTGCCCGCAGCGCATGTTGATCTGCACCGACGGCAGCATCAGGACCGGCATTTCCAGAGTTGCATCGCGGGCTTCGCGCATGCTGACAAAGGCGTCTTCGTCGATACCTTCATGCACATGGATGTTGTGGGCGCGCTGTTCGCCGACGCTGGTCATGTATTGCAGTTCGCGGCCATTGGGCAGGTAGTCATGGCACATGAATAGCCGGGTTTCTGGCGGCAGGCTCAGAATCCTCTGGATGGAGCGATACAGCGTGCGCGCATCGGCACCGGGAAAGTCGCAGCGGGCCGTACCGTAATCGGGCATGAACAGGGTATCGCCGACGAACGCGACAGTTTCGTCGCCGATCTGCACCATATATGTCATGCAGGCAGGGGTGTGGCCGGGCGTGTGCAGGGCGCGGGCCTGAAGCGCGCCGATGGCAAACACGGCATCGTCATCCAGTAGCGCATCGAACTGAGTGCCGTCGCGGGCAAAGTCCGGCGGCGCGTTGAACAGCTCGCCAAACACCTTCTGTACTGCGGTGATATGGCTGCCGATGGCGATCTGTCCGCCCAGTTGCCGCTTCAGGTAAGGCGCGGCAGAAACATGGTCGGCATGCACGTGGGTTTCCAGTATCCACTGCACCGATGCATTCAGCGCCTTGACCCGCTCGATCAGGCGGTCGGCCGAGTCGGTGCGGGTGCGCCCGGACTTCGGGTCGTAATCGAGCACGCTGTCGATCAGCGCGCATTGCCGCTCGACAAGGTCCATCAGCAGATAGCTGACAGTCCATGTATGGCTGTCGAAGAGTGCTTCGATGTACAGCCTTTCCCCAATGATCATTGCTGTGTCCCCATGGCTGTAAATGGCTGTCACCCACACAAGCGCAGGCAGGCAGCGATTGGCAGTCTGCTGTATTCATTCCAATAAGCATGCCAATCGGTCAGGTGGACGAATTGCCCAATGAATGCTTGATCCTGATCAGTTGAGCAGAGCGTTGCGGACTCTGCCAATCTGCATGGACTGCCAGTTTCTGGCAGTCGGGTGGCAGTGATTGGCAGTCTCTGGCAGTCAACCGGGTTACTCTGTGCGCAGAATCAGCAGGAGCGCCCATGTCACTTATCGCCAGCCAGTTTCCCGGCAGTCAGATGCAATCCCTGGTGTCGTACCTTGAGCATGACGAGCGGCCAACCATCGTCCTGGACACGCACTACAACATCATTGCTGCCAACACGGCCTATCAGCGCCAGTTCGGCGTCGAGGGCCGGCCGCATGTCGGCGAGAAGTGCTATCGGGTTTCCCATCAGTTCGCCGTGCCCTGCGATCAGGCCGGCGAGCACTGCCCGATGCGCAAGGCCCATGAAACCCGTCTGCCGGAACGACTGCTGCATATTCACCATACGCCACGCGGTCCCGAACATGTGGATGTGGAGTTGCGGCCGATACTCGACGACAACGGCGCAGTGATTGCCTATGTCGAGCGGCTGAGCAGCGTAGCCGTAGCTTCGGTCCTGCCGCAGCAACATGGGCTGGTGGGGCGCTCGCCCGCTTTCAAGCGGGTGCTGGCCGAGCTGCAGCGCGCCGCGCCGGCGCAGATTCCGGTCCTGCTTCAGGGCGAGTCGGGCACCGGCAAGGAACTGTTCGCCCGCGCCCTGCATGCCAGCAGTTCAAGGGTCAATGGTCCGCTGGTGGTGGTCGATTGCACCGGGCTGACGGAAACCTTGCTGGAAAGCGAACTGTTCGGCTACGAGAAAGGCGCCTTCACCGGTGCGTTGCAACGCAAGACCGGTCTGGCCGAAGCTGCCCATGGCGGCACGCTGTTTCTCGATGAAATCGGCGAAGTGCCGCTGGCCATGCAGGTCAAGCTGTTGCGGCTGATCGAGTCCGGCAGCTTTCGGCCCGTCGGTAGTTTGAGGACCGTGCACTCCGACTTCCGACTGGTCTGCGCCACCCACAAGCCACTTCAGGAAATGGTCGCCGAAGGCAGTTTCCGCCAGGACCTGTTCTATCGCATCAGCGGTTTTCCGATCCGCCTGCCCGCCTTGCGCGAGCGCAGCGAGGACTTGCCGCTGCTGATCGACAGCCTGTTGCAGCGTTCGGCGCAAGGCGTTGTGCCGCGCATCGATCCGGCGGCGATGAAACAGCTTTGCCTGTACGGTTATCCCGGCAACATTCGCGAACTGCGCAATATCCTGGAGCGCGCCCGGCTGTTTACCGACGACGGGATCATCCGCGTCGAGGATTTGCCCGCGCAAGTGCAGGGCCGTGCCGAATCCGGCTTGCCGGGCTATCGCCGCAAGGACGACGGGCTGGAGCAACTGGCCCATGCGCTGAGCGTGTTCAAGGGTTCACGCAGCGAACTGGCCAGGGAGCTGGGTTTGAGCGAGCGCACTTTGTATCGACGCTTGCGTGCGCTCGGTGTGACGGACTGAGCCTTACTTGAAGGTCACCATGCCACCGGCCAGCGATTCCACTCGCGCCAGGGACTCTACGCGATAGCCCAGCGCATCCAGCTCGGCACGGCCGCCCTGGAAGGACTTTTCAATCACGATGCCGAGCCCGGCCACTTTGGCGTCGGCTTGCTGGATGATGGAAATCAGCGCCTGCGACGCTTTGCCGTTGGCCAGGAAGTCATCGATGATCAGCACGTTATCGTTGCTGTTCAGATGCCGTGGCGAGATCACCACCGTGCTTTCGGTCTGCTTGGTGAAGGAATACACGGTTGCCGACAGCAGGTTCTCCGTCAGGGTCAGCGACTGATGCTTGCGGGCGAAGATCACCGGCACGCCGAGGTTCAGGCCGGTCATCACCGCTGGCGCAATGCCCGAGGCTTCGATGGTCACGATCTTGGTAATGCCTGCATCCGCGAACCGCCGGGCGAACTCGTCACCGATGGCTTTCATCAGTGCCGGGTCGATCTGATGATTGAGAAACGCATCGACCTTCAAGACTTGATCGGAAAGTACGATGCCTTCTTCGCGAATTTTCTTGTGCAGTGCTTCCACTTCAGTTCCTTGGGTGCGCCCGGGCGCCTTGATTGATCGATTTTTGTACAGGTTTCAGCGCTTGAGCATGGCGCGGATATCCGCCAGTGCCGTATTGCCGCGCACCGCTTTCACTTCAGTCGGCGTGTCATCGTTGCCTTCCCAGGCCAGATCGTCCGGTGGCAGTTCATCGAGGAAGCGGCTGGGCGCGCAATCGATGATTTCGCCATACTGCTTGCGCTTGGCGGCAAAGGTGAACGCCAGTGTCTGCCGGGCACGGGTAATGCCAACGTAAGCCAGACGGCGCTCTTCTTCGATGGTGTCGGCCTCGATGCTGGAGCGGTGCGGGAGAATCTCTTCTTCCATGCCCATGATGAACACGTAAGGAAACTCCAGGCCCTTGGAAGCATGCAGGGTCATCATCTGCACACCTTCGGCGCCGTCTTCCTCTTCCTGCTGACGTTCAAGCATGTCGCGCAAGACCAGTTTGCCGATGGCCTCTTCGATGGTCATGCCGCCATCTTCGTCTTTTTCCAGGGTGTTCTTCAGCGCCTCGATCAGGAACCAGACGTTGCCCATCCGGTAGTCGGCGGCCTTGTCGCTGGAGCTGTTCTGGCGCAGCCAGTTCTCGTAGTCGATGTCCATGACCATGCTGCGCAAGGCGGCAATCGGGTCGTTCTGCGCACATTGCTGACGCACGCCGTCCATCCAGCGCTTGAAGCGTTGCAGGCGGTCGGTGAAACGGCTGTCCAGATGTTCGCCCAGGCCGATTTCCTCGGTGGCGGCGTACATCGACACCTTGCGCTCGGTGGCGTAGTTACCGAGTTTTTCCAGGGTCGTTGAGCCGATTTCCCGACGCGGCACGTTGATCACGCGCAGGAAGGCGTTGTCGTCGTCCGGGTTCACCAGCAGACGGAAGTAGGCCATCAGGTCCTTCACTTCCTGGCGGCCAAAGAAGCTGTTGCCGCCAGACAGGCGATAGGGAACCTGATGATGCTGCAGTTTCAGCTCGATCAGCTTGGCCTGATAGTTACCGCGATAGAGGATGGCGAAATCGCTGTACGGGCGGTCGGTGCGCAAGTGCAGGGTGAGGATTTCCATCGCCACCCGTTCGGCTTCGGCGTCTTCGTTGCGGCAGCGGATCACGCGGATTTCATCGCCGTGCCCCATCTCGCTCCACAACTGCTTCTCGAAGGCGTGCGGGTTGTTGGAAATCAGCACGTTGGCACAGCGCAGAATGCGGCTGGTGGAGCGGTAGTTCTGCTCCAGCATCACGACTTTCAGCGACGGATAGTCTTCCTTGAGCAGCATCAGGTTTTCCGGCCGCGCACCGCGCCAGGCATAGATCGACTGGTCGTCGTCGCCTACCACCGTGAACTGATGGCGGGTACCGATCAGCAGCTTGACCAGCAGGTACTGGCTGGCGTTGGTGTCCTGATATTCGTCCACCAGCAGATAGCGGACCTTGTTCTGCCACTTTTCCAGAATGTCGGCATGTTCCTGAAACAGCTTGACCGGCAGCAGGATCAGGTCGTCGAAGTCCACCGCGTTGTACGCCTTGAGCGTGCGCTGATAGTGGGTATAGACGATGGCGGCGGTCTGCTCCTTGGGGTTGCGGGCATTGGCCAGCGCTTCGGGAGGCAGGATCAGGTCGTTCTTCCAGGCGCCGATCATGTTCTTGATCTCGTCGACGCCATCGTCG
The DNA here is from genome assembly GCF_003700275.1 of Pseudomonas cichorii. Taxonomy (GTDB): domain Bacteria; phylum Pseudomonadota; class Gammaproteobacteria; order Pseudomonadales; family Pseudomonadaceae; genus Aquipseudomonas; species Aquipseudomonas cichorii_B. Next base: position 40,643 of record NZ_RBRE01000017.1, on the reverse strand, counting down.
CCCGAATACTCTTTCTGCATGATGTCGGTCATCAGGGCCTTGACGTCGGTTTCGTCGAAAATCGAGAAACCCGGCTTGTAGCCCAGCCGTGCATGCTCCTTGCGGATGATGTTCAGGCCCAGGTTGTGGAACGTCGAGACGGTCAGGCCGCGACCTTCGCCGCCCTTGAGCAGGGTGCCGACCCGCTCCTTCATTTCCCGCGCGGCCTTGTTGGTAAAGGTCATGGCCACGATGTACTGCGCACGAATGCCGCAGTTCTGGATCAGATGGGCGATCTTGCGCGTAATTACGCTGGTCTTGCCGGAGCCAGCACCGGCGAGCACCAAAAGAGGGCCGCCGACATAGTTCACGGCTTCCTGCTGCCGAGGATTGAGTCGGGACATGGCGGTATAGAGAGTCGGTTGCGAAAAGGTCGGGCATTTTAACAGGCCCGGACATTTATGCAGTGCTGATCGTTGCACGGCAGTGACGGCTATCTAATTTTTTTGTTTTTGTTACATTTGCCCGCAGCGCGAAGATGCGTCCGTCGGTCACACCCGTTCGAGTGGGGGGTGATCGGTTTTTCCTTTGCCGTTAGGGAGTTAGCGTGCCTGTGCCTGTCGAGCCCTTACGATTGCTGCTGTTGGCCCGCGAGCCTGCATGGCGAGCGCTATTGAGCCGTTGTCTGGCGCCGCTGGGCGATGAGGTCATTGTGTATCAGGCCGCTGACTGGAGCGCGTTCCGCAGCCAGCCTGGCGATGAGCCCCCGACCTTGCTGCTGACAACTCCCGAACTGCAACCGCCAGTCGGAAGTTGCACCTTGCCGATGGTGATGCTGCTTGAAGAGGAACCGTTCGTCGCTCCGCTCGGGACCTGCGACTGGCTGGTACGTGACAGCCTCACGCCCGATACCGTCCGTCGCTGCCTGCGGCATGTGCGCGAGCGTGGTGTGCTGGAAGACACCTTGCAACGTATGGCCGGGCAAGACCCGCTGACCGGGATCGCCAATCGCCAGGGTTTCCAGACCTTGCTGGCTGCCCGGCTGGCTGAAGGCTCGGCTTTTGCGCTGGCACACCTGGACCTCGATAACTTCCGTCGGGCCAACGATGCACTGGGCCATCAGGCTGGTGACCAGCTGATTCTGCAAGTGGTTGCGCGGCTCAAGAGCCAGCTCGACGCTGCCGACCAGCTTGCACGTCTGGGAGGCGATGAATTCGCTGTGCTGATCGACACCAGTCGTGGCCCGCAGCGGGCGGCCCTGATTGCCGAGCGTATTACCGATGCGCTGTCCGAGCCTTACTGGATCGAGCGAGAAAGCCTGCTGATCGGCTGTAGCCTCGGCGTCGCTCATGCACGGGCCGAAGCTGGCGTCGACCCATTGATGTGGCACGCCCATATCGCGATGCGCCAGGCCAAGAGCCTGCAGGGCTGCACCTTTCATCTTTTCGACGACAGCATCAGCCGCAACGTGCGCAGCCTTGCCGACCTTGAAGCCGACCTGCGCAAGGCACTGCGCAATGACGAACTGGAACTGCATTACCAGCCTCGTCGGTGTCTGAGTACCGGCAGTGTGGTCGGCCTTGAAGCGCTGGTGCGCTGGCGCCACAGCAAGCGCGGTCTGTTACAGCCCAGCGAATTCGTGCCCCTGGCCGAACAGAGCGGCATGATCGTCCCGCTGGGATACTGGGTCATCTTCAGGGCCTTGCGTGATATGCAGGCCTTGCGCGAACAAGGAATCGCCCCGCTGCATATGGCGATCAACCTGTCGTTCCGGCAGTTTCAGGACAGCCAGTTGCTACCGACCCTGAGCCGCCTGATTACCGAACACGCCATCGATGCGCACTGGCTGGAGTTCGAGCTGACTGAAACTGCGGTCATGCGCAGCAGCGAACAGGTCCGGCGGATCATGGATGCCCTGCGCCAACTGGGCGTGCGCTTCTCCCTCGATGATTTCGGCACCGGCTTTTCCTCGTTCATGCACCTCAACAACCTGCCGATCGAACTGCTCAAGATCGACAAAAGCTTTGTCGGTGAAATGGACCAGCGCGAGGAAAACCGCAAACTGGTCCACGCCATGATCAACCTTGCCCACAACCTGAACCTGGAAGTGGTAGCCGAAGGTGTGGAAAACCATGAGCAGCTTGCCTTGCTGCGCAGCTTTGGTTGCGATCAGGTCCAGGGCTACCTGATCAGCCGCCCCTTGCCGATGATTGAGCTGGTCGAGTATCTGGCGTCGAACGAGCGCCTTAGGCTAGCCCACTGGTAGGAGTGAATTCATTCACGAAGGGCCAGGGTATCTACAGGAAACGTGTCGCCTTGAATGCCGTCTTCGCGGATAAATCCGCTCCCACGAGATGAGTTTCAATCTGTGGGAACGAGTTTATTCGCGAAAAGATGGCCCCAAGGTCTCCCACAAACCTCAACTCCCCGAAGGCCGATACTGCAATGCCTCGGCCAGATGCCGGCGATCAATCGCATCTTCCTGCTCCAGATCCGCCAGCGTCCTGGCCACTTTCAACAACCGATGTGCTGCCCGCAGCGACAAGGTCAAACGCTCACAGGCAGTCTCCAGCCAGGTTTCATCCGCCGTAGACAACCCACAATGCTCGCGCAAACCCGGCAGGTCGAGAAAGGCATTGGCGCAGCCCTGGCGTTTTTGTTGGCGGTCGCGGGCCTTGGCGACCAGAGCGGCGGCGCTGGCGGTGTCATCGCCGGTTTGTGGTGCCGGGTTGAGGGCAGTGGCTTCGCGGGCGACGGTCAGGTGCAGGTCGATACGGTCCAGTAATGGCCCGGAAAGCTTGTTGCGGTAGCGCTGGACTTGTTCGGTCGAGCACCGACAGCGGCCTGTGGGCTCGCCCATATAGCCGCACGGACAAGGGTTCATGGCCGCGACCAGTTGGAAGCGCGCTGGAAAGCGTACCCGATCCCGTGCCCGGGAAATCACGATATGGCCGGATTCCAGCGGCTCCCGCAAAACCTCCAGAACACGGCGGTCGAACTCGGGTAACTCATCAAGGAACAGAATTCCGTGATGGGCCAATGTGATTTCCCCGGGCTGAGGACGACTACCCCCTCCGACCAGCGCCGGCCCGGATGCAGAATGGTGAGGTTGACGAAAAGGTCGCTGCGGCCAACTGCTCAGCGGCACCTGGCTGGCCACCGATTGAATCGCCGCAACTTCCAGCGCTTCATACTCATCCAGCGGCGGTAACAGGCCTGGCAGGCGACTGGCGAGCAACGTCTTGCCAGTGCCGGGCGGCCCGCTGAAAAGCAGGTTGTGCGCCCCGGCCGCGGCAACCACCAACGCGCGCTTGGCGGCAGTCTGGCCCTGGACTTCGCTCAAGTCCGGATAAGGCTTGGGCTGATGCAAAAGCCCGCTGGACTGATACGGCTTGATGGGCGTGCGCCCGTTGAAGTGCGCGACCAGCTCCAGCAGATGATTCACGGCAATTACCCGCAAGCCTGAAGCCAGGCACGCTTCCTCGGCATTGGCTGCCGGTACGATCAAGGTGCGTTCCGCTTCCCGGGCGGCCAATGCCGCAGGCAACACGCCCTGAATCGGCCGAATCGCCCCCGACAACGCCAGTTCGCCGAGGCATTCAACATCCTGCAATGCAATCAACGGCAATTGCCCACTGGCTCCCAGTAATCCCAGCGCAATTGCCAGATCGAACCGGCCACCATCCTTGGGCAAATCCGCCGGAGCGAGGTTAAGCGTGATCCGCCGCGCCGGAAAATCCAGTCCGGAATTGAGAATGGCACTGCGCACCCGATCCTTGCTTTCCTTGACCGCACCTTCCGGCAACCCCACCAGTGTCAGGGTGGGCAGGCCGTTGGCCAGATGAGCTTCGACCGTAACGGCGGGTGCTTCCACGCCAACCTGGGCGCGGCTGTGGACGATGGCGAGAGACATGATCTTCCTTGAAAACGGCAGCCGCTTCCTGCGGCGTTTTCAAGGATAGTCAGTGTGCGGCGGGAGGCCGGGGTGGAAGTTCTTCGGTATGTTTCTGAAAGTGCTTTTTGTAAAACCGCAGGAAATAGAAAAAATACTTTCTGCTTTTGGATCTGTCTCATGCCGAATGGAGAACCCAGTCCGAAATTGAGAGTGGCATCGCGCCCTTCCGATTCCTGCTTTTCTGAGCGGTACTATTCGTCATTACCTGAAATATTGGTAATCGGTGAAAGATTGAATCCTGTCGCGATCCAGCCCGGGTCGTATGTGAAGTAAATGCCTTTCCCTTCGGCTCTGTAGAGATCTCCGACCTTGACGCCTTCTTTCAGCACTGTGAGGGCTTCTATGTGCTTGAACCTTTTGGTCATCACTTCATCCCTCGCTTGCGCTTGGCATTCTTCAATTCTTCGTAGGTATTCGGATGTTCAGGTTTGAAGAGCCTGGTTACCGAAGCCAGTTCATCAAGCGCAGTGGCCATCAGGATCAGCGCCTCAAGGGTCACCACCCCGGTCATTTCGAATCGTCTGATCGTCGACTCCGAAACGCCCGATTTTTCAGCGAGGGTCTTTCGTGAGAGGTTTTTTGAGAGCCGAAGGGTTTTCGCGTTTTCGCCGACCTCCCGGGCCACCTCGGCGGGCGAATAGAGCAGGTGCATGAACGACATGGCTGGGCCTCCAGAAATCTTCCAATAGCGCCTATATATGACTATTTATAGAGGAAAAAAGGTCTATTTTGCTCATATATAGATATTTTCAGTTCTGCACGCTTTGAAATGAAATCATAAATGTAAAGTGTTCATATGTGATCAATTAAAAGCAATATTTATGCATAAATTGCCATATATGAACATTTTTATTTTTATGCGATGTCATGATTTCGCTCATCTCTAAAGCACCCTCTGTCAGAGCTGCCCTTCCGGTTGGCTCCCCAGCTTCAGCTCAATCCGGCTGGTGTTTCATCTATCGTTTTCAAAGCCCTTGGAACACCGCCCCTCGATATGGGTCCCTTTAGGTGCATGGCGCAGTTATCTGTGCATGGAGTGCCGCACAAGGCTCACTTGCGAATAACGCATGGGGGGCCGCCATCATCTCCTGAATACCGCAAGGTCAGGGCCATGAGTGCGAATAGCCTGGACCGGATGGAGGTGGACCTTGTCACGAATTTTGACTTCTCAGAGCATTGATACGGGCACCAGCGCCAGCGAGCATGATGCCAAGATGTTTGGATCGCCCAAGGATCGTCTGGATTTCTACCGCAAGGAAATTCAGTACGAAACAACCATTCTGGCCAATCGGACGGATGCCTATCTAGCCGCGCAGTCCTTTCTGGTGATTGCTTTCGCTTCTAGCATGGCCAATCTCAATCCGGACTGGGGCAAGCTGTTCACGCTGTTTGTCCCGCCGTTTCTGGCGCTGCTGGGGGCGTTGAGTTCCTTGAATGCCTGGCCGGGTATTCGCGCTGCCTACGACATCATCGACCATTGGCATTACAAGCAAAGCGAGCTGCTGCGCAGCGAGCCGATCATGGGCATCGCGTATGACGAGTCGCCGCTGTTCAATGAGCATGAGTCAACGCACAAGGGCTATCGCAAGGCGCTGCTGTTCTCCATGCGAACGCCCTGGATCTTTGCGATTTTCTGGGTTTTGCTTGGCGGGTGGGCGGTCATCATTCAGGTTGTGGGGTTTGGGGGGTAACGGCCAGCACTAGCATTGCGCTGGCTGGCATTTCCCGACTGGTTGTCACTGCCAGGCGGGAAGGTATTTCTCGTGGTTTCTGTTACGTGGTGCCCGATTACTCCCGCGCAGCCGCTCCCAGCCTCTCTTCCATCTCCGCCACCTTGGCCTCCAGTGCCTCAAGGCGCGCGCGGGTGCGGGCGAGGACGGCCATCTGGCTGTCGAACTCTTCGCGGCTGACCAGATCCAGTTTGCTGAAGCCGCTTTGCAGCAGTGCCTTGAACTGGGTTTCAAATTCGTTGCGTGGCAGCGGCGTTTCGCCATTGAACATGCGGGAGGCGTGGCCGCTCAGGGCGTCGAGGAAAGCTTTGGGCGCGAGCATGATGTTTTTCCTGAATCAGATGGGCGGCAGTGTAGCACGCAGCGTCTATAGTCATTTTCAGGGGATCAACGGTGCACGATTATTGAGCGTCGGGGCGTGCACGAGTGCACTGTAGTTGTGCATTGGTGGGCGGGTAGAGCGGCTTCGAGGAGCGAAAAAGTACTCAAGGCCCTGTATTTGATGATTTTTCACGAGATGGCAAGCTTTCTGCTTAAGGGCTTATGACCCATGCACTGATGCAGTCGCTGTGACGAATGCAGTGCGGCAGGCGGAGCGGGGATGTGTTTCGTCAGAAGCGGTTTTCTGGAGTTGGTCGGGCCTTTAACTGGCGACCGACGCGTTACAAAGCCAGGCACTGCGCTTAGACTTGAGTCGGGTTTGTTTTCCTGGGGCAAGTCCACCAATTCGGGAGAAAGTTTTCATGAAGCTAGTCACTGCCATCATCAAGCCGTTCAAACTGGACGACGTGCGCGAGTCGCTGTCCGAAATCGGCGTGCAGGGCATCACTGTTACCGAGGTCAAAGGTTTCGGTCGCCAGAAAGGTCACACCGAGCTGTATCGCGGTGCTGAATACGTCGTCGACTTCCTTCCAAAAGTGAAGATCGATGTCGCTATCGATGACAAGGATCTGGATCGCGTCATCGAGGCCATAACCAAGGCTGCCAACACCGGCAAGATCGGGGACGGCAAAATTTTCGTTGTCAATCTGGAACAGGCCATCCGCATCCGTACCGGCGAAACCGATACCGACGCCATTTAAGCCGCCAAACCCCCACGCCCCAGGAGAAAACAATATGACTCTGCGTCAATTCGCAGGGCTAGGAGCCCTGTTGTCCCTCGTAACCCCTGGCCTTGCCATGGCGGCAGAGGAAGTTGCAGCCCCTGTTCTCAATTCCGGCGATACCGCCTGGATGCTGACAGCCACCGCGCTGGTGCTGTTCATGACCATTCCAGGTCTTGCCTTGTTCTACGGCGGCATGGTCCGCTCCAAGAATATTCTTTCCGTGATGATGCAATGTTTCGCCATCACGGGTCTGATCAGCATTCTGTGGGTTGTCTACGGCTACAGCATTGCGTTCGATACCACAGGTATGGAAGCTGGCGTCGTCAACTTCAATTCCTTCTTCGGCGGCATGGGCAAGGCGTTCCTGGCCGGCATCACGCCTTCGAGCATCACCGGTTCTGCGGCGTTGTTCCCTGAAGCGGTGTTCGTCACCTTCCAGATGACCTTCGCCATCATCACTCCAGCCCTGATCGTCGGTGCTTTCGCAGAACGCATGAAGTTCTCCGCGATGCTGATCTTCATGGGCGTCTGGTTCACCCTGGTCTACGCGCCAATCGCGCACATGGTCTGGGGCGGCGTCGGTGGCCTGATGTGGGACTGGGGCGTTCTGGACTTCGCAGGCGGCACCGTTGTTCACATCAACGCCGGTATCGCTGGTCTGGTTGCCTGTCTGGTACTGGGCAAGCGTAAAGGCTTCCCGACTACCCCAATGGCCCCGCACAACCTGGGTTACACCCTGATCGGCGCGGCGATGCTGTGGATCGGCTGGTTCGGCTTCAACGCCGGCTCCGCTGCTGCTGCAAACGGCACTGCCGGTATGGCCATGCTGGTCACCCAGATCGCCACCGCTGCCGCTGCACTGGGCTGGATGTTTGCCGAGTGGCTGACGCACGGCAAGCCAAGCGCTCTGGGCATCGCTTCGGGTGTGGTTGCCGGTCTGGTTGCCGTCACTCCTGCTGCTGGCACCGTAGGCCCGATGGGCGCGCTGATCATTGGTCTGGCGTCTGGCGTGATCTGCTTCTTCTGCGCTACCAGCCTGAAACGCAAGCTGGGCTATGATGACTCCCTGGACGCCTTCGGTGTTCACGGTGTCGGCGGTATCGTCGGTGCACTTCTTACCGGTGTGTTCGCTGCACCTGCGCTGGGCGGCTTCGGCACTGTGACCGACATCGGTACGCAAGTCTGGATTCAGTTCAAGGGCGTTGCCTTCACCGTGGTCTACACCGCCATCGTGACCTTCATCATCCTCAAGGTGCTGGATGCCGTAATGGGCCTGCGCGTCACCGAGGAAGAAGAGTCTGTGGGTCTGGACCTTGCGCAACACAACGAGCGTGGCTACAACTTGTAATCAGCCGTCGCTGCAGAAAGAAATGCCCGGTCTCCGGGCATTTTTTTTATCCGGATTTTGTGAACCATCTGAACATTCCAGCTTCCATTGTCAGTGCCGTTGCCAATGATTGCGGCTTATCGATGCAGTGGTCGCAATGTTGTCGCGGGGATGATCATCAACGGGTAGTGCAGCTTGTTTATTGCGCGCTTTGCTTTTTTCTCAGTCGAGTTAGAATGCGCGCCGAACGTGCGGAGAACGGTATGTGGCATCAATCCAGAATTACCCTCCGGGCAAGGCCACGCGGGTTTCATCTGGTAACGGACGAGATCCTGGCTGGCTTGCCCGAGCTGCGTGATTGTCGAGTCGGATTGCTGCATTTGTGGTTGCAACATACCTCGGCTTCGTTGACCGTCAACGAGAATGCCGACCCGGCTGTGCGTCGCGATTTCGAGCGTTTCTTCAGTCGCCTGGTGCCAGAGGGTGCCAACGGATATGAGCATGACGACGAAGGTCCTGACGATCTGCCGGCGCATTTCAAGGCCAGTCTGCTGGGCTGCCAGTTGGTTTTACCGGTTACGGCGGGGCGATTGGCGTTAGGCACCTGGCAAGGTGTTTATTTGGGTGAGCATCGAGATGCTGGCGGTGCTCGCAATGTCCTGGCAACCCTTCAGGGTGAATGGACATGACCGCTGGGTTTCAGCGGTTGTTGAATTTTTTCCGACAGCCTTCGATTTTTGGGGCTGCTGGGCTATAACTAATCTGCTTTCGCAAGTCATGAGGTAGAACATGAGCGACGACGACAACGATAACGACGATCTGGTAGACGATCTGGAAGGTGAGGAAGACGGCGAGGAGCTTGCTGCTGCTCCGGAAGATGACGCTGCCGACTCTGACGAAGGTGCCGAAGTCTCGGCTACACCTGCCAAGGGCAAGTCCAAGGCTGCTGTTTCGGTCGATGAGCTGCCCAGCGTAGAAGCCAAGAACAAAGAGCGCGATGCTCTGGCCCGTGCGATGGAAGAATTCCTCGCGCGTGGTGGCAAGGTGCAGGAAGTGGAGGCCAATGTGGTCGCCGATCCGCCCAAGAAGCCGGATAACAAATACGGTAGCCGCCCTATCTAAGGGGGCAATGGCCGTATGAGAAAAAGCCCGCTGTCGCTGCGGGCTTTTTCTTGGGTGATGGTTTTTGCTGTGTTGAGCTTGTGGGAGGCTCCTACAGGCGCTTCAGGATTTCAGGTAGCTGGCTCAGGCTGCTGATCTCGGCATCCGGCAGGGTGTCGGATTCCCAGGCCTTGCCTAGCGGGTTGTACCAGATGGCCCGCATGCCGGCGCGTTGGGCGCCTTCGATGTCGTCACAGGGGTGGTCGCCGATGTGGATGGCGTTGCTGGCGTCGCAGTTGCCGCGCTTGAGCGCTTCCAGGAACGGGGCCGGATCGGGTTTGCCGATGCCCAGGTCTTCGGCGCACAGCGCGAAAGCGAAATAGTCCGCCAGCCCCAGGCGGCGTACATCGGCATTGCCGTTGGTTATGACGCCCAGAGTGAACGTCTTGGCGAGGATTTCCAGGGTCGGCTGCACCTCCGGGAATATCTGCACCTGATGACGGGCGTGCAGGAACACCTCAAAGCTCTGGTCGGCCAGTTCCTGTGCCTGCGAATCCTCATACCCCGCATCTTGCAGCGCATGAAACAGCACCCGGCGTCTCAGGGCGCTGATGCGGTGTTTGAGGGTCGGTTCGGCTTCGATCAGCCGTGCGCGAATCTCCCACAGGTGCTCGACCGGTATCGGCCCGAGCCTTGGAGCATGTTCGCTCAGCCAGTCGCGCAGCACCGCTTCGGCGCTGACGATGGCTGGAGCCGTGTCCCACAAGGTGTCATCGAGGTCGAAGGTAATGAGCTTAATCATCGGCAGATCCTTTGCGTCTGGCGCGAGGGTGGGCGCTGTCGTACACGCTGGCCAGGTGCTGAAAGTCCAGGTGGGTATAGATCTGTGTGGTCTTGATGTCGGCATGGCCGAGCAGTTCCTGCACGGCGCGCAGGTCCTGCGAAGACTCCAGCAGATGGCTGGCGAATGAATGACGCAGCATGTGCGGGTGCAGGTTTTGCCCCAGTTCGCGTTCCCCGGCGATCTTGACCCGCTTCTGGATCGCCCGAGGCCCCAGGCGCCGGCCTTGCTGGCTGACGAACACCGCATCGTCCGGCGGGTTGGCCAGGGCGCGCAGGGGCAGCCAGCTTTCCAGTGCCTGACGGGCTTTACTGCCCACCGGCAGTACGCGGGTCTTGCTGCCCTTGCCGAGCACTTGAACCAGTCCGTCGCGCAAATCCAGCTGATCGAGGTTCAGGCTGGTCAGTTCCGACAGGCGTAGACCCGAGGAGTAGAGCAGTTCGAGGATGGCCTGATCGCGATGGGCCAGGAAGTCATCTTCGATGGCGCCATCGAGCAGTTGCGCGGTGCGGTCGGTGTCGAGGGTCTTGGGCAGCCGTCGCTCGCCCTTGGGCGGCGCCAGACCGTTGGCAGGATCGTGCTCGCAGAGGCCTTCGCGACACAGGTATTTATAGAAACCACGCACCGCCGAGAGCATGCGTGCCAGGCTGCGCGAGGACTGGCCCTTCTGATGCTGACGGGCAATGAAGCTGCGCAGATGCTGGATGTCCAGATCCACCCAGCTTGAAATCTGTGCCTTGCGGCTGTATTCGAGGACCGTGTTCAAGTCGCGTCGATAGGCATCCAGCGTGTGAGGCGACACCTGACGCTCACTGCGCAGGTGAGTGCAGTAGGCGTCCAGATGCTGTTCCATGGTCAGCGAACCGAGCGTAATGAATGGGTGAAGCGTGGCAGCAAGCGGCTCAGCACGTCAGCGATATAACCGAGGAACAGGGTGCCGACCGAGCTTTTGTAATGCTGCGGATCGCGACTGCCAATCGCGAGTACGCCATGCAGGCCCAGATGGTTCAGGGTGACGATGGCGGTAGAGCCCACTTCCTTGCTTTGCTCGGCGCCGAACAGGAAGGTCAGTTCATGTTCGCGCAAGGCGCCGCATACGGTCTTCTCGCCAATCAGGCCGCCGATGGCTTTCTGTGCATCGGCACTGCTGACCCAGCGGCCTACCGGCATGGGGTTGTCGCTGAACAGGACCAGGCTGACAAACGGCACCTGGAACTCCTGACGCAGGCTGTCTTCCACCGCGATGATCAGTTCATCCAGGCTGGTGGCGTCCATCATGGCAAGGTTGAGGCGTCGGGTTTTCTCGAACAGGCGATCATTGTCGCGGGCTACATCCATCAACTGCGAGAGCCGATGGCGCATTTCGATATTGCGCTCGCGCAGCAGCTTGAGCTGACGCTCGACCAGCGAGACGGTATCGCCACGCTGGTGAGGGATGCGCATCGATACCAGCAACTCGTCGTGCTCGGCGAAGAAGTCCGGTTGTTTGAGCAGGAAAGCGATGACCGCCTCTGCTTCAAGGTTTGGCACTGCGCTATCGGCAGTCGATACGCTGGTGTTGTCGGTTGAAGCCGGAGGCTGATCGGTCATCGCATTTGCTCACTCATAGACGAACTTGGCCTTCGTAAACCCGTACTGCCGGGCCGGTCATCATCACGGGATGCCCCGGACCTGCCCATTCTATGGACAGGCGCCCGCCGGGCAGATCGATCAGCAGCGGCGAATCCATCCAGCCCTGGCTGATGGCCGCGACAGCCGCCGCGCAGGCGCCGGTGCCGCAAGCCTGGGTTTCACCCGCGCCGCGCTCCCAGACACGCAGTTGCGCGCGCTGGCGATCGATGACGTGAAGGAAGCCCACGTTGACCCGGGCCGGGAAGCGCGGGTGATGTTCGATCTTCGGGCCCAGTTCATGCACCGGTGCACCGTTGATGTCTTCCACTCGCAGTACCGCATGGGGGTTACCCATGGAAACTGCGGCCAGCTCGACGTTCTGTCCATCGACATCGACGGTATAGCTCAGCGCCTGGGCCGGGGCCGTGAACGGAATCTCTTGCGGGACCAGGCGTGGCGGCCCCATGTCGACGCTGATCTGCCCGTCGTTACGGATATCCAGCTCGATGATGCCGCTCTTGGTTTCGACGCGGATCTGGCGTTTGGCGGTCAGGCGCTTGTCCAGCACGAAGCGGGCGAAGCAGCGGGCACCGTTGCCGCACTGCTCCACTTCGGAACCGTCGGAGTTGAAGATCCGATAACGGAAATCCACGTCCGGATTGCTCGGCGCCTCGACGATCAGCAACTGGTCGAAACCGATGCCGGTGTGTCGATCGCCCCATTGTTTGGCGTGCTTGGGCAAGATATGTGCGTGCTGACTCACCAGGTCCAGGACCATGAAGTCATTACCCAGCCCATGCATCTTGGTAAAACGCAGCAGCATGGGATTACTCCGGCAGCAGGCTTTCGCCAGCGAACAGCTCGGTCACGGTTTCGCGACGACGGACTTCAAAGGCTTGCGAGCCATCGACCAGCACTTCGGCAGTGCGGCCGCGAGTGTTGTAGTTCGAGCTCATCACAAAGCCATAGGCGCCAGCCGAATGCACGGCCAGCAGATCGCCTTCGGCCAGAGCCAGCTCGCGGTTCTTGGCCAGGAAGTCGCCGGTTTCGCAGATCGGGCCGACGATGTCGTAATTGCGTGTTGCGCCGTCACGTGGGCGCACGGCGGTAACGTCCATCCAGGCCTGATACAGCGCCGGGCGGATCAGGTCGTTCATGGCCGCGTCGACGATGGCGAAATCCTTGTGCTCGGTGTGCTTGAGGTACTCGACCTGGGTCAGCAATACACCGGCATTGGCCACGATGAAGCGGCCCGGCTCGAACATCAGCCCCAGATCACGACCGGCAAGACGCTCGCGCACGGCCTTGATGTAGTCGGCTGCCAGCGGTGGCTCTTCATCGCGATAACGCACGCCCAGGCCGCCGCCCAGATCGATGTGGCGCAGGTGAATGCCGCAGTCGCCAAGGCGATCGACCAGATCCAGCAGGCGGTCGAGGGCATCGATGAACGGTTCCAGGGTGGTCAGTTGCGAGCCGATGTGGCAGTCGACACCCAGCACTTCCAGGTTCGGCAACTGCGAGGCGCGAACGTAGACGTCCTCTGCATCGGCAATGGCGATACCGAACTTGTTTTCCTTCAGGCCGGTGGAAATGTACGGGTGAGTGCCCGCATCCACATCCGGGTTGACGCGCAGCGAGATCGGCGCACGAACGCCCAGCTCCGCCGCTACGATCTGCAGGCGTTCGAGTTCATCGGTGGACTCGACGTTGAAGCAGTGCACGCCCACTTCCAGGGCGCGACGCATGTCTTCACGGGTCTTGCCGACACCGGAGAAGACGATCTTGTCGGCCTTGCCGCCGGCTGCCAGCACGCGCTCCAGTTCGCCACGCGACACGATGTCGAAACCGGCACCCAGGCGCGCCAGGACATTGAGTACACCCAGGTTGGAGTTGGCTTTTACCGCAAAGCACACCAGATGCGGCATGCCGCTCAGGGCGTCGGCATAGGCACGGTACTGCGCTTCGATATGAGCGCGGGAATAGACATAGGTCGGCGTGCCGAAACGCTCGGCAATGGCAGACAATGCTACTCCTTCCGCGAACAGCTCACCGTCGCGGTAGTTGAAGGCGTCCATGTGATTCCCTTAAAGATGCTTGTGCGATTGCGATTTGGCTTGTTCGTCGGATGATTTGTTGTCATCGGGCAGGTAGAGCGGGCCTTTCTGGCCGCACGCAGTAACAAGACAAGCGACCGCGACGAGCGCAGCAAGCGAAGAGATCAGGCGCTTCATGGCGAAATCCTTTGTAAAAGCATTAATTGCGCCCGAGTATACCGGCCACCCGGCAGCTTGCCTATGCAGGCGCCCACCCGTCTGGCGGGCCTTCGAGGTTATCGTTCGGGCATCATCCTTGCGGCCCGCGATTATCGGGGCTGCGTGGCGCGTCTGGCGGGTATGTTTTGCATTTGCCTTGCGGCGTCCGTATCTTGCGACTCTGTGCCATAAGCAGACATTTTTCGAGGTTCCCGCAATGAGTTTGACCGAAGCCCGCTTTCACGATCTGGTGGATGCTACCCAGCAAGCGCTGGAAGACATTTTCGACGAGAGCGATCTTGATCTGGACCTTGAAAACTCTGCTGGCGTCCTGACCGTGAAGTTCGAGAACGGCACCCAGATCATCTTCAGCCGCCAGGAACCGCTGCGTCAGCTGTGGCTGGCTGCGCGTTCGGGCGGTTTTCATTTTGACTACGACGAAGAAACCGGTCGTTGGGTATGCGACAGCAGCGACGAGCTGCTGGCCGAGATGCTGGTACGCATCACCCAGGAACAGGCTGGCGTCGAACTGGATTTCGCGATAACACCACACCCGCCCGGCCACCCAAGCCGCTGTTCAGCAATGTCAGTCCTGCTGTGCCGTCACCTTGTATCAGTTTGTGTCGGCTCGATGAGCAGAAGGTCTGTCTGGGCTGCTTTCGCCATGTGGAAGACATTCGCGAATGGCGCTCTGCCGACGATGAGCGGCGCCGCCAGATTCGCCATAACGCCGACCAGCGCAGAGCGCTTGCCGGGTAACACCGGATGGCGGGTCAACGTCCCGTCGGGTTGTGTATTTATTGGCTGATGTTAATGTCAGAACCTGCTTCTCTAGATAGAGAGGCCTGTCAAAACCCCGTCGGTTCGGCGGGGTTTTGCTTTTGTCGCGCAGAAAAAAGGAGACTGCCTGAATCATGAACACCGCACCTTCCATCATCCTCACCCGGCTCGATGTCCAGCGTCTTGAGCGGCTCATCGATAGCCAGACGCAATCCAGCCCGGGCATTGTGGCGCTACAGGCCGAACTGGACCGCGCCGAACAGGTCGTCGGCCACGATGAAGTGCCTGCCGGACTTGTCACCATGAACTCGCGGGTGCATTGCCGAGAGGAAAGCAGTGGCAAGGATTACCACCTCACGCTGGTCTATCCGCAGGATGCAGGTGGTGAAGGTACGGTTTCGGTGCTGGCCCCGGTTGGCTCGGCATTGCTGGGCCTGCAGGTCGGCCAGCACATCGACTGGCCCGCACCGGGCGGCAAGACGCTCAAGCTCACCTTGCTGGCGGTGGAATATCAGCCGGAAGCGGCAGGCGAATATTTGTAGGCTTGCCGCTTGTAGCTTTTTTCGCTACCTCTGACACTCATCCATCGCGTCGTTCAGCGATTTCTCCAGTTCGGCCTTGTAGCGCAGGAACAGGATGCTTTGCCCGTGGCCATCGTCCAGCAGCCCGGAAAGGTCGAGGTCGGTGATGTAGCAGCGATAGCGCTGCGTTTCCCGGCGTCGGTCGAGGATTTGCTGGGCGACTACGGCAAACAGTTGGTCGCCATGTTCCAGTTCGGAAAACTCGCTGTTATCGCAATACAGCGTGGCGTTGATCTGTCCCGGTGAGGTTTCTTCGATAATCGCCTGCACGTCATAGAACGGCTTGTCTGCCGCAGTCGGCGCGGTGCGCGGCTCGATACGCCGGGCGCGGCCTGCGCCGGAAGGCAGTATCTGGTAATACAGGGTTTCCAGCAGGACCGGCTCTGCCGGGTTATCCAGTGGCAGCGATGCGCCGCGCCGATAAACCAGCGAATGGAAGAAACGCTGCAAGGGCATCAGCAGGCTCTGTTCGTCGTGATACGGCAAACGCTGGTGCCAGAGCGAATTGTGTTCGTCGAGTACATACAGGTCGGCGTCAGGCTCGTTGACCCGATAGAAAACCTGGATGCACTCCGGCTGCCCATACGGCAGGATCAGTGCCAGATCGTGATCGTCCAGGGCTTGCGGGTCCAGGTGCAGCGGGCTGTAGCGGGGCGATTCCTCTCCCAGATAATTGAACAGCCCTGGCAGGCTGTTGACCACCACATGGCCGACCTGGCCGGGAATCATTTTCAGTACGTGGTACTGCTGCTGCACCTGGATCAGGTAGCGATGATTGAGGTTTCTGGCGAGCAGTAACTGCGCGGTATTGATCAACTCTTCGACCCGCTGGGCGATGGCCGGGGCCCGGTTGTGGCAGAAGCAGCGCACACGGATGCGCGGGTGTGGCTGGCCTTCTGGCATGTTGCTGAGCAGTTCGCTCAGGCAGTCGAGCAGGGCATGGGGGCCGTCGTAGCGGCTGACCAGTGTTTCGTTCCAGCTGTTCAGGGTGACCTGATCCAGCGTCAGGACCAGATTTTCCCGGACCCCGGCATAACTGAGCGAGTCGGTGCGCTCGGTCGTCATCAGAATGTTCAGTTCGCGATGGTGGCGGAGCGGGTCGACGCCCACGTTCACCAGCAGCAGTATTTCATTGGGTACGCTCGGAGTGAGCAGGTGTTCGTCGCTGACGTCCTTGAGGGGCAGCGGGATTGTCTGCTGCAGGGCTCCCATCAGGTTGAACAGCTCAAGCTCGCTCAGATCGCTGGCGCCGGGGTGCAGGGCCAGGCGGGTGGTGGTGTCGATCACGCCGTTGCGATGGCACCAGGTCAGCAGTTCGAGCAATTCCCGGCTGCGCTTGATCGGCGAGAAGTTCTGCCACTCATGTGCACCCAGATTGCCGTTGTACAAGGCCCACTGGTTTTTCCCCGGTTCGCGCTTGTTGGGCGAGTTCACCAGCGTCAGAGTGTCCTCGGCCAGGTCCGGGGCGATGCCGGGATTGATGAACTCGACCTTGCCGGCCTTGCGCTCGAACGCGGCATACAGGCGTCGGCCCAGGACGCTTACGTCGCGGGCGGTGATCGCGTTGGGGGCGTTTTGCAGGCGGGCGAACTGCACCAGAAAGCGATAGCTGTAATTCAGCTCGTTGACCAACGCCCGCCGCTCGTGGGCGACCTGTCTGACCTTCCACTGGCTGCGGCTGTCGAGCAACGCCAATTGGCGCTCATCCCAGCCCCATTCGCGGGTCAGGCGCTCCAGCAACAGGCGCTGCCAGCTATTGCTGCGCTGGCGGGCCGGACCGGTGAGTTTCTTGTTGACCTTCAGATACAGACTGCGGCGTACCAGCGCCAGACGCTCAACTTCGTTGCGCGCCTGCAGATGCTCTTCGATCCGGTGATACACGACCATGTACGGATCCAGCTCGTCCAGATCCAGCTGGTTGGCGAACACCGCCTGTTTGAAGCGCAGGCTCAGGCACTGGACGCTGGGGTGTTCGCTGGAATAAACCTCGATCAGCAGCAGCTTGAGCACGGACTTGTAGGGCGATTCGATGCCCTTGAACAGTTGCCACAGTCCTGCGCCGATGAATTCTCCCGGCGGAATGTGAGTCATTGGACCCAGGTCGAGTACTTCGTCGGCGCGGATGAAACGCTTGGACAGCAGCGTGTGGGTGTACTCGGCATAGCGCTCTTCTTCATAGACCGGCACCAGCCACCACATCGGGGTACGCCCCGCGAGCCAGATGGCGGTGCGGTAGAACTCGTCCAGCAATAGATAGTGCTGGCTTGTGCCGCAATCGTCGGAGCTGAGCTGGGTATCGCGATCCCCGGTTCGGAAGCGCTGCGGGTCGATCAGGAAGAAATGCGCTTCGGCGCCCATGGACGCTGCCCAGGCTTCCAGGGCCTGGCACTTCTTGCGCAGCTCTGCGATGGCATCGGGGGAAAGCTCCGAGTCGTGACAGACCCAGACGTCCATATCGCTTTGCTCGGCCTGCGCCAGCGTGCCGAGGCTGCCCATCAGGAACAGGCCGTGAATAGGCTGTGGCGGATTGCCGTGGCGGGCTTTATAGGAAAAGGAACGGGTCAGCCGTTGTGCTTCTGCCAGGGCCTGGGCGTCGGGTTCGTAATGCGATACCCCCGCTGGCGTGCTGCCGGATACATAACCGGGCAACAGCGGATGATTGACATGAAAGCACAGCGGCAGCAGCGTCAGGACGCTCTGCTGGCGGGTCGACAGCCCTTCCATGGCGCGCGCATACCGCCCGTCATTGAGAGTCAGGAAGCGGTTACGTAGCTGGCTGAGTACCTTGCGGTCGATGCCCTCATCCAGGTCGGGGCGAATTTCAAGATTACGCGTCATCGCAACTCAAGCAGCAGCCTGCGCAGGCGTGGAAATAGTGAGCGGAGGGCGAAGAAGACTACTGCCGAGAGGATGCATGAACGGTCGGGATATTATTCTGGCGCCGGTTTTCTATCGGCTTACATTCCCATAAATGGAGGGCCTGCTGCACCTATTTGTTTGCGCTGGCAGGCCCGGCGGTTTTTCAGGCCGCTTCTTCGGAGACGTTCAGGATGGTCAACAGTGACTGGGCGTGCTTGGCGGCTTCCAGTCCAAGGCTGGTCAGATAGCCTCCATCGACTTGAGTCGTGAGTCCTTTTTCAAAGAGTCTTTGTGCAGCCGCAATCGCTGTCGGGGCCGCCACATGGTGGACTTTGAGGCCTTCCTGGGTATTGCCCAGGTTGAACAGTGCGAGGATTTCCAGTTCGGCAACCAGCTCAGGGGTATACGACATAGGGACTCCAGACTTTTGTAGGAATACGCTTCGCTGGCTTGGAGGAGGGACAGAATCGACAAGGCTGTTTTGCACGTCGGTTCTGTATGACCGTTAACGCCAGCTTGCATGAAAGCCCCCGGAATTTAGCGGCAGAGGGGCTTTTGCAGTGTAGCCAGTCGCTGGATCTTTTGCAGCATTCTCTTGCCGCGTCCTGGAAATCAGGCTTCCGGCGGCAGTTCCGGCAAGGCGCGCAGGGCGGTTTCATACCACTGGGTATTGAATGGCCGGTCTTCTTCAAGCATCGAGTCGATCTCGATTGCCAGTACGTGGGCCATCAGCTCGAGGATGTCTTCGCGCTCATAACCGACCAGCGTCAGCTTGTTGTAGGTGGCCTTGGCGGCTGGCGGGTTATCAGCCTCGATCTGGTTTTCGATCGCTTCGATCAGGGTCGATGCAGTGAACTCTTCTTCATCATTATCGATTGGGTCGGTCATGGTGAATCCTCGGTTAAGGCCAGCAGTTTAACTGGATTTCTTTTACCCGAGCAGTGTCAGGTTCGGTTGGAGTTGCCTGTCAGAACGGTCTTTAAGTTGCGTGGGGTTACCTTAACTCACTGACATTAATAGAAAAATATATAAAAGTACCGCCATCGATAACCACAAGGTCAAGGAGGCCGACGATGCTGAAACTCTATGGTTTTGCTGCCAGCAACTATTTCAATATGGTCAAACTGGCACTACTGGAGAAACAACTGCCCTTTGAAGTCGTTGCGCTACATGGCTGCCAGAATCCGGAGGTTTTGGCGATCAGCGCTCGAGGCAAGGTGCCGATACTGGAAACCGGAAAGGGTTTCATCAGCGAAACAGATGTCATTCTGCGGTACATCGAAGAAACCCAGCCTGGCCCGAAGCTGCTTCCCGAAGACGCATTCTCCCGCGCCCAGGTCTGGACCCTGGCCAAGGAAATCGAGCTGTATATCGAACTGCCAGCGCGGGTGTGTTATGTCGAGGCGTTCTTTGGTGGGCGGCCTACGCCCGAACAGCTCAAGGTCAAGGCGCGCCGCGATCTGATCAAAGGCTTTACGGCCCTTGCCCAGCGTGGGCGTTTCGCACCTTATGTGGCGGGTGAGAAGTTCACGCTGGCGGATCTGTACTTTCTCTACAGCGTTGATCTTGCCCAGCAAGTAGGGGAAAAGTTGTTCGACCTGGATCTGTTGCAGGATATGCCCGGAGCACGGGCGCTGCTTGAGCGTCTGGCGCTCAATCCGAACGTGCAGCGGGTAGCCGCTGACAAGCAGGCCGAGTTGCCAGCATTTCTGGCGCGTGTGCAGGCAGTGGGGCGTAAGGCAGGGTAATTGCGACAGGCTGTGAGCGAATTTATTCGCGAAGAATCCTTCGCGGATAAATCCGCTCTCACACGGGTTGAACTGCCCGTGTTTATTTAACGACTGGCCAGCAGTGCCTGCCCACGAACGACAGCCGCCCGGACTTGCTCCGGAGCGGTACCGCCAATGTGGTTACGCGCATTCACCGAGCCTTCCAGAGTCAGTACGGCGAACACGTCCTGCTCGATCTGATCGCTGAATTTACGCAGTTCTTCCAGGCTCATTTCCGCCAGGTCCTTGCCGCTTTCCACGCCGTACTTCACGGCATGGCCCACGATTTCGTGGCAGTCACGGAACGGCAGGCCACGGCGTACCAGATAGTCGGCCAGGTCGGTGGCAGTGGAGAAACCACGCAAGGCCGCCTCGCGCATGATGGCATGTCTGGGCTTGATGGCCGGGATCATGTCGGCGAAGGCGCGCAGCGAGTCGCGCAAGGTGTCGGCTGCGTCGAACAGCGGCTCCTTGTCTTCCTGGTTGTCCTTGTTGTAGGCCAGCGGCTGGCCTTTCATCAGGGTCAGCAGGCCCATCAGTGCGCCGAAAACACGGCCGCTCTTGCCGCGAACCAGTTCCGGTACGTCCGGGTTCTTCTTCTGCGGCATGATCGAACTGCCGGTGCAGAAGCGGTCCGGGAGGTCGATGAACTGGAACTGGGCGCTGGTCCAGAGCACCAGCTCTTCGGAGAAGCGCGACAGGTGCATCATCGCCACCGAAGCTGCAGAGCAGAACTCGATGGCGAAGTCACGATCCGAGACGCCGTCCAGAGAGTTGCCGCCCACCGCGTCGAAGCCCAGCAGTTTGCAGGTCATTTCGCGGTCGATCGGGTAAGTGGTGCCCGCCAGCGCAGCGCTGCCCAGCGGCATGCGGTTCAGGCGCTTGCGGCAATCGACCAGACGCTCGTAATCGCGGCTGAGCATCTCGAACCAGGCCAGCATGTGGTGACCGAACGTCACCGGCTGTGCAGTCTGCAGGTGAGTGAAGCCCGGCATGATGGTGTCGGATTCACGGCCTGCCTGCTCCAGCAGGCCTTGTTGCAGGCGGGTGATTTCGCTCAGGATCAGGTCGATCTCGTCACGCAGCCACAGACGGATATCGGTAGCGACCTGATCGTTGCGGCTACGGCCGGTGTGCAGTTTCTTGCCAGTGATGCCGATGCGGTCGGTCAGACGCGCCTCGATGTTCATGTGCACGTCTTCCAGGTCGACGCGCCACTCGAAACTGCCGGCTTCGATCTCGCTCTGGATGGTTTTCAGGCCATCGATGATGGTGTCGCGTTCGGCTTCGGTCAGAACGCCGACGTGAGCCAGCATCGTTGCGTGGGCGATGGAGCCCATGATGTCGTGGCGATACAGGCGTTGATCGAAGGTGACGGAGGCGGTGAAGCGCGCGACGAAGGCGTCGACGGGCTCACTGAAGCGGCCGCCCCAGGACTGATTGGTCTTGTCGGTGCTCATGAATTCGCTCGTTGCTCTGCTGAAAGTGGCGTGCCCGGTTGATGACACAAGGGCTCGGGCGATGATAACAGGTTGTTGCTTTTTTATTCTCGGGTGGCTTGTCGCTGACGACGCCAGGGCCGAGACTGGGCCTATGCGAAAAGACCCTGTTGACCCCAAAGTCAAAGCCGATCCCGGCAAAGACTTCTTCCTGCCTGAACTGTGCCTGCCACAGACCTTGCTGGTGCTCGTCGTTCTGGCCGAGCTGCTGGTGCTGGTCATTGTGCTGCTCGAACCCATGCGCCCGGCTTTCGATTGGGAATGCCTGGCGCTGATGTCGTTGTTCGTACAGTGGATCGTCCTGCTGTCGGCCGCTCTTCTGTGCGCTTTGCGCCCCTGGTTGGCGCGCCTGCCGGCAGGCGTGGCCGGAATTCTGAGCTGTTTGCTGGTAGTCGGACTAACCTTGGTATGTACGGCGGTGATGGATGCCTGCCAACTGGGCCGGATTGCAGCGGGCGGCACAGTCGAGCGCTACATCCGTTACTCGTTGATCGCGTTGATCATGTCTGCGCTGATGCTGCGCTACTTTTATCTGCAGAGTCAGTGGCGCAAGCAGCAGCAAGGTGAACTGCGGGCCAGGATCGAATCGCTTCAGGCACGGATTCGTCCGCATTTTCTGTTCAATACGCTCAACAGTATTGCCAGCCTGGTGGCCAGTAATCCGGTCAAGGCCGAGCAGGCTGTCCTGGATCTTTCGGACCTCTTTCGCGCCAGCCTTGCCAAGCCCGGAACCCTGGTCACATGGCATGAGGAACTGGCCCTGGCGAAACGATATTTGTCGATTGAGCAATATCGTCTCGGCGAACGTCTACAGTTGGACTGGAGGGTGAGCGCAATTCCGGATGATTTGCCCATTCCCCAGTTGACCTTGCAGCCATTGCTGGAAAACGCTTTGAATTATGGCATTGCCCCGCGTATCGAAGGGGGCGTGGTTACAGTCGAGGCAAACTATGAAGGGGGGGAGTTCATATTGTGTGTCAGCAATCCCTATGAAGAAGTTGCCACACGGCAGACTTCCAACGGTACTCAACAGGCCCTGTTGAATATAGGTGCACGCATTACGGCACTTTTTGGCCCGCACGCCAGTCTGAGCGTGGAGCGCCGTGACGGTCGTCACTACACCTGTCTACGCTATCCTTGTGCGAGACTCACGCAGGAAGCCAGAGCAATATGAATGTCCTGATCGTTGATGACGAACCCCTGGCCCGCGAGCGACTAAGCCGATTGGTCGGTGAAATCGAGGGTTACAGGGTACTTGAACCCAGCGCTACCAATGGCGAAGAAGCTTTGGCGCTGATAGAAAACCTCAAGCCAGATGTCGTGCTGCTCGATATCCGCATGCCGGGTCTCGACGGTCTTCAGGTCGCGGCGAAACTGTGCGAGCGGGAAACACCGCCTGCTGTGGTCTTTTGTACCGCGCACGACGAATTTGCACTGGATGCCTTTCAGGTCAGTGCCGTCGGTTATCTGGTCAAACCTGTGCGCCCCGAGAATCTTGTCGAGGCGCTGAGAAAAGCCGAGCGACCCAATCGCGTGCAGTTGGCAGCGATGACTCGTCCGGCTGCCGAGAGTGGCAACGGTCCGCGCAGCCATATCAGTGCGCGTACCCGCAAAGGCATTGAGCTGATCCCGCTGGATCAGGTGATCTTTTTCATTGCCGACCACAAGTACGTCACCTTGCGTCATGACGGCGGCGAAGTATTGCTGGACGAGCCGCTCAAGGCGCTGGAAGACGAGTTCGGTGACCGCTTCGTGCGCATCCACCGCAATGCGCTGGTGGCCCGCGAACGGATCGAGCGTTTGCAGCGCACGCCACTGGGGCATTTCCAGTTGTTCCTCAAGGGCCTCAATGGCGATGCCTTGATCGTCAGCCGTCGGCATGTCGCCGGGGTTCGCAAGATGATGCAACAGCTTTAGGCATGAATAGTGGCTGCAGATAGTCACCGGTGTGGGGGTGCTTGCCAGGTGCCCCGATTTCAAGCCAGTCGCGTATTAGCCACTGCTTTTTCGTTGATCCGGATCATGAAGCCGATTTTACTTTTCGAGTCAGCGCTGAAGTCGTTCCGGTTGTGCTGTTATTATCCGTCGCATCTACCAAGCACGGATTGATTCATGTCCTCTCGCGAAATCCGCATTGCCACCCGTAAAAGTGCGCTGGCCCTCTGGCAGGCCGAGTATGTCAAAGCCCGGCTTGAGCAGGCCCATCCCGGGTTGATCGTGACGCTGGTGCCGATGGTCAGTCGCGGTGACAAACTGCTCGACTCACCGCTGTCGAAAATCGGCGGCAAGGGCCTGTTTGTCAAAGAGCTGGAAACCGCTCTTCTGGAAAACGAAGCCGATATCGCCGTGCACTCGATGAAAGACGTGCCGATGGACTTCCCACCAGGTCTGGGACTGTTCTGCATCTGCGAGCGTGAAGACCCGCGCGATGCATTTGTTTCCAACACCTTCGCCAGCCTGGAGCAATTGCCGGCCGGCAGCATCGTCGGCACTTCCAGCCTGCGCCGCCAGGCTCAATTGCTGGCGCGCCGCCCGGACCTGAAAATCCAGTTCCTGCGCGGCAACGTCAATACCCGGCTGGCCAAACTGGATGCCGGAGAGTACGACGCGATCATTCTGGCCGCTGCCGGCCTGATCCGCCTCGGCTTTGAAGAGCGCATCACCTCGGCCATCAGCGTCGATGACAGCCTGCCGGCCGGTGGCCAAGGCGCCGTAGGGATCGAATGCCGCAGCGTCGATACCGAAATTCACGCCCTGCTTGCGCCATTGCATCATGACGACACGGCGGTGCGGGTGATTGCCGAACGGTCGTTGAACAAGCACCTCAATGGTGGCTGCCAGGTGCCTATTGCCTGCTACGCCGTGCTTGAAGGCGACCAGATCTGGCTGCGCGGGCTGGTGGGCGATCCGGCAGGCAGCCTGCTGTTGCACGCCGAGGGCCGGGCGTCGCAGGCATCGGCTCGCGAGCTGGGTGTGCAGGTCGCTGAAGACTTGCTGGCGCAGGGCGCCGGCAGGATTCTGCAGGCTGTGTATGGCGAGGCCGGGAAAGAATGAGCAACTGGCGCCTGCTGCTGACCCGGCCGACCGAAGAGTCGGCAGCGCTGGCCAGCGTGCTGGCCGAAACCGGCGTGTTCAGCAGCAGTCTGCCTTTGCTTGAAATCGAACCGTTGCCGGTTACTGCCGAACAGCGCTCGAAGATTTTCGACCTGCATCTCTATAGCGCGGTGATTGTGGTCAGCAAGCCTGCGGCCCGCCTGGGGCTGGAACTGGTCGATGAAATATGGCCGCAACCGCCGATCCAGCCCTGGTTCAGCGTGGGAGCGGCGACCGGGCAGATTCTCCTGGATTATGGTTTGATCGGCGTGAGCTGGCCCGAGCAGGGCGATGACAGCGAAGCCTTGCTCGATCTGCCGCGTCTGCAGCAAGCCATTGCCGTACCGGGCAGCCGTGTGCTGATCATGCGTGGCGACGAAGGCCGCGAACTGTTGGCCGAGCGTCTGCGCGGGCAAGGTGTCGGTGTCGAATACCTGCCGCTGTACCGTCGTTTTCTGCCACAGTATCCGCTTTCGACCCTTTCACAGCGCGTCGAATCGGAACGCTTGAACGGGCTGGTGGTCAGCAGTGGGCAGGGTTTTGAACATCTGCTTCAGTTAGCAGGCGATGACTGGCCGAAACTGGCCGCCTTGCCTTTATTCGTACCGAGTCCCCGGGTCGCCGAAATGGCGCGTGCCGCCGGGGCTCAAACTGTGGTTGATTGTCGTGGCGCCAACGCTGCGGCATTGCTGGCCGCGTTGCGGGATCAGCCTCAGCCTGTCGTCAAGGCGTATTGATCGACGAGTTGTCGTTTACGCTACTACGCCCAAATGCAAAGGATGGATACGTGAGCGAAACAGCCTTGCCAAAAGATGAAGAATCGGTGTTGAAAACATCGACATCCACAGCCGATCCAGTGCGCCCGGTGCGCTCGGGTAATCGCAGCAATGGTCTGGTGATCCTGGCCTTGCTGCTTGGGGTTGCAGGCGTTGCCGTCGCCGGTTGGGGAGTATGGCAACTGCGTATGTTGCAGGCCGGTCATTTGCAGCAGCGAGGGCAGGTCGAGAATATTGCCGAGCAGACGCTGGTCCTGACCCAGAACGACCAGCAACTGAGCGCCCGCCTTGCGCAGTTTCCGCCTGCCGACCAGCTGGAAGACAGCCGTCGCCTGGTTGCTCAATTACAGGGCGATCAGCAGCGTCTGAGCCAGCGTCTGGAAACGGTACTGGGCGCGAGCCGCAAGGACTGGCGTCTGGCCGAAGCCGAACACCTGTTGCGTCTGGCCAGCCTGCGTCTGTCGGCGTTGCAGGACATCAACAGTGCCCAGGCGCTGGTACAGGGCGCCGATGAAATCCTGCGCGAACAGGATGATCCGGGTTCGTTCGCCGCTCGCGAGCAACTGGCCAAAAGTCTTGCCGCCCTGCGCAGTGTCGAACAGCCGGATCGTACCGGGCTGTTCCTGCAACTGGCCGCCCTGCGCGACCAGTCGGTACAGCTCAACAGGCTGGCTCCCGAATATGAAGACAAGGGCGAGCCGCTGTTGGGCCTGGCCACCGACAAGAACGACGACAGCTACTGGTCCCGCTGGTGGAACCATATTTCCCATTACTTCCGCGTCGACTTCAATGCCGACGAAGACATTCGTCCGGTACTGGCCGGCCAGAGTCTGGCGCAGGTCCGTCTGGCTCTGAGCCTGGCGCTGGAACAGGCGCAATGGGCCGCACTCAATGGCGAACCGAAGGTGTACACCCAGGCTCTGCTGGAGGCCAAGGCGGTTCTGCTGGCCAACTTCAATCAGGATGAGCCGCAAAGCAAGGTGATCGGCGAGCGTCTGGATACGCTGATCAAGCAACCGGTTTCGGTGGTGACGCCGGACCTGGCGCAGAGCCTGAGTGCCGTGCAGGCCTACCTTGAGCGTCGCCATGCGGGGACCAGCCCATGAAGCGCGTCTACCTGTTGCTGTGTATCGCCATCGCCGTGGCAGCCTTGATAGGCATCGCCATTGCCGAACACTCCGGCTATGTGTTGATCGCTTATCAGAACTTCCGTTATGAATCGAGCCTGTGGGCGACCCTTGGCCTGTTCGTGGCACTCCTGCTGCTGGTTTTCGTTGTCCGGACTCTGATCACCCTGCTCGCCACTTCCGGTGGCGTGGTCAATCCATGGTCGCGGCGCAATCGCAGCCGTCGGGTGCAACTGGCTATCGAGCAAGGCCAGATGGATCTTGCCGAGGGCCGCTGGGCCAGCGCGCAGCGTCATCTGCATCGCGCCGCCGAGTCGGATCCCCAGCCGCTCCTGTATTACCTGGGGGCAGCGCGGGCCGCCAACGAGCAAGGCCGCTATGACGAGAGTGACAGCCTGCTGGAGCGTGCGCTTGAGCGTCAGCCCCAGGCTGAGCTGGCGATTGCCCTGAGCCATGCACAACTGCAACAGGATCGTGGCGATACCGACGGTGCGCTGAGCACCCTGCAGGCCATGCATGAACGGCATCCGCACAACCCGCAGGTGTTGCGCCAGTTGCAACGTCTTTATCAGCAACGGGGCGATTGGTCCGAGCTGATCCGGTTGATGCCCGAGCTGCGCAAGGACAAGGTGTTGCCGCCCAGGGAACTGGCCGAGCTGGAGCGTCGCGCCTGGGGCGAGAACCTGACCCTGGCGGCTTATCGCGAGGAAGGCGATGGCGCCTTGACCGGCCTGCCTTCGCTGGAAAAAGCCTGGAAGGGCCTGAGTTCTGCCCAGCGCCAGGAACCGCAACTGGTGCTGGCCTATGCCGAGCAGTTGCGCCGTCTGGGTGCCGACGCCCAGGCTGAAGAGGTGCTGCGCACTGCGCTCAAGAAGGACTACAACAGCCATCTGGCCAGGCTCTACGGGCTGGTCCGTGGCAGCGACGAGTCGAAACAGTTGCAGGCGGCCGAAGGCTGGCTCAAGCATCACCCTGAAGATCCGAGCCTGCTGCTGAGCCTGGGACGCATTTGTCTGCAAGCCCGTCTGTGGGGCAAGGCGCGTGACTATCTGGAAAGCAGCCTGCGTTTGCAGCGCAATCCGGAAACCTGTGCCGAGCTGGCCCGGCTGCTGGCCCAGCTGGGTGAAACCGATCGCAGCAATCAGTTGTTCCAGGAAGGCCTTGGAATGCTCGATGAGCGTTTTCTGGCTCGTCCGCTTCCGGCACTGAGCAGCATCTGAAACAGGTGATTGAAAGCCCTGTTTCAGGGCTTTCAGCCTGTAATACGTGGTCAATTCAGCGAATCCACTTTTGCTTAAGGATGGCCTGGATTGTTCCTACGTGCGCCAGTAAGGAATCTTCTTTGTCTGGTGTTTTATTTCCGATGTAAACAGCGAAACATCCGCCCTTTGCCGCCTTGATAGCGCGGCGTGCTTTCCTCTACCGTAACTATCTTCGTTTTATCGTTACGGATTTGCCATGCATCTGGCCCGCACGCGTTCCTTGTTCTTCCTGGCATTCATCGCAAGTGCACTGATCCTTGGTACTGCCATCTACCTGCAGAAAGCGTTCGGATTGCCTCCTTGCGCACTGTGCTTCTTTCAGCGCGCAATCATCATCGGATGTGGCCTGCTTTGTCTGGTGGCGTTCATCCATGCTCCCCAGGCAGCCGGCTGGCGTCGCTATTGCGTATTCCTGTTGTTGCTGGCGCTGCTGGGCGCATTGGGGGCCGGTATCCAGATCTGGCTGCAGACGGCATCTGCCGAAGAGCTGGCCCCGATCTTCAATCGCTATGAACATCTGCTCGATGCCCTGTCTCGCGATGGCGGGAACGAGCGCCTGCGAAGCGATGCCTATGTGTGCGCCGAAATCAACTGGTCGCTGTTCGGCATCACGCTTCCCGAGTGGAGTCTGCTGGCTTTTCTGATTCTGGGCTTTCTGGCGTTATACCCACTTTTCAGTGAGTTACGCCGCTGGATGTCACCCGGTGGCAACGAAGGGTATTAAACGCTTGTATGAACTTTCTCTCCTGCGTACCTTGATGGCCTTGCCGTGCGGGCATAATCTGAGCCGCACGCGTCATTGGGAGTATGCTGTCCTGACGCTTTCATCAGGCTAGGTTCTTGCGATACTGTAAGGCCAGCACAGGACCGCATGCCCCTTAAGGGAAGAGAGAACATCATGCTGGAAAGTTGTCGGAATGCTCAGGAACGCTGGGGTGGTGTCAATCTGTTGATTGACCGCTGGTTACAGGACCGTCATGAACTGATTCGCGCCTATGACGCTCTCGGCGATACGCCAGAGTTGCTAGCCGCAGATCGTGACGCGCTGCTGAAATTTTGTGAAATTCTGGTCGACTACGTTTCAGCGGGTCACTTCGAGATCTATGAACAACTGAACAGCGAGGCCCAGGCGTTCAACGATGAGCGCGGGCTTGAGCTGGCCGATACGATCTACCCGCGCCTGGAAGGTATTACCAAGCTTGCGCTGGCGTTCAATGACCGCTGCGAGAAAGGCGATTGCTCGGATGGCGCAGGCTTTGCCAACGAGTTCAAGAAACTCGGTGGCTTGTTGCATGAGCGCTTCGAGCTGGAAGATTGCCTGATCGAAGTCCTGCACACCTCGCACAAGGAAGAGGCCACTTCCCAGGCCTGAGTCATCCTTGTTGTTGTCGAAACGTGTGTATTGCCAAGGGTGCTTTTGCACCCTTTTGCATTTCTGGATCTGCGTTCGGTGTCGGCTTATTGCGAAACAGCGACCAGCTCGATTTCAAACACCAGCGGTGTGAACGGATCGATCAGGTCGCCTGCGCCTTCAGCGCCATACGCCTGCGCCGAAGGAATCACCAGCCGCCATTTTGCGCCTACCGGCATCCCTTGCAGGGCCGTGGTCCAGCCACTGATCACGCTGTCGAGCCGGAACCATTGCGGCTGGGTGCTTTGATCGAAGATCGTGCCGTCGGGCAGGCGTCCGATATAGCGTACTTCTACCCGGCCATTGGCTTCAGGCTTGGGGCCGGTCCCTGCGGTCAGCTCGGTCATCAGAATGCCGTCGGCCAGGGTCTTCACGCCGGGCTTGGCTTTTTCGCTGTCCATGAAGCGCCGCTCCGCACTCAGCGCCGCTTCGCTCTGTGCGTCGGTGCCTGATGCTTCGGCTTGCGTCAGGGCCGCGTCATGCTCTCTAAGAATCTGATCGATGCGCTCTTGTTTGAGTGCCAGAGGCTTGCCCTGGTAGGCCTGCTTCAACCCTTCCATCAGTGCCGTCAGGTCCAGGTCAGGAACCTCCTGATGCAGGCGCTCACCCAGGCTTGCGCCCAGGCTGTAAGCCAGATCATGGGAGTCTTTCCCCGGAGCGGTTTCGCTGGCGTGTGCCAGGGGTAGCAAGAAGAACAACGACGTTAACAGGTAGCGCGACATGAATGCTCTCCGGCCTGGGAAGTCAGCGATTATGCCAGTGCAAGGGCGTGCCGTGATGGCTCTGGGCAAGTGAATTTCGTATTGCTCCCGCAACAGTTGCGTTAATCATTTGTTGTCGTATGCAACAGGGTGCACCTTACGCTGTCAAGATGCCCTAGCGGCGCTTCGGACAGAGGTCTAGTATGGGCCGCAATTTCGTCAGCCAGGAGGTAAGTCATGTCGGCCAAAAAGAAGCCAGTAAACACTCCATTGCATTTGCTCCAACAACTTTCGGGCAGCTTGCTCGAACATCTGGAAGACGCCTGCTCCCAAGCCTTGTCCGATGCCGAGAAACTGCTCGCCAAGCTCGAAAAACAACGTGGTAAAGCGCAGGAAAAACTGCACAAGTCCCGCACCAAACTGCAGGACGCTGCCACTGCCGGCAAGTCCAAGGCCCAAACCAAGGCCAAGAGTGCCGTAGCCGAGCTGGAAGACTTGCTCGACGCACTCAAGGATCGCCAGACCGAAACCCGCACCTACATTCTGCAACTCAAGCGTGATGCACAAGAGAGCCTGAAGCTTGCCCAGGGTGTTGGTCGCGTCAAGGAAGCCGTCAGCAAGGTGCTGACCTCCCGCGCTGCCAAACCAGCGACGCCAGCCAAGACTCCTGCTGCAAGCAAAGCCGTAGCAAAAGCGCCAGTTGCCAAGGGCCCTGCCAAAGCTGCCGCCAAGCCTGCAGCCAAACCGGTTGCCAAAGCTGCATCTGCCGCTGCCAAACCTGCCGCAAAACCAGCGGCCAAGCCAGCCGCCGCGAAAGCGCCGACTACCGCACGGGCAACTGCCGCCAAACCAGCAGCCGCCAAGGCACCGGTAAAAGCGCCAGCTAAAACTGCGGCCGCCAAGCCGGCAGCGGCAAAAGCTGCGGTCAAGCCAGCGGCTAAAACTGCAGCGGCCAAACCTGCTGCGGCAAGCGCGGCCAAGCCAGCAGCGAAAGCGCCAGCCAAGGTTGCAGCGAAACCTGCTGCCAGGCCAGCGGCAAAGACGGCGGCTAAACCTGCTGCAAAACCGGCAGTTGCCAAGCCGACCGCCGCCAAGCCGGCAACGCCGACGCCTGCTGCCAAGCCTGCTCCAGCACCTGCTGCGGCCGCCGCGCCAGTTGCTGCATCGCCAGCCAATGGCGCTACGCCAACCAGCGCTTCCTAAGTCCGGTTAGTGGTTTGATCCGCCGCGACGCGCAGCACATGCAGCGCGTCGCGGTCCTTATCGGCGGCTTCTGCGGCCAGTCCTTGCAGCCAGTTGGGCAAATCATCCGCACCTTCGCCTGACCAGTCCTGAGTCAGTGCCTGCAACCTTTCAAGCAATGTCTGCTCGGCTTCCAGTTCCAGTGCTTTCACGCGCTCACGCAACGAGCCCAACGAGGCATCGAATTGGGCTGCGCTGCGCCATTGGCTGCGCAGCTCGCGCAAGGGACGCACCACTTCATCGTGCCATGGCGTCGCCAACTGTCCGATTTCCTGTAATCGCTGCGTATCGCATTTGACGCCACGCTTGCCCAGCCAGACGCCACACAGCAGCATGCACACGTTGGCCCCGTTGCCTTGCAGGCGCAAACAGGCTTCCTCGACACCGGGCCTTGCATAGAAATCGAGGGTGAAACTCCAAAGGTCAGAAGGCATAGTGATCTACCTGTTTGAGACGAAGCTGGTAGACTCCGCCGCCATTATGATTCGACTTCAAAGCCTTACCTTACAGCGTGGTCCGCAACGTCTGCTAGAAGACGCCGAGCTGACCCTGCACGCCGGCCAGAAAGCCGGCCTGATCGGTGCCAACGGCGCCGGTAAATCCAGCCTCTTTGCCTTGTTGCGCGGCGAGTTGACGCCCGACTCCGGCGATTGCCTGCTGCCTGCCGATTGGCGTATCGCGCACATGCGTCAAGAGGTCGATACCCTTGAACGGCTGGGCGTGGACTACGTTCTGGACGGCGACCTGCACCTGCGCGAGGTTCAGCGTCTGCTTGCCGAAGCCGAAGCGGCTCAGGACGGAGCGGCCCAGGCGCGCCTGCATGCGGAGCTCGACAGCGCCGACGGTTATACCGCCGATGCCCGCGCCCGCAAATTGCTCGCCGGTCTGGGTTTCACCAACGAGCAGATGGAACGTCCGGTCGGCAGCTTCTCCGGCGGCTGGCGGATGCGCCTGAACCTGGCGCAAGCGCTGATGTGTCCTTCGGATCTGTTGTTGCTCGATGAACCGACCAACCACCTGGATCTCGACGCCATCCTGTGGCTGGAAGACTGGCTCAAGAGTTATCCCGGCACCTTGCTGCTGATTTCCCACGACCGTGACTTCCTCGACGCGGTGGTCGATCACATCGCCCACGTCGAGCAGCGCAAGATCACGCTTTACCGTGGCGGCTACAGCGCTTTCGAGCGTGCCCGCGCCGAACGACTGGCCCAGCAGCAACAGGCCTACGAGAAGCAGCAGGTGCAGCGTGCGCACATGGAAAAATACATCGCACGCTTCAAGGCCCAGGCCACCAAGGCTCGCCAGGCCCAGAGCCGGATCAAGGCACTTGAGCGCATGGAAGAGCTGTCCGCCGCGCATGTGGACTCGCCGTTCAACTTCGTTTTCCGTGAGTCCGACAAGATCTCCAGCCCGTTGCTGGACTTGTCCGAAGCGCGTCTGGGGTATGGCGACAAGACCATCCTGGAGAAGGTCAAGCTGCAACTGACGCCGGGTGCGCGGATCGGTCTGCTCGGCCCCAACGGTGCGGGCAAGTCGACCCTGATCAAGAATCTCGCAGGCGAGCTTGAACCACTGAGTGGGCGTCTGGTGCGCGGCGAGAACCTTACGGTTGGCTATTTTGCCCAGCATCAGCTCGACTCGCTGGATGCCAAGGCCAACCCGTTGCTGCACTTGCAGCGTCTGGCGCCTACCGAGCGTGAGCAAACCTTGCGCGATTTCCTGGGCGGCTTCGATTTCCGTGGCGCGCGCCTGGATGAGCCTGTAGTGAATTTCTCCGGTGGCGAAAAGGCGCGTCTGGCGCTGGCCCTGATTGCCTGGGAAAAACCCAACCTGTTGCTGCTCGACGAACCGACCAACCATCTGGATCTGGAGATGCGCCTGGCGTTGACCATGGCCCTGCAGGAATTCAGTGGCGCGGTACTGGTGGTTTCCCACGATCGTCATTTGCTCAAAAGCACTACCGATGACTTCCTGCTGGTGGCCGACGGTTGCGTGCAGGAGTTCGATGGCGACCTGGACGACTACACGCGCTGGCTGGCCGATTACCGCCTGCGCAATGCGCCGGTCAGCAACACGCCGGTCAATGCCGACAAGACCGACAAGAAAGCCCAGCGCCAGCAAGCGGCAGCCTTGAGGCAGCAACTGGCTCCGCACAAGCGTGAAGCCGACAAGCTCGAACGAGAGCTGGGAACCCTGCACGAGAAACTTGCCAAGGTCGAAGCGGCACTGGCCGACAGTGCCAACTACGAAGCGGCCAGCAAGGACAAGCTGCGCGATCTGCTGGCCGAACAGGCCAGGCTGAAGGCGCGTGAGGCCGAGCTGGAAGAGTCGTGGATGGAAGCGCTGGAACTGCTGGAGACAATGCAGGCCGAACTGGAAGCATTGTCGTAAGAGAAGTGAGGAGTCGATGGAATTTTTCGGGTTGCCACTGACGGCCTATTGGATCGAGCCGCTCTGGCTGGGCATACAGATCCTGTTGATCCTGCTGGCGGGTTACGTTTTACAGCGCTTGATAGGGCGTTTTCTGACCGGGCTTGGCGAGCGTTATCCGCTGCCGCCAGAGTTGCTTGTGCCGGTCAGGGGCGGCTTGCGCTGGTTGATCATGGGCAGCGCGTTCGTTGTCGTACTGGGCCGGCTCGGTGTTTCGGCTACCGTGCTGTGGACCGCGCTGTCGGGTTTTGTCGCGGTAGCGGCCGTGGCGTTCTTCGCCATGTGGAGTGTGCTCTCCAACCTGCTCTGCGCGATCCTGATCTTCACCATCGGCCCTTTCCGCATCGGCGATGTGGTCGAACTGGTCGATACCCTGGACAAGCCGGGCGTCAAAGGCCGGGTCGTGGCGATCAACCTGATGTTCACTACCTTGATCGAAATGCCCGAGGCGGGTGGTGCGCTGGTGCAGGTACCGAACAGCCAGTTCTTTCAGAAGGCCGTTCGCCGCTGGCGTGGCAGCGATGTGATTCCGCAGATGATTGTTGAAAAGCCGCTGGGCGAGCAGAAATAATTAGTCATCATTCACGTTAGGCACTAAGTTAGCGGTCATTGGATTTGCTGGGCTTGAGGTGTGTGATGGCGCTCGAAACGTGGCTGGCTTTCTTTGCCGCTTGCTGGATTATCAGTCTTTCGCCCGGGGCCGGCGCGATTGCGTCGATGTCCTGTGGCCTGCAATACGGTTTCTGGCGCGGCTACTGGAATGCGCTGGGCCTGCAAATCGCGCTGGTGGCGCAGATCGCGATTGTCGCGGCTGGTCTGGGCGCGGTATTGGGTGCCTCCGAGCTGGCCTTCAACCTGATCAAATGGTTTGGCGTGGCCTATCTGGTTTACCTGGGCATCAAGCAATGGCGGGCGCTGCCTGGCGACCTGTCCGATGAGTCGGCCATTCGTCCCATCGGCAAGCCGCTGAGCCTGGTGTTTCGCGGTTTCCTGGTCAACATCAGCAACCCCAAGGCGCTGGTGTTCATGCTGGCGATCCTGCCGCAGTTCATTGATCCCGCCGAACCTCTGCTGGCGCAGTACGTGATCATCGCGTTGACCATGGTGGCAGTGGATTCGATCGTGATGGCCGGCTATACCGGGCTGGCGTCCCGGGTCCTGCGCCTGCTGAAAACGCCAAAGCAGCAACGTCGTCTGAACCGTACCTTTGCCAGCCTGTTCGTCGGTGCTGCGGGTTTTCTGGCGACTTTGCATCGCGCCTGAAATCTTCAAACGTGAGGCGACCGGTAAGGATTTATCGGCTTTACCGGCCTCTCGCGAATGAATTTGC
The DNA here is from genome assembly GCF_003700275.1 of Pseudomonas cichorii. Classification (GTDB taxonomy): domain Bacteria; phylum Pseudomonadota; class Gammaproteobacteria; order Pseudomonadales; family Pseudomonadaceae; genus Aquipseudomonas; species Aquipseudomonas cichorii_B. The sequence goes on along the minus strand of NZ_RBRE01000017.1, from coordinate 5,881 downwards.
TTACTACGCGGATCTGCGACGGGGGCGTACTTAGCGCAGGATTCGCGGTGCTTCATCCCTTGGCAGATTCTGTGGCGTGCTCTGGCCGGTGTATTCCACTTCGCCGCGCAGTTGCTCGCGTAGCTGACGCGCTACATCGACACCGATCGACTTTGATGCATCACGCACCACACGACCGCGGTTAAGGGTGATCTTAACGTCGCGGCTGTTGACCAGCTTGGTGTCCTGCGCTTCACCCATGGCAGTAAACGCCGAGGTGATTTCGTAGGTGCGGGTGTTGATCAGGCTGAAGTCGCCGACGACGGTCAGCCCCATGATTGCCGAATAGCTGTCGGTATTGGCAATCTCGCCCACGTCCTGACGGAAGTCGATGTCCGACAGGGTGCCGAACAATACGTAGTCAGCGCCCTTGAAGCTGCCGCTCTTGATGCGGGCGATGACGTCGTAGACGTCTTCTTTCGCGCCGGTCTTGTAGGGCGTGCCCTGCACCAGCTGGAACAGCCCGGACTTGAGTATCTCGCCCTTGATGTCGCCACTGAATTTCTGCAGCTCGCTCTGTTCGATGTAGCTGGTGCGTGCTTCGTACTCTTCATAGCTCGACGAGCCACTTTCGCTGTAGTAACTCGACTTCGAGTTGCTGTGCGCCGAAACGGTGTGGATGTATTGCTCCACACGTTCCTGATAGGCCATGCCGGTCACTGCGATTTTTGGCGCTGCCTGCGCGGCGAAGGCGCAGGCCATGCCGATAATGCCAATCCATGCACGCATCACTTAACGCTCCGTGGTCTTGCGGATTTCTTTCTCGTCCATCCACTCGGACAGACCGCTCTCGACGTCGATCAATTGCAGGCTGAATTTATAGAAGACGTCCTTGTAATCCTCACTGCGCTTGACGATGGAGCTGATCGAGCCTTCCAGACGATACTTGGCCGCGATCATGTTGCCGGTCTTGGCGACGGTGCTCTGCTTGTACAGGCCGCTCTGGTTCTGCAGCTTCAACTGATCGACCTGGTTCTGCATGGCCGTGTTGTCGCTGGCGAAGCGGGCCACGCCGCTCTTCATCAGTTGGGTCTTGATGGAGGTGGTGATTTCGCGAGTGTCGATGTACTCGCTGGTCTTGTTCTTCACGTCGTAGACCTGAACCACCGGACGACCCTGCAGGATGCCGGACTGCGCCAGGGAGCGGGTCATGCTCTCGGCGATCATGTGCAGGTCGGTGGAGCCGAATTCGTTGGTAATCGTTTCCACGGCCTTGGTGTCGCCGTAGCTGATGTTCTTGCTGCCAAGAACCGGAGAGTTATTGGCGCAACCGCTGGCCAGAAGGGCGACGGCGGCGATGGAGCAAATGCGGATAAGCAGCATGTCTGGACTCTTTTTGGCTGAGCTGGGCAGGGAGCGGATCAAGGCGTGTTGATTTCAATGCGGAAATCGGTGGCCTGCGGAACCGGCGCGATAGCTGGCAGGGTGGTGCCTTGCGTGCCGTAGAGCATCAGGCTTTTCCAGCTTTCCTCGTCCGCGACAGGGAAACCGTCGTTACCCAGCCAGGCGAAGCGGTAGTACATCGTCCTGTTACGGCTGCTGGTGTTGGTCAACTGGACCTTGACGGTCAGGAAGCCGTTTTCGCGAGCCACACGGATGGCGCCGACTTCAATGTTGTCCTTGTCGCCCAGCACTACTACCTTGCTGGCAGCGCTGCCCGGTGCCGGAGGTGGCGGTGTCGCGCAGCCTGCGAGCAGGGCAAGGGCCAGCGCGCCGAAGATCTTGATACGCATGGGGTATCTCCGTTCAGGGTTGTTTGGTAGTGGCAAGGGCTTGCGGAACATTCGTTGGAATGACATGAGCGGCGAGGCCATTGGTGAAGACCTGATTGCCCAGCGCACGCAGAGTGACGACCTGATAGCGCTGATCGACGTTTACCTCGACGTGGGTACCGCCCAGAGCGCTGGGCAATACGACCTGATGCTTGCCCTGGGTCAGGCGCAGTCGCGCCACCAGCGTGTTGTCCGGCAGGGTGCGCCAGGTGCGGGTGTCGGCGCCTTCGGTAATCGCCGAGGCGATACCGAGGGCCAGGCCGGCCAGCGGATTGACGTCGTTGATCTGCTTCTGCGCCACGCCACGGCTGATGGCACGCACCGTGGTGCGCAGGATGATGCCCGGCATGTCGTCGCGCAGGGCACGGCGTGACATGTCGGTGGTGCTGTTGAGCAGCGTCAGGTTGAGCGGCTGGCCATCCAGGCTGATCTGGTTGAATACCGGGGTGCCGGTATCGGGCTTGATGACCGGGAACGACAGCGGGGTGATGACCAGATTGCCGCTGATCGGCAGTGGCAATGGAATATTCACCGAGTCACGCGCCGGAGCGAAGCCGCTCTGGACCACCAACAATACTTCGCTGTTGCCATCCTTGCTGGCGGCGGCATCAAGGTCGGCCAGGGACTTTTCCAGCAATGGGGTATTGGGGCGCAATTCGGCAGCCTTGCGATAGCCCGGCGCCGCGAGGTCTTTTTCCCCCAGCGCTTCGTAGACGAAACCGGCCAGATAATGGCTGAACGCACTCTGGTAACTGTTTTTCAGAGCGACGACTTCCGGGGCATCCAGCGACTCGACCGGGTAACCCTTGAGGTCGATGAACCGGGTTTTCATGCCTTTGCTTTCGGCGGCCTGTTCGCTCTTGAGGTATTCCTTGTCGCGCAGGTCGGCGATCACCGCTTCCCGTTCATGGGTTTTCTTGATTTCGCTGCGGGCGCCGTCGAAGTCATTCTGGCCCAGCAGGTTGAGCGCCATCTGCGTGGTCAGCATGACCTTTTCATAGTCATAGCCTTCGTAGCGACGCACCTTGTCGTTGATCAGGAAGCTGCCGAACTGGGCGAGGTATTTGTCGGTGTCGAGCTTGACCGATTCTTCCCACCGGAATACGACCTGATCGGCTGTACGCCAGGCGGCCTGGCTACCGGCGAAATCACCCTTGGAGCGCAGCAGTTCGCCTTTCTCGAAGTAATAGAGCAGGTCTTTGTCTTCGCCCTGGTTGTTCTTTTCCAGGGTGCCCAGGGCAGCATCGACATTGCCGCCAGACAGTTGCTGGCTGGTTTCCTTCAACTCCGAGTCATAGCTGCGGAACACGGAGCAACCGGCCAGCTGGACAGAGGCGATCAGCGCCAGCACGGTCAAGAAACGCAGGGGCATGGGATTATTTCCGTCAATCGATAGCCGGGAAGGGCTAATTAAGTCCGTTTGGACATGCAGCAAGGTGCTACATAAGTATGTGTCTCGAAAAAGCCGGGCGATTATAGGCTTCGTGTTCGGGCTTGCAATGTCATTTTGATGTCATTGGGTGCGATTGCGTTACGGCGAGCCTGCTGTTCAGCTTCAAGCTGTTAGTAATGTTTTGTCACAAATATGCGGGCCGAGTATTGAGTCGAGGCAGAGGGAAGGGAACAATGCAGCGCATTGCATTCCTGTCGAGATTTACCCATGCCTTCGCGTTCCCGTTTCATGGCCTGGCTGTTGCTGCCCCTGCTTGCGCTGGGCAGTTCCATCCTGTTGGCCGACCCCGTCGATGGCGCCGCCCAGGCGCTGCATCTGCTGGACTATATTGGCGCCGATTACCCGGCCACGGTGGCGGACGGCAAAGTCATTGATGAGTCTGAGTATCGGGAGCAGGTGGAGTTTCTCGGTGCCTTGCAGGGCCTGATCGTCACCCTGCCACAGCGTGCGGAACGTGAATCGCTGGAGCAGGGCATCGCCGCTCTGCAGGACGCCGTGAACCAGCGCCAGGATGGTGCGCTGGTCGCTCGCCAGGCTCGTCAGTTGGGAGCGAAGCTGGCGGTGGCCTATGAAGTCAGCCAGGCACCGGTCATTACGCCTGATCCGGCGCGGGGCGCGCCGTTGTATGCGCAGAATTGCTCGGTCTGCCATGGCGATGCCGGCGCGGGCGATGGTCCGGCAGGCATTGGCCTGACACCGCCACCCGCCAATCTGCGGGATGCGGCGCGGCTGGATCGCCTGAGTCTCTACGATATCTACAACACCCTCGGGCTTGGGGTAACCGGCACCGATATGCCAGCGTTTGCCGACCAGCTGGATGATCGCCAGCGTTGGGATATCGCCACCTACATTGCCGGTTTCAGTGCGCAGCCGCTGAGTACGCCGGCCAAGACTTTCAATCTCGCCGATCTGGCTCGCCAGACTCCAGCGGAAGTCAGTGCCGCAGAAGGCCCTGAGGCTGCCGCGACCTTCCGTGCCCAGCGGGCACAACCGCCGCAGGTCCAGCGCGGCCCGGCGCAACTGCTCGACTACACCGGCACCACGCTGGACAAGAGTCTGGCGGCCTACGCTGCCGGCGATCATGAACAGGCTTACGACCTGTCGGTTGCCGCGTATCTGGAAGGCTTCGAGCTGGTCGAAAGCTCGCTGGACAACGTCGATGCCAACGTACGCAAGGACACTGAAAAGGCGCTGATGGCTTACCGGCAGTCCTTGCAGGACGGTCTGCCGCTGGCGCAGGCGGCGCAGAAGCTGGAAGTGGCCAAGGCCAGGCTCAAGGCGTCCGCCGACCTGCTGGGCAGCGATGGCCTGAGTGTTTCCCTGAGCTACATTTCCGGCCTGCTGATTCTGCTGCGCGAAGGGCTGGAAGCGATTCTGGTGCTGGCGGCGATCCTGGCTTTCCTGCGCAACACCGGTCAGCAATCGGCAGTGCGTAGCGTCAACGTCGGTTGGGGGCTGGCGCTGTTGGCCGGCCTGGCGACCTGGGCGCTGGCGGCTTACGTGATTGATGTCAGCGGCGCCCAGCGTGAACTGCTGGAAGGCGCGACGGCGTTGTTTGCCAGCGTCATGGTGTTGTGGCTGGGCGTCTGGATGCATGATCGTCGCCATGCTGCGGCCTGGCAGGATTACGTGAAAAGCAGTCTGGTCGGCGGCGGTGGGCGTTTCGGTTTCGCCGTGCTGGCGTTCTTCTCGGTTTATCGCGAGTTGTTCGAGGTCATTCTGTTTTACGAAACCCTGTGGCTGCAGGCCGGTCCCGCCGGGCACAACGCGGTATTGGCCGGGGGCGCCACGGCGCTGGTGCTGCTGGTCGGGCTGGCCTGGGTGATCCTGCGTGGTTCGGCAAAACTGCCGTTGTCGTTGTTCTTCGGGATCAACGCTGCGCTGCTGTGTGCGTTGTCGGTGGTATTCGCCGGGCATGGCGTCAAGGCGCTGCAGGAAGCCGGTATCTTTGGCACCCGGCCAGTGCCGTTCTTCGAGTTCGACTGGCTGGGGATTCACGCCGATGCCTATTCGCTCAGCGCGCAGGCGGTTGCATTGCTGGCGATTGCCGTGCTGTACGGTCGCAGCCGCTTCAAGACTCAGCCCGCAGGTTGATGGCGGCCTGAGCTTGTTACAGGCATGAAAAAGCCCCGGTTGCCTCTTGATGAACATGTCATGAAGAGGCGAGCCGGGGCTCTTGCAGGTCCTGACGCGCTTTCAGGTATCAGCGGAAGCGGTCAACTTCCAGGCGCAATTCAGATGCCAGCGAGTTGAGCTCTTCGGCGGTGATTGCCAGGTTGGACACCACTTCGCGCTGTTCGCTGTTGGCCATGGCGATGCTTTGCAGGTTGCTGCTGAGCATGGTCGCGGTGCTGCTCTGCTCTTGCGTGGCGGTAGTGATCGCCGCGAACTGGTGACCGGCGGAGCGGCTTTGTTCGTCGATCTGGGCCAGTGCAGCGGCAACCTTGGCGTTACGCGACAGGCCTTCCTGCATCAGGACGTTGCCCTGCTGCATGGTGCTGATGGCGTTGCCGGTCTGCTGCTGGATGCTGGCGATCATGCCGGAGATCTCGTCGGTGGCCTGACGAGTGCGCGATGCCAGGCTACGCACTTCATCGGCTACCACGGCAAAGCCGCG
>NZ_RBRE01000039.1 GCF_003700275.1 Pseudomonas cichorii | reverse complement strand
GTTTTTAACGCAGCATCACCGAGGCACAGCCACTTTTCGTACAAAGCCTAGATCGAGCGCGTGCGTTTCTTGCGCAGGCTTACCAGCCAGGCAAACAGCGGGCCGATCAACAGACCCAGCAGCAGCGCCAGAACGACAGGAACAGCCTGGGAAAGCTGAGGTGCCGACCAGCCGAAAAACACCAGCGTGACTGGCTGCTGGTTTTCCAGCATGAATACCGTCGTTGCCAGAACGACAAGCAACACAACGACGATCAATATGATTCGTTTGAAGATATGCATCCACTGATCCTTTGGTTATCGGCCTCAGAAGCCCTCTTCTTCATCCTCATTGACCCGATCCCGCAACTCCTTGCCCGGCTTGAAGTGAGGAACGAATTTTCCGTCGAGGCTGACAGACTGGCCCGTTTTAGGATTGCGCCCTACCCGCGGTGCGCGGTAATGCAGGGAAAAGCTGCCAAAGCCGCGTATTTCGATGCGGTCGCCTGTTGCCAGGCACTGAGACATTTGTTCAAGCATGGTCTTGATGGCCAACTCGACATCCTTGGATGACAGTAGCCCTTGATGGGTGACAATTCGTTCGATCAACTCCGACTTCGTCATATTTTTCCCTTCTTTTTCAAGCAGCTAGATCAGCGCTCCGAAGGTTTTAGCATGACCGGAAGATTTTGAACAGCCCATGACTTGACTTATGTGAACCCGTGTCAACCAGGCACGAATACATGACAGGAGCATGACCGCAAGACAGGGGACAAGGCAGTTCGCACGCAGGAGGCCGCCTGTAAGGCGTCTGAGGGCATTTAGAGCATTTGGGCGTGGGTAACGACAGTTACAGGAACAGCACGTTATAGCCGCTGAATGACGCCCACAAAAAAGGGCGACCGAAGTCGCCCTTTTTCAATGGTCAGACAGAACTCAGTTCTGTTTTTCCATTTGCGCACGCAGCAGGTCACCAATGGTGGTAGGACCAGTGCTTTCAGCAGCTTCAGGCTTGCTACGCAGGCTCTGAATAGCTTCTTTCTCGTCTTCAACGTCTTTCGACTTGATGGACAGGCTGATTACGCGGCTCTTGCGGTCAACGCTGATGATCTTGGCTTCGATCTCTTCGCCTTCTTTCAGAACGTTACGCGCGTCTTCAACGCGGTCACGGCTGATTTCGGAGGCTTTGAGGGTAGCTTCGATGTCGTCGGCCAGAGTGATGATGGCGCCTTTGGCGTCAACTTCTTTAACGGTACCGCGAACGATAGCGCCTTTGTCATTGACAGTGACGTACTCGGAGAACGGATCGCTTTCCAGTTGCTTGATACCCAGCGAGATACGCTCACGCTCTGGATCAACAGACAGGATTACGGTGTCGAGCTCGTCGCCCTTCTTGAAGCGACGTACGGCTTCTTCGCCCACTTCGTTCCAGGAGATGTCGGACAGGTGAACCAGACCGTCGATGCCGCCGTCCAGACCAATGAAGATACCGAAATCGGTGATCGACTTGATGGTGCCGGAGATCTTATCGCCCTTGTTGAACTGGCCGGAGAAATCTTCCCATGGGTTGGATTTGCACTGCTTGATACCCAGGGAGATACGACGACGCTCTTCGTCGATGTCCAGAACCATGACTTCCACTTCGTCGCCAACCTGAACGACTTTGGATGGGTGGATGTTCTTGTTGGTCCAGTCCATTTCGGAAACGTGTACCAGGCCTTCCACGCCTTCTTCCAGCTCTGCGAAGCAGCCGTAGTCGGTCAGGTTGGTTACACGCGCGGTAACGCGGGTGCTTTCCGGGTAGCGAGCCTTGATAGCAACCCATGGGTCTTCGCCCAGTTGCTTCAGGCCCAGGGAAACACGATTGCGCTCGCGATCGTACTTCAGGACTTTTACATCGATCTCATCGCCAACATTGACGATTTCCGATGGATGCTTGATACGCTTCCAGGCCATGTCGGTGATGTGCAGCAGGCCATCGACGCCACCCAGATCGACGAATGCGCCGTAATCGGTGAGGTTCTTGACGATACCCTTGACTTGTTGGCCTTCCTGCAGGGACTCGAGCAGTGCTTCGCGCTCTGCACTGTTCTCGGCTTCCAGGACACTGCGACGGGAAACGACAACGTTGTTGCGCTTCTGGTCCAGCTTGATGACCTTGAACTCGAGTTCTTTGCCTTCCAGGTGAGTCGTGTCGCGCACTGGGCGAACGTCGACCAGAGAACCAGGCAGGAACGCACGGATGCCGTTAACGTCGACAGTGAAGCCGCCTTTAACCTTACCGTTGATAACGCCCTTGACCACTTCTTCTGCTGCGAAAGCCGCTTCCAGAACGATCCAGCACTCGGCGCGCTTGGCTTTTTCGCGGGACAGCTTGGTTTCGCCAAAGCCGTCTTCTACCGCGTCCAGCGCAACGTGAACTTCGTCACCGACCTTGATGGTCAGCTCGCCAGCGTCGTTGTAGAACTGCTCGAGCGGGATGACGCCCTCGGACTTCAGGCCTGCGTGTACAGTTACCCAGTCGCCGTCGATGTCGACAACGATACCGGTAATGATTGCGCCCGGCTGAAGGTTCAGCGTTTTCAGGCTTTCTTCAAAAAGTTCTGCAAAGCTTTCGCTCATTTTAATTCCTGTTGATCAAGGGCGAAGAATACGCCCATCTGCCACGTCCCAGACAACGTGGGTTTCGTTCATATAAAAGGAAGCTGTCAGGACTAAATCTGGTCGCCTGTGCAGCTCCTTGATCACCCGGCGATATCGCGTAGCGCGACCTCACTCAGAATGCGTTCCAGCACCTGCTCGATGGATAATTCGGTGGAATCCAGCTGTATGGCGTCATGCGCCGGCTTGAGCGGGGCTACCGCTCGCTGGGTGTCACGCTCGTCGCGCGCACATATCTCATCTAGCAGACTCGACAGACTAACATCATCACCCTTGGCCTTCAACTGCAAGTAACGGCGACGTGCACGCTCCTCGGCGCTGGCAGTGAGAAAAATCTTCAGGGGCGCCTCGGGAAACACTACGGTTCCCATATCGCGGCCATCGGCCACAAGCCCCGGCTCTTCCTGAAATGCACGCTGGCGCTGCAGCAAGGCATCGCGCACGGCAGGCAGGGAAGCAACCTGGGAGGCACCGCTGCCGATCTGCTCGTTGCGGATGGCATGGGTCACATCCTCACCCTCGAGGATGATGCGTTGCCCCTGGCCTCCGGTAGCCGTCTCGAACTGCACATCGAGATGCGCAGCCAGTAACTTGAGAGCCTCTTCATTGGTCAGGTCGACACCGTGATTGCGGGCCGCGAAAGCCAGCAGGCGGTACAGTGCCCCGGAATCGAGCAGACACCAGCCCAGATGCCTGGCCAGCAGACCGGCAACAGTGCCCTTCCCTGAACCGCTAGGGCCGTCGATGGTAATAACGGGTGCTTTGATTTTCACTTTTGATCCTCTTGCGCGACACGCATACCGACTTGAGCGCACAGCGCCAGAAAATTGGGAAACGATGTGGCGACGTTCGCACAATCGTGGATACGGATCGGTGCCGATGCCCGTAATGATGCAATGCTGAACGCCATTGCGATGCGATGATCACCACGGGCATCGATCTCGGCACCGCCCATGGAACCGCCTTCAATAATAATGCCATCCGGCGTCGGCTCAACCTGGATACCCAGAGCCAGCAGACCGTCGGCCATCGCCTGGATCCGGTCCGATTCCTTGACTCGCAGCTCCTGGGCACCGCGCAACACGGTACGCCCACTGGCGCAGGCCGCCGCAACGAACAACACCGGAAACTCGTCGATGGCCAGCGGCACCAGCGCTTCGGGTATTTCGATACCCTGCAGAGCAGCCGAGCGTACGCGCAGATCCGCAACAGGCTCGCCGCCCACCTCACGCAGGTTTTCCAGAGTGATATCCGCGCCCATCAGGCGAAGGATATCAATAACACCTGAACGTGTCGGATTGACGCCAACATGCTCAAGCAGCAACTCGGAGCCGTCGACAATCGATGCCGCCACCATGAAAAACGCAGCCGAGGAGATATCGGCAGGCACTTCTATGCGAGTCGCCAACAAATTGTGGCCGGACTCGAGCGAAACCTGATTGCCCGAGACAGTCACCGGATAGCCAAAGCCACGCAGCATACGCTCGGTATGGTCGCGGGTCAGGGCCGGCTCGCGGACCTCGGTCCTGCCATCGGCATACAGACCAGCCAGCAACAGGCAGGATTTGACCTGCGCACTGGCCATCGGCGTGACATAGGCCTGAGCGCAAAGCTTGCCAGCACCATGAATGGTCAGAGGCGGACGGCCATCTGCAGCGGTTTCGATGCTCGCCCCCATTTCCCGCAAGGGGTCGACCACACGACTCATGGGACGCCTGGACAGCGAAGCATCGCCGGTCAGGGTACTGTCGAAATCCTGCGCAGCCAGCAAACCCGCCAACAGACGCATGGAAGTGCCGGAGTTACCCAGGTAGATCGGTCCGGGCGCAGCCTTCAGGCCGCGCATGCCCACGCCATGAATCGTCACCCGGCCATGATGCGGACCTTCGATCACCACGCCCATGTCGCGGAACGCCTGCAAGGTCGCCAAGGCGTCCTCACCTTCAAGGAAACCTTCGACTTCGGTAATGCCTTCAGCCAGCGAGCCAAGCATGATCGAGCGATGGGAGATGGATTTATCGCCCGGAACCCGAATAGTGCCGCTGACCCTGCCGCCGGGGCTGGCGACAAATACCAGATCGTCGTTACTGGCAGTTTCCACATAGGCACGCCGGGCAAGGATCTTGCCGAAGTGCTCCCTGGCAACCCGGGCGCGGGTAAACACACCCAGCAATTGATGACCGTCTCCGGTGTCCACGGCCTCACGCAAGGCGTCGAGGTCACTGCGGAAGGTATCCAGGGTGCGCAACACCGCTTCACGGTTGGCCAGGAAGATATCGTGCCACATCACCGGATCACTGCCCGCAATCCGGGTAAAGTCACGGAAACCACCCGCCGCGTACCTGAATATTTCCAGGTTCTCGTTGCGCTTGGCCAGCGAATCCACCAGGCCGAAGGCCAGCAGATGCGGCAAATGACTGGTCGCCGCCAACACTTCGTCATGGCGCTCGACCTGCATATGCTCGACATCGGCACCCAGCGCCGACCAGAGACGATCAACCAGCGCAACCGCGTCGGGATCAGTCTCGGCCAAGGGTGTCAGGATCACCTTGTGCCGCCGGAACAGCTCGGAATTGGACGCTTCGACACCACTCTGCTCGGAGCCGGCAATCGGGTGCCCCGGCACGAAACGGCTCGGCATATAGCCGAACGCATGCCGCGCAGCCCTGACCACGTTGCCTTTGGCACTGCCGACGTCGGTCAGTACCGCATTGCCCAGATCCAGAGGCGCCAGCAGCGCAAGGAGCTTTTCCATGGCCAGGATAGGGACCGCAAGCTGAATGACATCAGCGCCGCAGCAAGCGGCAGCCAGGTCATCCTCACAGCGATCGACCACACCCAGTTCAACGGCCAGCTTGCGCGAGCGCGGATCAAGATCGACCCCCACCACTTCACGGCACAGGCCGCTTTCGCGCACACCCTTGGCAAAGGAACCACCAATCAAGCCAAGACCGACCACCACCAGCCGCCCGATCACAGGCCGTGCGGATTGCAACGAGCTGAAATCAACCACGCGCGACAGCCTTGGGGATGACACCCGCGCCTGGCGAATCTTGTTGCACGCCCGGCAGCGCCAGGGCTAGGAAATCGCTGCTCATGTATCGTCTCTTCAAAGAACCGCTTTCGGGTAGGAACCCAGCACCTTAAGGGCAACGGCTTCGTGACTGATCTTCTCCAGCACCGCCTTGACCAGCGGATCCTGGTGATGCCCGACGAAATCGATGAAGAACACGTAGGTCCACTTGCCGCTGCGCGAAGGCCGGGTTTCGATACGCGTCAGGTCCAGCCCGTTCTCATGGAACGGCACCAGCAGCTCGTGCAAGGCACCCGGCTTGTTGCTCATCGAGACAATGATCGAGGTCTTGTCGTCACCGGTGGGCGGCACTTCCTGGCTGCCGATGATCAGGAAGCGCGTGGAGTTGTCGGGACGATCCTCGATCTTCTCGGCCAGGCGCGTCAGACCATACAGGCCAGCAGCCATATCACCGGCAATGGCCGCGGAATTCCACTCGCTCTTGACCCGCTTGGCCGCTTCGGCGTTGCTGGCAACCGCGACCCGCTCGACATTCGGATAGTGGGCATCCAGCCACTTGCGACATTGCGCCAGCGACTGGGCATGGGAATAGATGCGGGTGATGCTTTGCGTCTTGGTGCTTTCACCGACCAGCAAGTGGTGGTGAATGCGCAACTCGACCTCGCCACAGATCACCATGTCGTGCTCGAGGAAGCTGTCGAGGGTATGGTTGACCGCGCCTTCGGTGGAGTTTTCCACCGGCACGACGCCGAAATTCACCGCCCCGGCAACCACTTCACGGAACACTTCATCGATGGCCGCCATGGGCAGGCTGATCACCGCGTGTCCGAAATGCTTCATGGCCGCAGCCTGGGTAAAGGTCCCCTCAGGCCCCAGATAGGCGACCTTCAAAGGCTGCTCCAGCGCCAGGCAGGAAGACATGATCTCGCGGAACAAGCGCGCCATCTCTTCGTTGCTCAACGGGCCACGATTACGCTCCATGACCCGCTTGAGCACCTGGGCTTCACGCTCCGGGCGATAGAACACAGGCACTTCGCCTTCCGCCAGCGAGGACATTTTCACCCGCGCCACTTCCTGCGCGCAGCGTGCACGCTCGCTGATCAACTCCAGAACCTTTTCGTCCAGGCTGTCGATGCGGACCCGCAGCGCCTTGAGTTCCTGTTCGGACATCAGCCGTGCTCCTTCTCGAAGTCTTTCATGTAGGTCACCAGCGCATTGACTGCATTGATGTCGACAGCATTGTAGATGGAGGCGCGCATGCCGCCGACCGAACGATGGCCCTTGAGGTTGAGCAGGCCATTGGCATCGGCACCGGCCAGGAACGGCTTGTCCAGGCGGTCATCGGCCAGACGGAACGGCACGTTCATCCAGGAGCGGTCAGGCGTGTTGATCGGGTTGCTGTACAGCTCGCTGGCATCGATGAAGTCGTACAGGGTACGTTTCTTGACTTCATTGAGCTTGCCGATGGCTTCGACGCCCCCCTGCTCCTTGAGCCACTCGAAAACCAGGCCGGACAGGTACCAGGCCAGGGTTGGCGGCGTGTTGTACATCGAGCCGTTATCGGCGGCAACCTTGTAGTCGAGCATGGTCGGGCACAGAGCGCGTGCGCGACCCAGCAGGTCTTCGCGAATGATCACGACGACGATGCCGCTCGGGCCGATATTCTTCTGGGCACCGGCATAGATCATGCCGAAACGCGAGATATCCACCGGACGGGAGAGGATGTCCGAGGACATGTCTACAACCAGCGGCACATCGCCAGTTTCCGGAATCCAGTCGAACTGCAGACCGCCAATGGTTTCGTTCGATGCGTAATGAACATAGGCCGCGTCCCTGGACAGCTTCCATTCGTTCTGGCCAGGAATGGCAAAGTAGTCGTAGGGCTTGGCGCTGGCGGCGACGTTCACCGCACCGTAGCGCGAAGCCTCTTCGATGGCTTTATGCGACCAGATGCCGGTATCGATGTAGTCGGCCTTGCCGTTTTCCGGCAACAGGTTCAGGGCAATCTGGGCAAACTGCTGGCTGGCGCCGCCTTGCAGGAACAGCACCTTGTAGTTCGAGGGAATGGTCAACAGGTCGCGCAAATCCTGCTCGGCCTTGGTGGCGATGGAGACGAACTCATCGCTGCGATGACTCATTTCCATCACGGACAGGCCCTTGCCGTGCCAGTCCAGAAGCTCCGCCTGGGCACGCAGCAGAACCGCTTCAGGAAGCGCAGCAGGACCTGCGCAAAAGTTAAAGGCTCGCTTGCTCATATCCACTCTCGTCAAATGCGTTGGGTCTTGCGCGCTTTTTTTCAAAACAGGCCATAAGCATGACCTGCCTGTGCAGGAATACCGATTCGGCAGCATCGCCGAATGCCGCAAGGGCCGAGTCGCCTGGAATGCACATGCACTCACAGACGAGCCAGCCCTTGACGGATTTACGTTACAGCTCAGCCTTGAGTTTCGTCATCATCCGCAGCCGCATCGACTTGCAGGTCTTCGGCATCATCTGCCTCGACAACGATGCCATCAATCACTTCACCGTCAAGCTCTTCGCCTTCGACTTCCGATGGCTCCTGGACACGCTCCAGACCGACCAGTGTCTCGTCGCTGGCCAGCTTGATCAGGGTCACGCCCTGAGTGTTGCGATCCAGCCGGGACACTTCGTCGACGCGGGTACGAACCAGCGTACCCTGATCGGAAATCAGCATGATTTCCTCGCCTTCCTGAACCTGGACAGCGCCGATCAGCTTGCCGTTACGGCCCTTGGTGACCATGGCAATCACGCCCTGACCGCCACGACCGCGACGCGGGAACTTGCTCAACAGGGTGCGCTTGCCGAAGCCGCGCTCGGAAGCGGTCAGGATCTGTGCGCCCGATTCCGGGATCAGCATGGAGATCAGGCGACCCTTGCCGATCTTCATCCCGCGCACGCCGCGAGCACCACGACCCATCTGACGTACATCGCTCTCGGCGAAGCGGATGACCTTGCCGGCATCGGAGAACAGCATGACTTCCTTGGCGCCATCGGTAATCGCCACGGCAATCAGGGTGTCGCCTTCCTTGAGCTTCAGGGCAATCAGGCCGCTGGAGCGTGGACGGGAGAATTGCGCCAGAGGCGTCTTCTTGACCGTACCCAAGGCTGTAGCCATGAAGATGTAGGCACCGGTCGGCTCGGCGACCAGTTCCGGGGTATCGCCATCTTCTTCGTCGACTTCCTCGGCCTCGACAACCTCGCCTTCGATTACCGAATCCTCGGCATCTTCCAGTTCGTCATCGGCACCGGTGCTCTGCTGCAACGCCTCGAGATCGATCGGCAGCATCGCGGTGATGTACTCACCTTCGTCCAGCGGCAACAGGTTGACCAGCGGACGACCGCGTGCAGCACGGGAAGCTTCCGGAATTTCGTAGGTCTTGAGCCAGTAGACCTTGCCCTTGCTGGAGAACATCAGCAGCGTGGTATGGCTGTTGGCGACCAGCAGGTGAGCAATGTAGTCCTCATCCTTGACGCCGGTAGCCGACTTGCCTTTACCGCCACGACGCTGCGCCTGATAGACCGCCAATGGCTGGGTCTTGGCATAGCCGCCGTGAGAGATGGTCACTACCCGCTCTTCCTCGGTGATCAGGTCACCCAGGGTCAGGTCCAGACGCGAATCGAGAATCTCGGTGCGACGCACATCGCCATATTCGGCGCGGATCAGCTCCAGTTCTTCGCGGATCACTTCCATCAGGCGCGTGGCGCTGTTTAGGATGCGGATCAGCTCGCCGATCTGGCTGAGAATTTCCTGGTACTCGGTGAGCAGTTTTTCATGCTCAAGACCGGTCAGGCGGTGCAGACGCAATTCAAGAATCGCCTGCGCCTGCTCTGGCGACAGGAAGTACTTGCCGTCGCGCAGCCCGTATTGTGGGTCAAGGTTTTCCGGACGGCAGGAATCAGCACCCGCGCGTTCGACCATTTCGACCACTGCACTGGATTCCCAGGCAGTACTGATCAGCCCTTCCTTGGCTTCGGCCGGAGACGGCGAAGCCTTGATCAGGGCGATGACCGGGTCGATGTTCGACAGTGCAACGGCCTGGCCTTCAAGAATGTGCCCGCGCTCACGCGCCTTGCGCAGCTCGAAGACAGTACGGCGGGTAACCACTTCGCGACGATGGCGAACGAACGCTTCCAGCAGATCCTTGAGGTTGAGGATGCGCGGACGGCCGTCGATCAATGCAACGACGTTGATCCCGAACACACTCTGCAACTGGGTCTGGGCATAGAGGTTGTTGAGAACGACCTCCGGAACTTCGCCACGGCGCAGCTCGATGACCACGCGCATACCGTCCTTGTCGGACTCGTCGCGCAGCTCGGTGATGCCCTCCAGCTTCTTCTCTTTTACCAGCTCGGCGATCTTTTCGATCAGGCGGGCCTTGTTCAACTGGTACGGCAGCTCGGTGATGACGATCTGCTGGCGACCGCCAACCCTGTCGATATCTTCAACAATCGAGCGGGCACGCATGTAGATGCGGCCACGACCGGTCCGATAGGCTTCGATGATGCCGGCACGGCCATTGATGATCCCCGCCGTCGGGAAGTCCGGGCCGGGAATGTATTGCATCAGCTCATCGACAGTTACTTCGGGATTGTCGATCAGGGCCAGGCAACCGTCGATTACTTCACCGAGGTTGTGCGGCGGAATGTTGGTCGCCATGCCCACGGCAATACCGCTGGAACCGTTGACCAGCAGGTTGGGAATACGGGTCGGCATGACCGCCGGGATCTGCTCGGTGCCATCGTAGTTCGGCACCCAGTCCACGGTTTCCTTGTGCAGGTCGGCCAGCAGCTCGTGAGCCAGCTTGGTCATGCGCACTTCGGTGTATCGCATGGCCGCGGCGTTGTCACCGTCGACCGAACCGAAGTTGCCCTGGCCGTCTACCAGCAGGTAGCGCAGCGAGAATGGCTGCGCCATGCGAACGATGGTGTCGTAGACAGCGGTATCGCCATGCGGGTGGTACTTACCGATTACGTCACCAACCACACGAGCGGATTTCTTGTACGGCTTGTTCCAGTCGTTACTCAGTTCGCTCATTGCGTACAACACGCGCCGATGCACGGGCTTCAAGCCGTCGCGCGCATCAGGCAGTGCTCGCCCGACGATCACGCTCATTGCGTAGTCGAGGTAGGACTGTTTCAGCTCGTCTTCGATATTGACCGGGAGGATTTCTTTGGCCAGTTCGCCCATGAGAAGCCTGATTCCTTTTTCTGGTGAAACCTCGTACATCCATACGGGACAAACGAAGCTCGCCGCCGCCAGCACTTGCCAGGCAGCGACTTACGACAAATCAACGAGTTATGCCATGGATCTGCGCAGTAAGGGCGACTACTGATAGCGCCGCTGAAAACCGCCGGATATTACCACAATCGCTGCCACGCTCCTATCCTTTGAGCGTGCGGAAAACGTGCCGCCCGGAACAGACGGGCGGCGCTGACAAGAAACGATCAATGCAGGTGCTTGCGACTCATGAGCTGGGCCATTTTCGCGGTATCCGGACGCTCGACGATACCCTTCTCGGTCACGATTGCGTCGATCAGGTCTGCCGGCGTCACATCGAATACCGGATTGAAGGCTTCGACATCGGCGCCAACACGATGACCGCCAACTTCGAGCAGTTCACGGCCGTCACGCTCCTCGATGACGATATCCTCGCCACTGGGCATTTCCATGTCGATGGTCGAGCTTGGCGCCACGACCATGAAGCGCACGCCATGGTGCATGGCCGCCACGGCCAGTTGATAGGTACCGATCTTGTTGGCCACATCGCCGTTGGCGGTAATCCGGTCGGCTCCGACTATGACCCAGGTAATCCCCTTGGTACGCATCAGGTGCGCGGCCGCGGAGTCGGCATTGAGAGTAACCGGAATGCCCTCGTTCGCCAGCTCCCAGGCGGTCAGGCGCGAGCCCTGCAGCCAGGGCCGGGTTTCATCGGCATAGACATGCTCGATCATGCCTTCCAGGTGTGCAGCGCGGATCACACCCAGCGCAGTACCAAAGCCGCCCGTGGCCAGGGCGCCGGTGTTGCAATGAGTCAGCACGGCCTGCAGATTGCCCTGGTGCTTGCGAATCAGGTCCGCACCCAGTTGCGCCATGGTCAGGTTGGCTTCACGGTCACTCAGATGAATCGCGACGGCTTCGGCTTCCAGAACGACCAGCGGATCATCACTCTCTTTAAGCCGTTGCAGGCGCTCGCGCATGCGGTTCAAGGCCCAGAACAGATTGACGGCAGTAGGACGCGAATCCGCCAGCAGCGAAAAGTCCGCCTCCAGCGCTGCCTTCCAGTCACCACCTTCCGCAAACCGGGCGCGGGCGCCCAGCACGACGCCATAAGCCGCCGCAATGCCGATGGCAGGCGCGCCGCGCACCACCATCGAACGAATCGCCTCGGCCACTGCCGCAGCACTGCTGTAGGCGAGCCAGGTTTCCTCGAAGGGCAGCACCCGCTGATCCAGAAGATACAGAGTGTCATCCCGCCAATCGATGGCCTTTACTTTCTCTGCAGCCAAAAGCCGATCGCGCATTACCCACTCCATCTCGAAAACCCAAAGCCCGGAATCAAAAGGGGACGATTATAGCGAGCCGACCGCGAAGGTGCTCGGGTATACTTCGCCATTACCGCAATAAGCTCTGGAAGCCTTGACATGCCGAACGCTACAGCACCGCTCGACCTTCTGCTCCTGCCCAGCTGGCTGGTGCCGGTCGAACCTGCGGGCGTGGTACTCAAGGAACACGGACTGGGCATCCGCGATGGCTGCATCGTCTACATCGGCCCCAGAGCCGAAGCACTGAAACAGAACGCCCTGCAGGTGCAGGAACTGCCCGGCATGCTGCTCACGCCCGGCCTGATAAATGCCCACGGGCATGCGGCAATGACCCTGTTCCGCGGTCTGGCCGATGACCTGCCGCTGATGACCTGGCTACAGGACCATATCTGGCCTGCCGAGAGCAAATGGGTGACCGAAGACTTCGTGCGCGATGGCACGGACCTGGCGATTGCCGAGCAGATCAAGGGCGGCATCACCTGTTTCTCGGACATGTACTTCTATCCCAAGGTGGCCGCCGAGCGCGCCCATAACAGCGGGATTCGTGCGCAGATCACCGTGCCGGTGCTGGACTTCCCGATTCCCGGTGCGCGCACCACCGACGAATCCCTGCACATCGGGGTCGAACTGTTCAACGACCTGATTCATCACCCGCGGATCAAGATTGCCTTCGGCCCGCATGCGCCCTACACGGTCAGCGACGAAAACCTGGAAAAGGTCCGGGTCATCGCCGACGAACTCGACGCCATGATTCAGATGCACGTGCATGAAACGGCCTTCGAGGTGGAACAATCCCTGGAGCAGCGCCAGGAGCGGCCATTGGCGCGCCTGAACCGGCTGGGCATGCTCGGGCCGCGCTTCCAGGCCGTACACATGACGCAAATCAGCGACGACGACCTGGCTTTGCTGGTAGAAAGCAACTCCAGCGTACTGCATTGCCCGGAATCCAACCTGAAACTGGCCAGCGGCTTCTGTCCGGTGGAGCGCCTGTGGCAGGCTGGCGTGAACGTGGCGGTGGGCACCGATGGTGCAGCCAGCAACAATGACCTGGACCTGCTCGGCGAAACCCGCACCGCAGCCTTGCTGGCCAAGGCTGTCGCAGGTTCGGCAACCGCCCTGGATGCACATCGGGCCTTGCGCATGGCAACCCTGAACGGCGCACGCGCCATGGGCATCCAGGCCGAGACCGGCTCACTGGAGATAGGCAAGGCGGCGGACATGGTCGCGTTCGATCTTTCCAGGCTGGAACAGCAACCGATCTATGATCCGGTGTCACAGCTTATATACGCCACCGGCCGCGATTGCGTGAGCCATGTCTGGGTGGCCGGCAAGCAATTGCTCGACAACCGCCGCCTGACCCGCATGGACGAGCAGGCACTGCGCGAAACCGCGATTGCCTGGGGCCAGCGCATCGGCGGCGCTACACACTGAATACATCGAGGCCCGGCCTGCTGATCGCCGGGATGCTGAAAACGAATTTCAAGTTCAAGAGGTATGCCCCATGAGCAACGTCGACCGCGCAGAAATCGCCAAATTCGAGGCACTGGCACATCGCTGGTGGGACCGTGAAAGCGAGTTCAAGCCGCTGCACGATATCAATCCGCTGCGGGTCAACTGGATCGACGAACGGGCCGGCCTGGCAGGCAAGAAAGTGCTCGACGTCGGTTGCGGCGGCGGCATTCTCAGCGAAGCCATGGCCCAGCGTGGCGCCACCGTGACCGGTATCGACATGGGTGAAGCGCCGCTGGCCGTAGCCCAGTTGCATCAGCTCGAATCGGGCGTGAATGTCGAATACCGGCAGATCACCGCTGAAGACCTGGCCGAAGAGATGCCCGAGCAGTTCGATGTAGTGACCTGCCTGGAAATGCTCGAACACGTGCCGGACCCGTCCTCGGTGATCCGCGCCTGCTATCGCATGGTCAAGCCCGGCGGCCAGGTGTTCTTCTCCACCATCAACCGCAACCCGAAGGCCTATCTGTTCGCCATCATCGGTGCCGAATACATCATGGGCCTGCTGCCGCGCGGTACCCATGACTTCAAGAAATTCATCCGTCCTTCGGAACTGGGCGCCTGGAGCCGCGATGCCGGCCTGCAGGTCAAGGACATCATCGGCCTGACCTACAACCCGCTGACCAAGCACTACAAGCTGGCGCAGGACGTCGACGTCAACTACATGATCCAGACCCTGCGGGAGGCCTAAGCCATGCGCTTGAGAGCGGTTCTATTCGACATGGACGGCACATTGCTCGATACCGCACCGGACTTCATCGCCATATCCCAGGCGATGCTGGCCGATCGCGGTTTTCCGGCGGTAGCGGACAAGCTGATTCGCGATGAAATCTCGGGCGGCGCCAAAGCCATGGTCGCAGCGACCTTTGCCATGTCACCCAGCGATCCGGCCTTCGAGTCCCTGCGCCTGGAGTTTCTGGAGCGTTACCAGCGCGATTGCGCAGTGCACAGCCGACTCTTCGACGGCATGGCGGAACTGCTGGCCGACATCGAAAAATCCGGCCTGATCTGGGGCGTTGTCACCAACAAGCCGGTACGCTTCGCCCAACCGATCATGGAGCAGCTTGGCCTCGCCGAACGTTCGGCGCTGCTGATCTGCCCCGATCACGTGACCTACAGCAAACCTCACCCAGAGCCGTTGATCCTGGCCTGCAGCCAGCTCGACCTGGATCCGGCCAGTGTGCTGTTCGTCGGCGACGATCTTCGCGATATCGAATCCGGGCGCGATGCAGGCACCAGGACTGCCGCCGTGCGTTACGGCTACATCCACCCCAACGACAACCCCGATCACTGGGGCGCCGATGTCGTGGTGGATCATCCGCTGGAGTTGCGCAAGGTCCTGGATAACGCGCTATGCAGTTGCTGACAGCGGCAATCCTGTCTTACTGAATCGTTACCGAGGTTTTCCATGTTCGATTACTCCGCTCGCCCTGAACTGCTCAAGGACCGGGTGATTCTGGTTACCGGCGCAGGTCGCGGCATAGGCGCTGCAGCAGCCAGGACCTACGCGGCCCACGGTGCCACGGTGTTGCTGCTGGGCAAGACCGAAGCCAACCTGACGCAGATGTATGACGAAATAGAAGCAGCAGGCCATCCTCAACCGGTTGTCATTCCATTCAATCTGGAAACCGCCCTGCCCCATCAATACGATGAACTCGCCGCCATGATCGAAACCGAGTTCGGTCATCTCGACGGCCTGCTGCACAACGCATCGATCATCGGCCCGCGTACGCCCGTGGAGCAGCTGTCCGGCGAGAACTTCATGCGGGTCATGCACATCAACGTCAATGCGATGTTCATGCTCACCAGCACCCTGCTGCCACTGCTCAAGCTGTCTGCGGATGCCTCGGTGGTATTCACCTCCAGCAGCGTCGGTCGCAAGGGCCGCGCCTACTGGGGCGCCTATGGCGTATCGAAGTTCGCCACCGAAGGGCTGATGCAGACCCTGGCCGATGAACTGGACACGGTTGCTCCAGTCCGCGCCAACAGCATCAACCCAGGCGCCACCCGCACCAGCATGCGCGCCCAGGCCTATCCCGCGGAAAACCCTCTGGACAACCCGACACCCGAGGAAATCATGCCGGTCTACCTGTACCTGATGGGCCCTGACAGCAGCGGCATCAACGGCCAGGCGTTCAACGCACAATAAACCCGGCCAACAAAAAAACCTGCCCTGACGGAAATCCGTCGCGGCAGGTTTTTTTATGCAAGCGCCAAGTCAAATAATCGTCTAAAAAATGACTATCGCTTCTCATTAATAAAAATAATCCTTTATTTTCAATATCTTAAAAAACAATTCGGACATGGCACGACTTTCGCTCTGACCCTGAAAAACCAACAACGATGCGAGAGGAGTGAAGCCATGAGTTCTCCGACCCTACCCCAGACAATTGATTTTGATGCCGCAAAACTGCAAAGGCAGGGCTTTCGCAATCGTCCAGCGGCCTCTCCTGCTCCTGTCGATCTTCCTACACTCCACAAGCAACTGAGCCAGCAACTTCAGCGCAGTCTGGAAGCGGAAAAAATTCTCGGCATGTTCTTCAAGGGGGTTCAGCGTCTCATACCGCTATCTACCCTGATCTACGAACATCCGGGCAGCGACCTGCATCTGCAACTGGGCGAAAAGTCGGAGCACAGCGCGCATTACACACTGCGCCACAAGAGCGAATGCATGGGCACACTGGTGTTCCAGCGCTCCAGCGCCTTCAGCGAAGAGGAATTGAGCGAGCTTGAATCACTCATGACCTGCCTGCTCTATCCCATGAAAAATGCCCTGCTTTATCGCATGGCCACTCAAAGTGCACTGCGCGACCCGCTGACCAACACCGGCAATCGCATCGCGATGGATCAAAACCTGTTTCGGGAAATAGAAGTATCGCATCGCAACAAACAGCCACTTTCACTGCTGATGCTGGATATCGATTACTTCAAGAACGTCAACGATAACTACGGCCACAATACCGGCGACGAAGTGCTGCGCAGAATTGCCCAGGCCATCAAGGCGCAATTGCGCAACATAGACCGGGTATTCAGATATGGCGGCGAAGAGTTTGTGATCGTGCTTTCCAATACCGATCGCGATTGTGCGGCAATGATCGGTGAGCGCCTGCGCCAGGCAGTGCTGGAACTGCAATTCAGCGAGGGTAATGGCGTACTGAGCACCACCATAAGCCTGGGCTGCTCGACGCTGCTGCCGGCGGAGTCCGCCGACAGCCTGCTGCGCCGAGCCGACAATGCTTTATATGTCGCGAAGCGCGAAGGCCGCAATCGCCTGACAGTAGCAGGCTAGGCCCGGACGCCTTTGTGGATCCGGGCCGGGACCCGACCTAAACGGAAACCTCGGCGACCCGCTCCCGCGAAGATCTGGCTGCATCCAATTGCAGGCAACTCTCCAGGAACAGGTACATATAGTCGTAACTCTTGATGGTTGCCTGACGCAATTCGGTCTGCAACTGCACACTGGGGTTGTTGCCCGCCAGGGTACAAATGATCTCCAGCGCTTCCCATGGATGCGCATCATCGTACTGAGCGTGCATCTTCAGCCATTTCATGGCGCGCTTGCGGTTCTCGGCAGGAAAGCCCTCGGCGTAGACATCCAGAGAACAGACAACCGCCGCCCACTCCCCAGTGGCACCCTCGATGGCGTAGTTGGTGGCCGCCATGGCCACGGCCAGGGAATCCGAGGAGCTGGTCTGCCAGCACCAATGACTCAAGGCATGCAGCTCAGGCGCCACGCGCTGGGCATGCAGATCGTCGACACTCACGCCATGGGCTTCACACCAGTTCACCCAGTAATCGGCATGATTGAGTTCGACGCGAATATTGCGCATCAACCAGCGGCGCGCCATGTCTTCGCCTGGATGACGGCCAAAGCGGGTCTTGGTCAGGTTCTTGGCCATGTAGACGGCGAACTGCTCGACCACCGGCCAACCGCCGATCAGGTAATGACGCATGATCTGCGGGCTCAAGCGCCCATCACGCATTCTCTGATAAAGCTCGTGCTCGACCACGCGAGCCTTGGCGGCACTGCAATCCTTGATTAACTGTTGCGCCCATGCCGGATAACTACTGGCTTCCATGAGCGGACCGGTTCTATTGAAAGTGTCGATCACTGTGTGGCTCCCTTTATTATTGGTTATACCGAGTTGGCTTGATGCCCCGGCGCATCGGCCATCAAAAGAGCCGGACGTGCAGGCTTGGTGTACAGGCTTTCACACGTCAACAGCTCTGGACGACCGATCAGATATCCTTGTGCAAAATCCACACCTGTTTCTTGCAGCGCACGTTCAATCTGCGGGGTTTCGACAAACTCGGCAATCGTTTTCTTGCCCATGACATGGCCAATATGATTGATGACTTCAACCATGGCACGGTTGATCGGATTATCGAGCATATCCTTTACAAAACTACCATCGATCTTCAGGAAATCGACCGGCAGATGCTTGAGATAGGCAAAGGAGGACATGCCGGCACAAAAGTCATCCAGAGAGAACAGACAACCCAGCGCCTTAAGCTCATTGATGAAGCGGATGGCACTGCCAAGATCGGCAATCGCACTGGTTTCGGTCACCTCGAAACAGATCATGCTCGGGGAAACACCGTAAGTCTTGAACTGCAGTTTCAGATACTCCAGAAATGCCTCATCGCCAATGCTGGAACCTGACAGATTAATGGCGCATAGCGCCTGCGGCTTCTGATGCCGTGGATCGTTGGTGCATTCGGCAATGACCCTGAATACATTCTTCACCACCCAACGATCCAGGGTTGTCATCAGGCCATAGCGCTCGGCAGCCGGAATGAAACTGTCCGGCGACACCATTCGCCCGGACTCATCGCGCAGACGCAGCAGAATCTCGATATGCCGCAAACCGTCATCGGGCTGGCGTATCGCCGCGATTTCCTGGGTGTACAGGCAGAAACGATTTTCCTCCAGGGCCATGTGCAGGCGCTGGATCCAGGCCATTTCGCCGGAACGCATCGAAACTTCGGAATCGTCAGGATGGTAGACCTGAACCCGGTTGCGGCCCTTTTCCTTGGCCATGTAGCACGCCATGTCCGCCGCCCGCAGCGAAGCCTCCAGAGTGGTCGGTGCATCGCCTATGTGCACCAGACCAATGCTGACCGTGGTGACAAAGGGACGCCCCTTCCAGACAAAGTGCATGTGCTGCACCATCTGGCGCAGGCTCTCGGCAATTTCCAGGGCGGTCTGCGGCGCACAATCGCGCAGTAGAATGCCAAACTCGTCGCCGCCCAGCCGGGCCAGCGTGTCACCTTCGCGAATGCCCTGAGGCAGCATCCGGCAAAGATGCCTGAGCAGTTCGTCGCCAGCGGCATGCCCGTTGGTGTCATTGACCAGCTTGAACTGATCCACGTCCAGAAACATCAGGCAATGGCTTTCAGACTCAGGCTCGGAATGACTGAGGATCTGTTCGAGGCGATACTCGAACTCGCTGCGATTGACCAGCCCGGTCAGGGCATCGTGAGCGGCCTGCCAGGAGAGATTGGCAATGTACTGGCGCTCCTGGGTCATGTCATGCAGCACCAGCACTGCGCCGCTGACCTCCCCTTCGCTGTAGATCGGCGAACCGACCAGCGCGACCAGCACCGTAGTGCCATCCAGACGCTGGATCAGCTTGCAGTTCACACCACCGCTCTTGAGCTGGCCACCAAGGATCTGCTCCATCAGCGTCGAGCTGTCCTTGCGATCGTTTTCGTCCAGCAGGTTGAACAGCGCGGCCAACGGCAAGCCGATGGCCTGGCTGTTGCCCCAATGGGTCAGGCCTTCGGCGGCCGGATTCATGTAAACGATGGCGCCGGCCACGTCAGTGGTAATCACCCCATCACCGATGGACTCCAGAGTAATCTGCGCCCGGTCCTTCTCCAGTTGCCACGCATGGGCCAGGACATGCCGCTGTTCAAGCAGCGTGTGCACACGCATCAGCGCCAGAAGAATCAGCACAAAGGCCGTCACCAGATTGATGATCACCAGCATCCAGAGAATGAACCGCGAGCCTTCCCCCAGCGCATCGCTGAACGCCCTGGCTACGGGAGTCACCGCCTCGTTGATCGCATTGATCCGGGCATGCCACTGCAAGCTTTCGTCAGGACTCACTGCGCCTTCGGCGATTCGGGCGCGGATCGTACCGGCCAGACCATCGAGCCGGGCAAGATAATCATCGCCCATGGTCCACCAGTGAATGGCCTTTTCCATATAGCTGAAATTATGGAAATTCAGGTACAGCCAGATGATTCCGGAAACATCGTCCGGGTGGTTGCCGCCCTGAAGAATGGCTTTTTCCGCCTCAGCCAGAGACGGCTCGGGCTGATTCAGCGCCTGGCGCAGGGCATGACCGCCTTGCGGAATGGCAATCGCCTGCTGGTACTTTGCATAGTCACGCTCATCGTGACTGTCGACATACAGCCCCAGGTAATGAATGGCGTCCTTCTGGCCCTTGGACCAGAGGCTTTCGCCAACCACGTAACTACGCACGGCTGACAGCGTGTATAAACTCACGCATCCAAGCAGCGCCTGAAACAGCGCGACGGCAACGAAAGGCCATACAATGCCCAGAAGACGGGGCTTCGAGAGAGACCGCGACTGCTTCATGGGTTCACTTCACCACATGACTGATTGAACGTCCTGTCCAGAGACTAGGCTAAATCCATCAAGAGAGACGAGTGATTTTCTCGGTTTTTATACAACATGCAACATTGCGCACAACAGGGTCCAGGTCAGCCTTGCCCGTCAATCAGACTTGTTGCAGGTGGCCATAGAGCTTGGCGTAAAGCCCGCCATCGGCGATCAATTGCTGGTGATCACCGTCTTCGGCGATCCGCCCGCCGTCGAATACCAGCACCCGATCGGCCTGTTTTACCGCTGACAGGCGATGGGCAATGATCAGGGTCGTGCGAGTGCGCAGGAAGCGCGCCAGGGCCTGATGCAGGTTGTATTCGGTAGCCGCATCCAGTGCCGAAGTCGCTTCGTCGAGGATGACGACTTTCGGCTCGGACAACACCATGCGCGCAATCGCCAGACGCTGGCGCTGACCACCGGACAAACGCACTCCGGAACGCCCGACAACACTGTCCAGGCCTTCAGGCAACTGACGGATTGTCGACTCCAGTTGAGCAACTTCCAGCGCGGCCCAGCAGGCCTCGTCGCTACAGTCGCGGCCCATGGTCAGGTTGGCCCGCACGGTATCGTTGAACAGCGCCGGATGCTGCAGCACCACCGCGACATGCTCGCGCACCCGCTCCAGGCCGATCTCCTGCAGACTGGAGCCACCAAAGCGGATCGTGCCACTCTGCGCGCTGTACAGGCCCAGCAGCAATTGCACCAGGGTACTCTTGCCGCCACCGCTGGCGCCGACGATTGCGACCTTTTCGCCGGGCGCAATCGACAGGTTCAACTGATCGAGCACCCGCTCTTCGCCATAACCGAAGCTCAGGCCGCGCACCTCGATGCCCACCGTATCGCGGCCCTTGAACGGGTCGACGACGCCGGGATATTGCGGCTCGTCTTCACGCGCCAGCAGCTCGTTGATCCGGGTCAGCGCACCACCCGCCGCGTAATAGGCATATTGCAGGTTCAGCAGTTGTTCCACCGGAGCGATCATGAACCACAGATAGCTGAATACCGCGAGCATCTGGCCAATCGAAAGGTCCGAGAACAGCACCGTCAACATTGCCGCAGCGCGGAAAATATCGATACCGAACTGAAACAACAGGCCACTGGCCCGACCGGAAGCATCGCTTTTCCACTGCGAGTTCACCGCGTAGTCCCGCACTTCCCGGGCGCGCAGGCCCAGGCGGCCCAGAAAGAAACTCTGGCGATTGCCGGCCCGCACTTCCTGAATCGCATCCAGGGTTTCGCTCAAGGCCTGGGTAAACCGCGATGTACTGTCGTTTTCCAGTTTTTTCAGCTGTTTGACCCGCTTGCCGAGCCGCACCGTGGCAAAGATCACCAATGGATTGAACAGCATGATCAGCAGCGCAAGCTTCCAGTGCATCCACACCAGAATCCCGGCCGTGCCCGCCAGGGTCAGGGTTGCCACCAGAAAGCGGCTGAGGGTTTCGCCGACAAACTTGTCCAGGGTATCCAGATCGGTGACCAGATGCGTCGTCACCATGCCGCTGCCCAGGCTTTCGTACTCGCGCAGGGAAATACGCTTGAGGCGTTCGATCAGACGCAGACGAATGCGGTAGACGATGTCCTTGGCCAGACGAGCGAACAGCCGCGCCTGCAAGACATTGAACAGCAAGGCCCCCATGCGCAGGATCAGGGTCAGGACCAGCATCAGGCCGATATAGCCCACCGCCTTTTGCAGGCTCTCGGGTAAGAAATGATCCATGACCCGCAAGGCTGCATCGCCACTGCCCAGCAGCACTTCGTCGACCAGCAACGGCAGCAGCAACGGAATCGGCACGCTGCACAGCGTCGCCAGCACCGCCACGCCATTGGCGATCCACAGCGCTTTCCTGTGACGCAACGCCAGTTGCCGGATCTCGGCCCAACTCAACCTGTCGTTGCGAGTGCCCTGCGGTTCTAGAGCAGGCTGGCTGTCGCCGGGGTCGTCACGCACTGGCCGCACGCTCCAGCCATCGCCCGAGCAATGGTGCCAGCGCATCCAGCGATTGGTAACCATTGGTCAACAAGGCAAATTGCCCGTTGTGCTCGGCGAGCAGGGTTGGAAACCCGGCAATCCCCAGGTCCTGCACCCAGGCAAAATCCGCTGCCGTGGCGGCGCGCTGCTCGGCACTGTCGAAGGCCGCCGCGAAAGCCTGGCGTGGCAAACCGGCCTGTTCGGCCAGATCGACCAGCAACGGCGCATGAGTGACATCGCGGCCCTGGGTGTAGAACGCTTCCTGAATCAACCGGACCAGCTTCCAGGCACCCTGCGGATCAAGATGCCGCGCTGCGCTTATGGCCCGGCAAGCAGGCGTGGTGTCGTAGACGAAACCTTCGGGCAAGGCGCCCTCGAAGCGAAAAGGCTGGCCTGTGGTTTTCTCTACATTTCCCCAATGTTCGAGGATGTAACGCCGCGTGGAGGCATCCAGCGGCGTAGTGCCGGAACGCAAGCCAGCCATGACCAGATGCAGCGGAACGCCCGCCGCCCGAGCCTGCTCGACCAATGCTTCGGCGACCGGGGCGAAACCCCAGCACCACGAACACATCGGGTCCATCACATAGATCAGGCGGGAGGACATGGCTCAGGCCTCAGGTAGCAGACGGTAGTTATGACCGATCGGATGCGGCTGGTTACGGGCCTTTGCCAGCTCGATCTGCTTTTGCCGGTCAATGGCGCTGCGGCGGGTCTTCTCGCTCAGGCTGTCCCAGCAATGCGGACAGCTGACACCCGGCGAGTAATGCTCGCTGGCGCGGTCTTCGGCACTGATCGGCGTGCGGCAGGCATGACATTGATCGTAGTCGCCTTCGCTCAGGTCGTGACGCACCGTGACCCGGTTATCGAAGACGAAACAGTCGCCACGCCACTGGCTCTCTTCCTGCGGAACCTCTTCGAGGTATTTGAGAATCCCGCCCTTGAGGTGATAGACCTCCTCGAACCCTTCGCCCAACATGTAGCTGGAGGCCTTTTCACAGCGAATGCCGCCGGTACAGAACATCGCGACCTTCTTGTGCACGGCCGGATCGAAGTGTTCCTTGATGTACTGCGGGAACTCGCGAAAGCTGGTGGTCTTGGGGTCGATGGCGCCTTCAAAGGTACCGATGGAAACCTCGTAATCGTTACGGGTGTCGATCAGCAGCACTTCAGGATCGGTGATCAGCGCGTTCCAGTCCCTGGGCTCGACATAGGTGCCGACCGCCTTGTTGGGGTCCACGCCTTCGACCCCGAGGGTGACGATCTCTTTCTTGAGCTTGACCTTGGTGCGATAGAACGGCTGCTCGTCGCAGTACGATTCCTTGTGATCGATATCGACCATGCGTGCATCGCTTTTCAGCCAGGTCAGCAGGCCATCGATGCCTTCGCGGCTACCGGAAACCGTACCGTTGATACCTTCTTCGGCGATCAGCAGGGTGCCCTTGATGCCGTTGGCGATCATCGCCTGCAACAGGGGCTCACGCAGGGCAACGTAATCGCTGAGGGTCACGAATTTGTATAGCGCAGCTACGACGATCGGCTGAGTCATCGGCTCTTGGGTCATGTATCTCTCCAGGTGGTGACCCTCGCAAAGGGCCTACCGGGCAAAAAAATGCGAACGAAAAACGCACCGGCCATGCAGCGCGGTGCGGATTCTAGCAAAACAGACGTTATGCAGACATCAGGATATTGCTTCGGGGCTGGGCCCCGAAGGCAACCTGCTGGAAGGACGCCGGCTCAGTGACCGCCGGCGCAGGTCGGCGAAGCAGGTGCAGCGCCAACCTTTGTCCATTCTTCAGGCGTGTAGGTGTGCAGCGCCAGGGCGTGGAACTCGCCCATCAGGCTGCCCAGCGTGGCGTAGACCTTCTGATGGCGCTTGACCGAGTTGAGGCCCTGAAACTGATCGCTGACCAGAATCGCCTTGTAATGCGTCTGCTGACCGCGGCTGTGCATATGGCTCTCGTCGAGCACTTGCAGGTGCTGCGGTTGAAGCAGCGCAAGCGCCGACTCGATTCGTTGTTGCATGCTCATGACCAGACTCGCCTGTCAGGGTTTCTTGGGCGCTGCCGGGGCTGCGGCCTTGGCCGGCTCCAGTTCGGCGGTCATGTCGGCGAGCAGCTTGTTGACCACCGGCACAGCGCTTTCCAGCTTGCTCTGGGTCAGTTGGGCCGACTGCTGGGCCATTTCCGGCATTTTGGCCATCACTTTCTTGCCCAGTGGCGACTGGTAGAACACGACCAGGTCCTTCAACTCGCTTTCAGTGAAGTTGGCGGTATAGAGCTTGACCATGTCCGGCTTGAGCTTGTTCCAGCCGATGGCTTGATCGAGAGCGGTATTGGCCTTGGCCTGATAGGTTTC
Organism: Pseudomonas cichorii; assembly: GCF_003700275.1. Lineage (GTDB taxonomy): Bacteria > Pseudomonadota > Gammaproteobacteria > Pseudomonadales > Pseudomonadaceae > Aquipseudomonas > Aquipseudomonas cichorii_B. Next base: position 175,047 of record NZ_RBRE01000039.1, on the reverse strand, counting down.
CAGCAAGGCTTTTTTCGACGCTGGCGCCTTGGTTTCAGTAAAGCGCTGGGCAAACATCTGCTGGACCTGCGCGTAGACCGGGGCACCCAGCTTGTCAGCATTGGCAAGCTTGAGGAAAGTTTCGGCACTGGCGTTGTGACTGGCGGTATCGGCGAAAACCTGACCGCTGGCGCAAACCAGGGCTACCGCGGTACAGATGGCACGAAGACGGGTCATCGAATTTCCTTAATCTGACAAACGAGGCATGACCTCAAGGCCGACCATTCTGCGCTTATGTGCGCTTTTGGCTCAACCCCCGGTTCACTGAGCGGTTAAAAACCATCCTCCGGGAACCCTGTCTGCGTATAAGCACCTAAACCTTCACGCACCTTAAAGGAGTAAGACCAGTGAGCCGTACCGAAACTGACAGCATTGGCCCGATCGAAGTCCCCGAAGACGCTTACTGGGGTGCACAGACCCAACGGTCACTGATCAACTTCGCGATTGGCGATCAGTCCATGCCGCTTGCCGTGCTGCATGCCCTGACCCTGATCAAGAAAGCCGCCGCGCGGGTCAACGACCGCAATGGCGACCTGCCCGCCGATATCGCCCGGCTCATCGAGCAGGCCGCCGACGAAGTGCTTGCCGGTCAGCATGACGCACAGTTTCCGCTGGTGGTCTGGCAGACCGGCAGCGGCACGCAGAGCAACATGAACGTCAACGAAGTGATTGCCGGCCGCGCCAACGAACTGGCTGGCAAGGGCCGGGGCGGCAAGATTCCGGTCCACCCGAACGATCACGTCAACCGCTCGCAAAGCTCCAATGACTGCTTCCCGACCGCCATGCACATTGCTGCGGCACAAGCGATCAAGGAGCACCTGCTGCCTGCGGTCGCCGAGCTGTCCAACGGCCTTGCCGAACAGTCGACACGGCACAGCAAGCTGGTGAAGACCGGTCGCACCCACATGATGGATGCCACGCCGATCACCTTCGGCCAGGAATTGTCGGGCTTCGTCGCGCAACTCGATTACGCCCAGAAAGCCATTCGCGCCACCCTGCCCGCCGTTTTCGAGCTGGCCCAGGGCGGCACCGCGGTGGGCACCGGCCTCAATGCGCCCAAGGGTTTCGCCGAAGCCGTGGCAGCAGAGCTGGCGGCACTCTCGGGGCTGCCGTTCGTCACTGCGCCCAACAAATTCGCCGCACTGGCAGGTCATGAACCACTGACCGCCTTGTCGGGCGCCCTGAAGACCCTGGCCGTGGCCTTGATGAAGATCGCCAACGACCTGCGCCTGCTGGGCTCCGGTCCGCGTGCGGGGCTGGCCGAAGTACGCTTGCCGGCCAACGAACCCGGCAGTTCGATCATGCCCGGCAAGGTCAATCCGACCCAGTGCGAAGCGCTGTCGATGCTGGCCTGCCAGGTCATGGGCAACGACGTGACCATCGGTTTTGCCGCCAGTCAGGGCCACCTGCAATTGAACGTGTACAAGCCGGTGATCATCCACAACCTGCTGCAATCGATCCGGCTGCTGGCCGATGGCTGCCGCAACTTCAACGAGCATTGCATCGCCGGCCTGGAGCCCGACGCCGGAAAGATGGCCGAACATCTGGAACGCGGGCTGATGCTGGTCACCGCGCTCAATCCGCATATCGGCTACGACAAGTCGGCACAGATCGCCAAGAAAGCCTACAGCGAAGGACTGACTCTACGTGAGGCCGCCCTGGCTCTGGGCTTCCTGACCGACGAGCAGTTCGACGCCTGGGTCCGACCGGAAAAAATGCTGGAGGCGGGTAGCAATGGCTGACCCCAAAAGTGGTGCAACACCCCTGGAAGGCAGTGGCAAACGGATCCTGATGATTTACGGCACACCGAAGATCGCCAGTTTCGGCCATGCCCTGGGTGATGCCTACTCGCAGGGAGCCCGCAGCGAAGGCCATGTGGTGAGAACGCTCAAGCTCAGTGAAATGGAGTTCGATCCGATCCTGCACAACGGCTACGAGCAGAGTCAGAATCTGGAACACGACCTGCTCGAAGCCCAGCGCCAGATTCACTGGGCCGAGCATCTGGTGTTCATCTACCCGGTTTGCTGGGGTGGAATACCGGCCTTGCTGAGCGGCTTCTTCGACCGGGTATTCATGCCCGGTTTTGCCTTCAAGGCCCATGGCCGCAAGCATCCTTCCAACGAACTGCTCAAGGGCAAGACCTCGGAACTGCTGGCAACCATGGACACCCCGCCGCGCTACTTCCAGTGGATCTACGGTGCACCCGCCCATCGCCAGATGGTGCGTACGATTCTTGGCTTCTGCGGGATCAAGCACAAACGCCTGAGCGAATTCGCCCCGATCCGCACCTCCAGCGAAGAACAGCGCCAGGCCTGGATTCGTCAGACAGTGCAATTGGGCAAGCGCTGAAAAAGTCGTGGATACCTTATCCTTGCGACTCAATAAACAGGCCGCCCGATCCGCACCCACATGCTCCCTGTTTGCTGAGCGACAGCGCAGTGCCAGGAACACTGCGGGGCCTCCTACGCCTGCGCCAATCTCTGCTTGCGGGCCTTCCAGCCCGCCACCAGCGAGGGTCCCAGAGCTGTCAACGCCGAACCCAGGACCACCAGCAATGCGCCGCCATAACCCAGTGCATTGATCTCTTCGGCCTGCACATGCTCCGGCCACAACCAGGCGGCAACAGCGACTGCCGCGAGGGTCACCAGCGGCGTCAGGGCCAGGGTTGCACTGACCCGCGAAGCCTCCCAATGCGCCAGAGCCTCGGCAAAGGCGCCATAGGCCACCAGGGTGTTCAGGCAGCAAGCCAGCAGCAACCAGCCCTGTACCGGACTCAACTGCAAGGCCTGCATGGGATGCGCCCAGGGCGTGATCAGCAAGGCGCAGAACAGGTAGATCACCATCATGACCTGCAACGAGTTCCACACCGTCAGCAACTGCTTCTGGCTCAGGCCGTAGAAGGTCCAGACCACCGCTGCCAGGAAAACGATCAAGACTCCGGCGGTGTAATCGCTCAACGAAGTGAACAGCTCCACCAGACGCTCATTGAAGAACAGGCCAAAACCGGTCAGCAACACCATCAGGCCAAGGCCCTGCCCGATGCTGAAACGCTCCTTGAACAGAAAGATGCTGCCGAGCAGCAACAGGATCGGCCCGGTCTGAATCATCAGTTGCGTAGTGCCGGGACTCAGCAGCCGCAAACCCACCAGATACAGCACATAGTTGCCCACCAGCCCCAGCACAGCCAGCGCCACCAGCACCTTGCCCTTGACGCCCAGGACCTTGAAGCTCGGCAGACGCTTGACCGATGCCAGCCATATAAACAGCATGGCACCGGATACCAGCAGCCTGAACCAGGTCACCGTCACCGGATCCATGACTTGCAGTACCTGCTTGAGTTTGACGGGCAGAATGCCCCAGAGAAAAGCGGTCAGCAGAGCAAGACAAAGGCCATACACCCAGCGCCCGGAAGAGATGTGCATCGTTTATTCCAGTCAGATAAAACAGAACTGTGAGTCTAGGCACAGATTGCCGTTACTCACAGATACAGCTGGGCGCGCATAACGCCCTCAAGTGTTTCAGCTGGCATTGTGATTGCGCTGATAGGTTTCATCGCCCATGGCCTTGATCTGACCTTCGATCAAGGCATCGAAAGGTCGCAACAGTTCAGCGAAGGAATGCTCTGGCTCAAGCGTCTGCAAGGCATGGGCAATTGCTTCCAGAGTCGACAAGGCATCCGGCCCCGGTGCCTTGCGCAGGCGATAGCGCGACACCGGCACGGTGCCCAGCGTGACTCTGGGCAAGGCCGCCAGCAACGGATTGAGATGCAACAGTTTGCGCGCCTTGCGCCAGGTACCGTCCGGCACCACCAGCAGCATCGGCCGATCATCTTCGCGATAAGGCGCCAGGACTTGCGCGTCCTCCCCCGGAAACAGCAGGCGCGTCTGGTAACCGGGCGAGTTCAACAAGGTCGCCAGGTCCTCGAACACTTCACCCACCACCAATTGGGCGTTGACCAGCCCAAGCGCAGCCAGTCGGGCGGTATTCAAGGCGTGGCTGACTTCACCGGGATGCTGCAGCAGCAATACCCGAGTGCGGCTGTCCAGGTGCGGAATCAAGGCGCAAAGACAATGTCCGGCGGGACGCAGACAGCGCTCGCAACGAGCACGGGACATGGTTTTCTCCTCAGGACGAATTCGGCATTTTAGCCTGAACCCGCTACCGGACACCCGTCGCCCCGCGCAGACCCGCAATAAACTTCAGCTAGCCTGAAAACTGTCAGGGCTGGTCCATTCGCAGTTCCCCTGCTCGATCCTGAAAGATTAAAACCGGGGCGTGCATGAATCGCGAAGCGATCAACCAAAGGGTGCTCGACGTACTGGGAGTCATTCTGGTGGACAAATCCCGGCTTCGCGACGATGTCACGTTCAAGGACCTGGTTCTGGACGAAGACGATCTGAACGAGCTTTTCACACGCCTGGGAGAAGAGTTCGGTTTTGACTTTCCCGAGTTCATCACAGATCGCGCTATCAACAAGCCCGAGCACCTTTCATTGCCCATGGTTGTGGATTTGATCGTATTGATGCGACAGATATAGCTGCGGCCGGGCGGCAGCAACTGAAAAGGATAACGGGACGCGGCCTTGCGTCCCGATCAGAGGCAATACCTGTACGAGTGACAGGTAACGTCAACCAGAGCCTATCGACGTGGGCGGCGACGCTCGTCATCGGCACGTACAGGCACAGGCTGCAGTTTGGGTCGTTCGATCAAACCCAGTGCAACACCCACATCATGGAGCCATTCTTGCAATTTGCTATTCATAACGCCCCCTTGAGGGAAAAGCCAGGCAACCGGTCATGTGCCCATTGCTCCTGTAGAGCATAGAAGCAAGTTTTCATTTAACCGAGTATCTCGGAAAACATTTTTCCCGCTAGAAGCAATGTGACACCTCCGCGCCTTTCCTACTAGTCTTTGCGACAGACGGTTTTGCACGAAATGTTGCACCCGTTACTCCGGTAAACGCAGCACGCCGTCTTCGTCGGTCATGGCGCGCTCAAGCAGGTCAGGCGGCAGATTTTTACTGGCCCGCGCACCCAGCAGCTTGAGCTGCTCACTGCGGCTGACCAGATTGCCGCGACCATCGGTCAATTTGTTGCGGGCCGCGGCATAAGCCTTGTCGAGCTGTTGCAGACGACTGCCGACTTCATCCAGATCCTGAATGAACAACACGAACTTGTCGTACAGCCAACCTGCCCTTTCCGCGATCTCCCGAGCGTTCTGACTCTGGCGTTCCTGTTTCCACAGGCTGTCGATGACCCGCAAGGTAGCCAGCAGCGTGGTTGGGCTGACAATCACGATATTGCGATCGAACGCTTCCTGGAACAAATTGGGCTCGGCCTGCAATGCAGCGGAAAACGCCGCTTCGATCGGCACGAACAACAGAACGAAATCCAGGCTGTGCAAGCCTTCGAGCCGTTTGTAGTCCTTGCCGGACAAGCCTTTGACATGATTGCGCAGCGACAGCACATGCTGCTTCAAGGCAGCCTGGCCGATCACCTCGTCGGGCGCCGAGACATATTGCTGGTAGGCCGTCAGACTGACCTTGGCATCCACCACCACCTGCTTGTCGCCCGGCAGCATGATCAACACGTCAGGCTGGAAGCGCTCACCATCAGGCCCCTTGAGGCTGACCTGGGTCTGATATTCGCGCCCCTTCTCAAGACCGGCATGCTCAAGCACCCGCTCCAGAATCAATTCGCCCCAGTTGCCCTGGGTTTTCTGGCCCTTGAGTGCCTTGGTCAGGTTGGTCGCCTCATCGCTCAGGCGCTGGTTCAATTGCTGCAAGCGCTCCAGTTCCTTGCCAAGGGAAAAGCGCTCGCGGGCTTCGTTCTGATAGCTTTCCTCGACGCGCTTCTCGAAGGACTGGATGCGCTCTTTCAACGGGTTGAGCAATTGCCCGAGCTGCTGCTGGCTGGTTTCCGCGAAGCGCTGCTCACGCTCATCGAAAATCTTCCCCGCCAGTTCGGCAAACTGGGCACGCAACTCATCCCGTGAACCCTGCAGGTCCTGCAGGCGTTGCTGATGGCTTTCCTGCTGCTCGCGCAACTCGGCACTCAAGGCCGCGCATTGCGCATCCAGGCGACGCAGCTCTGCTTCCTTATTGGCCCGCTCAAGGTTCAAGCCATGCACCGCATCACGGCTGTTGTCGCACTCCAGCCGCAACAGTTCGACTTCACGGCGCACCGCGGCCAGATCGGCCTGCCGGGCAGAATTGGCCTGACTCAGGTCACTGATCTCATCACGACTGGCGTCCAGTTGCGCGTTGAGGCCGTCCTGAGCCATCTGCGCCATGCTCAGGCGCTCATCAAGCAATGCCGTGTCGGCTTGCTGGCGCGAAAGGCGGCGCTGTAATTGCCAGGCCAGCGCCAGCAATGGCAGCGCTGCCGCACCCAGTCCCAGCAACAGGCTGTTCAGGTCCAATGCCATAACGACTCCACGCATGCTGCGTCAGGGTGAACAAAAGAAGATTCAGGAACGTCTCTGCAACAGAGAACATGACTCAAGGCAGGCATGATAGGCATTGCGGGGCAAATCGGGGGACATAACTCTACTCTCTTTTGCCACAAGATAAACCCCGCATATAACCGCTTTATGTGACGGGACAATCCACAGAAGCTGTGGATAACTCAGTGGACAACCCCCCTTTAACCCCCGCAAACGTAGGCAGAACGGGGCCTGCGCTCAAACTGACGATTTTTTCACCAGTAAAAAAAAGCGATGTTTTTCATTGACTTAATAATTCACCACAGTAAATCAAACTCTTAGGGCCGTATGTGACAGTGATGTGGCAGCTTGTGCCGCTAATGTGCACAAGTGAATTTTGCCGTCCCGCACAGCACTGCCCCGCAGAAAAAATATTTACACCTGCCTCTTCCCATTTTCTGAAATTTGCATTAGGGTTGTCGCCGTTAGTACCAAGCTGAAAATCAATTCCGGTCGATAAAGTCCCCCGACAAACGCTCTTCCAGTGTGAAGGCGATGTTGGCAACAAGGGATCGACCACCTCGATGGTTTCCAGACATGCCTTACGCAGCATGGCCCACCTAAAGGGCATGACGTAATCATGGTCTGCATTGACCAGCCTGCAATTGATCAGGATCTGCACCCCGAGCGTCGAACCTTTGCTCCTGTTGTGTTGCCTGCCCTCCTAAGTACCTACCTGTCAGCCAGGGCGCCATACGATAAAGCGCGCTTCAACTGACTGCCTTGTTCCAGTCAGGTTCTTCGCCCAGCCCAACCTTGATACCCAAGCCGGCCCGCGTTTACTGGAACCATTATTTATGCACGGTATTGTTCCGTGTCGTTTCAGGAAACACTTTCAATGATGACTACCAATATCCAGACCCAGGATGCCATCCGCACCCTCACTCACGCTTTCGCTCCAATGGATTGCCTGATAATGGCGGCCCGAAAAGGCTCCTTCAGCTTTACCATCGTCAATGAGCACGGCATTGCCCGCCATAGCGAACGCCTGTACCCCGATCAGTACTCCAGCGCCGAGCCGCTGCAAGCGGTGATCGAACGAACCCGCCAGGCACTGATCGCCTGAAGCTGCCGGTTGCATCCAAAGCCCTGCCCTGAAAAAGCGGGGCTTTTTAATATCTGCCTGACAGCACTTAATCGCCAACCGTTCTATGCGCCCGGGGTGTAAAACCTAAAACGATGTAAAACATCATTTTACATTCCAAATATGAGACTACACTTCAACTCAAGCGGCCTGCGCCGCTTCCAGCGGACCCGATCCGATTCACCGCTGCCACGCATGAGGGTCCGCTGGTCATTACCTTGCGAGCTGACTGTATTATGGGTATTGCAGCCATAGAATTGTGCCGTCACGTAATTCGCCCCACCCTGATTTACCTGGATCGCCAGAATTCCTGCGCCGAATCCCTGCTTCTGGGCATAGCGGCAAGCCAGTCCTCGCTGGGCGATGCACTGGACAGCAGACGTGGACATGGTTTGTATCGTATTCCCGCCCTGCGCCACCGCCAGCTCTGGGACAACTACCTGGCACTTGATCCGGATCTGGCCAGCCGCGTGCGCGGTCTTGCCAGCCAGCATGCCTTCCTGAGCGGACCGCAGCTGGAACTGACCGTCAACCTGCGCTACGCCACTGCCATCGCCTGGATGATGATCGAAGCCCAGACCACCACCCTGCCGACCCGAGACGATCCATTGGCGATGGCCAGAATCTGGCGGCAGATATTCCAGCCGCAGGGACGATTACGCGACTTCGTGACGACCTGGCATTCCTGCGTCGCCCCTATTTATTTCCCCTCGCAATACCCGACGTTGCGAAAAAGCAAACTTCTGGAAAAATCCTGAAATATTATCGGATTGTCCTACAAAAATAGCTCTAAATCGGGCTATTCAGGCTATAGCGCGTTCTTGAAAATGTTGGTAATTTCCGACCCGTGATCAACAAGGAGTTCTAATAATGAAAATAACGACAAAAGCAATTCACAGGACAACACTGGGTTTAGCCATTGGCCTGGCATCTTCACAAATTTTCGCTGCCGGCTTCGCCATCAACGAACAAAGTATCAGCTCCATGGGTACCGGTTTTGCCGGCCGCTCCTCCTCCGCTGAAGACGCCAGCACGGTATTCGGTAACCCGGCCGGCATGTCCAAGCTCAAGCGCGAACAAGTCAGCGTTGGCGCAGCAGCCATCATCGCCAAGACCGATATCGACAATGGTCGCAGCACCTTCCCCGGTAGCAATGACGGCGACATGGTTCCGGTCGTCGGCGTGCCGATGGGCTACTACGTCAAACCCCTCGATGATCAATGGGCGGTAGGTCTGGGTGTCTATGTGCCTTTCGGTCTGGTCACTGACTATGAAAAAGGCTTCGCCGGCCGCTACTGGGGCGACAAGAGCCACGTACAGGTCGTCACCTTCCAGCCGACCGTCAGCTACGCCTTCAACGACAAGGTTTCCATCGGTTTCGGCCCGACCATCAACCGCATCGAGGGTGAACTGACCTCCGCGACGATCAACGTTGCCACGCAAGGCACCAATGACGGCCAGGTCAAGATCAAGGGCGATGACATCGCGCTGGGCTTCAATGTCGGCATCCTGGTCCAGGCCACCGACACCACTCGCCTGGGCCTGACCTACCACTCGAAGGTCGACTACAAGCTCGAAGGCAAGACCCAGGTCAAAGGCCCGAGCTTCAGCATCTTCAACGGCCAGAAATACGACGCCTCGCTGGACATCAGCACGCCTGAGTCGGTGGACTTCTCCATCACCCAGCAACTGGACGAAAACTGGACCGTCTACGCTGGCAGCACCTGGACACGCTGGAGCCGCCTGAAAGACATCACCGTCACCAACAGCGGCGTGCCGGCCGCTCTGGGTGGTGCCAACGGTGCGATCGGTCGCATTTCCGAAGAGCAGGACTGGCATGACACCTGGGCTCACGCCATCGGCGCTTCGTACAAGATCAACAAGGAGTGGACTCTGCGCACCGGCTACTCGGTCGATCAGTCGCCCACCAACAATGCTCATCGTTCCCCACGCATCCCGACCGGTGATCGTCAGATCATCAGCTTCGGTGCCGGCTGGAGCCCAAGCGACGCAATCACCATCGATGTCGCCTATTCGTACCTGTGGGAAGACGAAGCCAAGATCCGCAACGCCAGTACCACCAAAGGTACCTACAGCGCTGACTACAAGAACAGCGCCCACGGTATCGGTACGTCGCTGACCTATCGCTTCTGATAACACGCCGCAGCAGGTTGAAAAGCCTGCCTGACGGTCATGAAAAAGCCCGCGATCATCACTGATCGCGGGCTTTTTCGTTTCCTAGGGCTTTGAAGCGATAGCCTTCTCGATAGCTGCGATCAACTCCGGATCGTCAGGCTTGGTCATGCTCGAGAAATTGGCGATCACCTTGCCCTGGCGATCGACTACATACTTGTAGAAATTCCAGCGCGGCGCACTGCTCTGTTCAGCCAAAACCCTGAACAGATTGATCGCGTCATCGCCACGCACCGGCTGCGGCTCGGTCATGGTAAAGGTCACGCCATAATTGACGTAGCAGACCTTGGCCGTTTCCTCGCCATCCTTGGACTCCTGCTTGAAGTCATTGGACGGCACGCCCAGCACTTCGAGCCCTTGTGCCTTGTAACGCTGGCTCAACTCTTCAAGCCCCTTGAACTGCGGGGCGAAGCCACAGAAGCTGGCGGTATTGACCACCACCATAGGCTTGCCGGCAAAACGCTGGCAAAGGTCGATATTTTCCTTGGCGCGCAACTTGGGCAATTCGCCCTGCAACAAGGGCGGACAATCGGCAGCCATTGCTGCACCGCTCATGGCGAGCAATAGAACAGGGATAGACATCCAGCGTATTTTCATCAAGGCATCCCTACATTATTTTCTGGCTAGACACGCTACTCCTTGCCGCGCCAGCACTCAACAGGCGCCAAGCCCCAGTTGCAGGGCCGAGAGTCCGACCTGTTGCCAGGCCCACCAAAGCAACGCCAGCACCACGGTGCCGGTCAACAAAGCAGCAAGCAGCGGCCAGGCGCGATTCACGCCACACCACCTTGAGGCTGCAACCGGGCCACCGGCTGCTCGCGCACCGGCCAGTTCAGGGCGGCAGCCATCAGGCTGAGCAGAATCGAAACCTGCCAGATCACATCGTAACTCCCGGTATGGTCATACACGAGGCCGCCCAGCCAGCCACCTAGGAAGGCGCCCAACTGGTGGAACAGGAAAACAATACCACCGAGCATCGACAGATTGCGCACGCCGAACAGCGTCGCCACCGTACCGTTGGTCAGCGGCACCGTGGACAGCCACAACAGGCCCATCGCCACGCCAAACAGATAGGCTGTGGTCTGGCTCAAAGGAACCCAGAGGAACAGCACTATAACCACGGCTCGCAGCAGATACAGCGTCGTCAGCAGACGCGGCTTGGACATACGCCCACCGAGCCAGCCAGCCGTATAGGTACCGAAGATATTGAACAGCCCGATCAGCGCCAGCACCGTGGTCCCGACCTTGGCCGGCAAATGCTGATCCACCAGATACGCGGGCAAGTGAACCCCGATGAACACCACCTGGAAACCACAGACGAAAAAACCCAGGGCCAGCAGCCAGAAGCCGGAGTGCGAACAGGCTTCGCGCAGGGCTTCGCGCAGTGTCTGTTCATTGCCGAGCGAGGCAACCGGGTGGTCCTTGAGCATGCCCACCAGTGGCAGGATAAAGGCCACCATCACGCCCAATACCAGCAAGGCACTCGACCAGCCCAGCCAGCCGATCAGCCCCAATGTACCGGGCAGCATGGCGAACTGGCCGAACGAACCGGCGGCACTGGCGATCCCCATGCCCATGCTGCGTTTCTCGGCAGGCAAGGCGCGTCCGACGACGCCGAGGATGACCGAAAACGATGTTCCGGACAGGCCGATGCCAATCAGGATACCGGCACTCAGGGAAAGACTCGCCGGGCTATCGGCCATGCTCATGCACATCAGGCCCACGGCATACAGCACGCCGCCGATAAACACGACCCTGGCCGCGCCGAAGCGATCCGCCAGTGCACCGGCAAACGGCTGCGCCAGGCCCCACATGAGGTTCTGCAGGGCAATGGCAAAGGCGAACACCTCGCGGCCCCAGCCGAAATCGGCGCTCATGGGCGCCAGAAACAGACCGAAACCATGCCGCGTCCCGAGGGACAGCGCCAGGATCAACGCACTGCCGAGTAAAATCCAACCGCTGGTACGCCAGACCGATGTCATTGTTTTTATTCCCTGTGAGGCTCGACGGCCAAATTGCGTGGATATACCCGCAAATAATTACAACGCGAAATTACGCCTCGCAGGCACAGGATGTCAATCAAGGAAAATACCGGGCCTCTTCGCGAATGAATTCGCCCCCCACCAAGACAGGGGAAGCCTGGCTTGCCTGTGACAACAATCGTTCAGACGATGAATTACAGGGTGATTGCCAGCGCCAGCAGGACTGCCAGTTCCAGCAACTCCAGCAACGCTCCGGCGGTGTCGCCGGTGGTGCCGCCCAGCCGGCGCAGCATCAAGTGGCGCAGCCAGAAGAAGCTGCCGGTTGCGACCAGCAATGCAATCAGTCCAGCCCATCCGGCCAGCATGACGCAAGCGCCCGCGCTGAGCAGCAGTACCCAGCGGGCGCTATGGCGCGGTAAATGATCGGCCAATGCCTGGCCCAATCCGCCTGCCCGGACATAAGGGGTAGTGAGGAACAGCCCCAGCATGGCGCTACGCCCGATCAATGGAGCCAGCAACAACGCGATGCTGTTGTGGGTTTCGATCAAGGCCAGGATCGCGGTGAATTTGAGCAGCAGCACCAGAACCAGCGTCACCACGGCAATCGGCCCGCTGCGCGGATCCTTCATGATGCTCAGGGTGCGCTCACGGTCGCCAAAACCGCCCAGCCAGGCATCGGCGCTGTCTGCCAGGCCGTCCAGATGCAAACCGCCACTGAGCAACACCCAGGCCGTCAGCAGCAAGGCCGCATGCAGCAGGAGCGGCGTGCCGTCGAGCACCGCGTTCAAACCCAGCAACAGCGAACCGAACAGCACACCCACCAGCGGGTAGAACAGCAATGAACGACCCAGTTCCCGAGGCTCGGGCATGCCCGGCAAACGAATCGGCAGGCTGCCGAGAAATTGCAGGGCGATCCAGAACGGCAACATCTCAGGCCTCCGTCAACACGCCGCCAGTGGCGACCTTGATGCTCAACAACGCGCCGTGGCCCACCACGACCTGCAGCAACTGCTCGCGAGGCAGCCCCCGCGCCTGGGCCAGCAACAGACGCATCACTCCGCCATGACTGACCAGCAACAGCCGCTCGCCGGCATAGCGCGACTGCAACGCTTGCACCGCGCCCAGGACCCGCGCCGAAAAGTCCGCCACCCGCTCACCGTTGGGCGGCGTAAAAGCGTAGGGATCGTCCCAGAAATGTCCCAGCCCTGCAGCGTCGGTTTCCATCAACTGCGCTGCGCTACGTCCTTCCCAGTCGCCGAAATGCAGCTCCTGCAAACCAGGCTCCAGATGCAGCGGCAGCTCAAGCCGCTCGGCCAGTTCCTCGCTGAAGCGGGCGCAACGCTGCAAGGGCGAACTGATGATCCGCTGCCATGGCCCGGCCTGCGCAACAGCTTCGCGCATCTGCTGCCAGCCGGTCGCGGTCAAGGCATCGTCGAGGCTGCCGCGCATGCCGCCGCCCAGTTCGGTTTCACCATGACGCAGCAGATCCAGATGCAAGGTCATGCCGGACGATCCGCCACCGCCGCTTCGGCAAAAGTCGCCATGCCGTTGTGCAGTTCACAGGCCAGCCGCACCAGCGGCACCGCCAGGGCTGCGCCGCTGCCTTCACCCAGGCGCAAACCCAGGTCCAGCAGCGGTTCAGCCTGCAAAGCCTCCAGCAGATGGCGATGTCCAGGCTCCGCGCCGCGATGACCGAACAGCAGCCAGTCGCGGCAGGACGGGTTAAGACGCACCGCCACCAGTGCGGCCACGCTGCAGATGAAACCATCCACCAGCACCGCGATGCCTTCCTGGGCACAGGCCAGATAAGCCCCAACCAGCGCGGCAATCTCGAAGCCCCCCAGACAGAACAGGCTGTGCAGCGGATCACCCGCCTGCTCAGCATGCAGCGCCAACGCCCGCTCGATGACTTCGCTCTTGTGCCGGACGCCTTCGGCGTTCAGGCCAGTGCCGGGTCCGACCAGCAATTGCACTGCGCACTCCAGCAACGAACAGGCGACCGCACTGGCTGCAGTGGTATTGCCAATCCCCATCTCGCCGCCAATGAACAGTTCGCTGCCTGCCGCCTTGGCGCGCAGCACACTGTCACGCCCGGCCTGCATCGCCGCCAGGCCCTGCTCGACAGTCATTGCCGGGCCATGGGCGAAATTGGCAGTGCCCGCACCGATGCGCAAATGCCGCACACCGGGAAAGTCCACGGGCGAGACGGTGCCCAGGTCCACCACATCCAGTTGCGCCGACAGTTGCCGGGCCAGCACGCTGATCGCCGCACCACCGTTGACGAAGTTATGCAGCATCTGCCCGGTCACTTCCTGCGGATAAGCCGAAACGCCCTCCGCCACCACTCCGTGATCACCGGCAAAGATCGCGATCCACAACTGGTCGGCCTGGGGCTTGACCCGGCCCTGCAAACCGGCGAGCTGTACCGCCAGACGCTCCAGTTGCGCCAGGGAACCGGCCGGCTTGGTCAATTGCTGCTGACGGGCCAGCGCGGCTTCGCGCATCGGCACATCAATGGCCCGGGCAGGCTTGAGCCACCAGGAAATATTCATAGTGCGGTTCCTTTCAAAGTCAGGGGCAAGCCGGCAACGGTCAACACCACGCGCTGGCAACGTTCGGCCAAGGCTTGATGCAACAAACCCGCTTCATCGACATAGCGGCGGGTCAGCTCACCCAGCGGCACCACGCCCAACCCGGTTTCGTTACTGACAAAAATGATTTCGCCCGGCAAATCGCCCAGGCACTGCAGCAACGCCTCGCGCTCTTGAGCCAGACGCTCGGGAGCGTCGAGCATCAACAGATTGGTCAGCCACAGGGTCAGGCAATCCACCAGCAGACAGTGCCCGGCAGCAGCGTTTTCACGCAGGACCCGCGCCAGCTCGACCGGCTCTTCGACCAGCCCCCAACTGTCGGGGCGACGTTGCCGGTGACTGGCCACGCGCTGACTCATCTCGCCGTCGAGCGGCTGGCTGGTGGCAATATAAATGACCTGCAACGCCGATTCCGCCGCCAGCCTTTCAGCCAGGCGACTCTTGCCGGAGCGGGCACCGCCGAGGATCAATTGCAGCATTTCAACGCGCCTCCAGGCCGCACAGCTCGCGCAGCAACGGGCCATCCAGATGCTTTTCCACCAGATCGGCCAGACGCTCGATATCCCGCTCGCGCAGCGCGTGATAATCGACCTGTTGCACATCGTGCAAACCCGCCCAGCGCAGCAATGCGCTACAGGCCGCAGGCGACTCGAACAGACCATGCAGGTAAGTGCCGAAAATCTGCCCGTCAAGGCTTTGCGCGCCGTCACAACGACCATCGTCCAGATGCACGGCGGCATTTTCCAGTGCTGCGCCGCTGGTCACACCGGCATGGATTTCATAGCCGCTGACTGCGGCATCTTCCAGCGCCAGGCGCCCGCGCACATTGCGCAACTGTTTCTCGGCTTCCAGCACCGTGCTCATCGGCAGCAGCCCAAGGCCAGGGCTGGAACCCGCCGCGCCTTCAAGACCCAGCGGATCGTGCAACTGCTCACCCAGCATCTGCAGGCCGCCGCAAATGCCCAGCAGCTTGCCGCCATAACGCAGGTGCCGGGCAATCGCCGTGTCCCAGCCATTGGCGCGCAGATAAGTCAGGTCGCTGCGCACGCTTTTCGAGCCCGGCAGGATGATCAGGTCAGCGGGAGGTACCGGCTGGCCGGGGCCGATGAACTGCAGGTTGACCTGCGGATGCAGGCGCAGCGGATCGAAATCAGTATGGTTGCTGATGCGCGGCAGGACCGGCACCACGACATTGAGCACCTGCTCGACCTTGTCGGTCTGGCGTTGATCCAGGCCATCCTCGGCCTCCAGATGCAAGTCCATCACATACGGCAATACGCCCACCACCGGCTTGCCGGTGCGTTGCTCAAGCCAGTCCAGGCCGGGTTGCAGCAGTGCAATGTCGCCACGAAACCGGTTGATCACAAAACCCCTGATCCGCGCCTGCTCGCTGGGCGACAGCAACTCCAGCGTCCCGACCAGATGCGCGAACACCCCGCCGCGGTTGATATCGGCAACCAGCAACACCGGGCAGTCCACCGCTTCGGCAAAGCCCATGTTGGCGATGTCGTTGGCGCGCAGGTTGATCTCTGCGGGCGAACCGGCGCCTTCGACCATGATCACCGGATACGTCTCACCCAAGCGCTGATGCGACGCCAGCACCGCCTGCATGGCGATCTCTTTATAGCCGTGATACGCCACCGCATTCATGGTGGTGACGGCGCGGCCATGAATGATGACCTGCGCGCCGGTATCGCTGTTGGGTTTGAGCAGCACCGGATTCATGTCGGTATGCGGTTCCAGCCCGCAAGCCTGGGCCTGTACCGCCTGGGCGCGACCGATTTCCCCGCCGTCGGCCGTCACCGCGCTGTTGAGCGCCATGTTCTGCGGCTTGAACGGCACCACCTTGATGCCCTGCCGGGTCAGCCAGCGACACAAAGCCGTCACCAGCGTGCTCTTGCCGGCATCGGAAGTCGTGCCTTGCACCATCAATGTGGTCATGGGTGTTCCTTGCGGTATTCCAGCAGTACATTTTCCAGGCGCAGCCAATCGGCTTCGTCACAAGGCAGGCCAAAGCGCAGGCTGGCGCCCGAACCTTCATCTGCGAACAGGCGCAGCAACACACCGCGCCGCGCACAAAACTCATAAAGGGCTGGCGCCTGTCCGCTAACTACCCACTGGAACAGCGCACAGCCGCCCTGCGGACTCAGGCCGTGATTGCCCAGCAGGGTCGCCAGACGCTGGCTGGCCTGTTCGCAGCGCACGCGTTGCCGGGCATGACCGGCACGGTCTTCCAGGCACACCTGGCCCAGAATCCGTGTCGGCCCGCTGACCGCCCACGGGCCGATTTCCGCTGCCAGCGACTTGAGCAGGCCCGTTTCAGCCAGCACAAAGCCCAGTCGTACACCGGCCAGACCGAAGAACTTGCCGAACGAACGCAACACGATCAGGCCGGTACGCCAGCTTTCAGCCGCAAGGCTCAGGCCCGGCGTGTTGTCCATGAACGCTTCATCGACCACCAGCCAGCCACCGCGCTCGACCAGCCGGGCATGCCATTCCAGCAAACGCTGTGTGGTCAGGTGCAGGCCGGTGGGATTGTTCGGGTTGACCACGACCAGCACGTCGAGACTGTCGAGGAAGTGTTCCACTTCATGCTCGCGCACTTCGCGTACCAGAAATCCGCTCTTGCGCCAGGCATGAGCGTGCTCGGCATAGCACGGCGACAAGACCCCGACCCGGCACGCACTGCGTATCCGTGGCAACGCCTGGATTGCCGCCTGCGAGCCGGGCACCGGCAACAGATGAGGCACGCCGTAATAGGCGCAGGCCGCGGCTTCCAGACCATCGTCGGTTTCCGGCAAACGCGCCCAGGCTTGCGGCGCAATCTCGGGAATCGGCCACGCCCAGGGCGCAATGCCGGTCGACAGGTCGAGCCAGTCGGCCCGCTCGATAGCGTAATGCTGCGCTGCGGCGCGCAGGCGACCACCGTGCTCAAGCATAGAATTCGGCTCCGATACAGAGAACCAGCAACCACAACCAGACGCCACGCTGCACCAGTTGCCAGCCACGATCGATCGAGTCGGCATCGGCCGCTGCGCCTTCGCCCAGTTGCGGACGCTGATGCACTTCGCCGTGATAGATCGCTGCACCACCCAGTTCAACACCCAGCGCGCCTGCACCTGCAGCCATCACCGGCCCGGCATTGGGGCTGTCCCAGGTTGGGCCTTGAGTACGCCAGCAGCGCAAGGCCAATCGGGTCTTGCCCAGCACCGCGTAGGTCAATGCCACCAGACGTGCCGGAATGTAATTGAGCAGATCGTCGATTCTTGCCGCGGCCCAGCCGAAACGCTCGAAGCGTTCGTTGCGATAGCCCCACATGGCGTCCAGCGTATTGCTCAGGCGATACAACACCACGCCCGGGGCACCAGCCACGGCAAACCAGAACAGCGCGGCAAACACTGCATCGCTGCCGTTTTCCAGCACCGATTCGGTGGCCGCCCGGGCGACTTCGGTTTCGTCCAGTTCGGTAGTCTGGCGACTGACCAGATACCCGACGCGCCGCCGCGCTTCTTCCAGATTGCCAGAGCGCAGGGCCTGGGCCACCGGCTGTACATGTTCGCCAAGGCTGCGCATGCCCAGCGCGCAATACAGCGCGAGGATTTCCACCAGCCAGCCGACATAAGGCAGCCAGCTCAGAATGGTAGCCAGCAGGGTCAAGGGCACTACCGCCAGAAACCAGGCCGTGACGCCGTGGCTGCGCCAGCCGCGACCGCCGGAATTGAAACGCTGTTCGATCCGGTCGGCCAGACGACCGAACGCTACCAGCGGATGTGAGCGTTTCGGCTCGCCAAGCAACGCATCCAGCGCCACTGCGGCAACGCTCAACAGCGCCACACTCATGGACTCACTCCCCATTGGTTTTCGTACAGCAATTCATTGAGTGGCCGCGCCTGCGCCCAACCTTCCAGCACCAGCATCGGTGCCGGGTAAAATTCCTCGACCGGTCCCAGGCACAGAATCGCCAGCGGCTTGGCGCCTTCAGGCATGCCCAGCAGGCAGGCCAGCTCAACCGGATCGAACAGCGATACCCAGCCCATGCCCAGCCCTTCGGCCCGCGAAGCCAGCCACAGGTTCTGGATCGCACAGGACAAGGAAGCCATGTCCATTTCCGGCAAGGTCCGCCTGCCGAAAATATGCTTCTCGCGGTCGTCCATCAGCGCTGCTACCAGCACTTCGGCGCAATCGCTGATGCCTTCGACCTTGAGCTTCATGAACTCATCGGCACGCTCGCCCAGCGCTTCAGCGGTACGCACCCGCTCCGCTTCCACCTGCTGCTGCATCTGCGCCCGCAACGCCGGGTCGCTGATGCGGATGAAACGCCAGGGCTGCATCAGGCCGACACTGGGCGCCTGATGAGCGGCTTCGAGCAAGCGTGCGAGCAGTTCCGGCGCCACGCTGCCGCCACTGAAGTGGCGCATGTCGCGCCGCTCGGCAATCGCCCGATACACCGCAGCCCGCTCCTGGGGATTGAACGCCTGGTCGGTCATGGTTTGAACAGCGCCGCAATCGCCTGGGGACTGGAAGGGAAATAGAAGTGCACGTAGGAAGCCGTCAGGCGTCCATCGCGATACACCGCCTCGGCACCTCGCCCGCCATTGGGGCTGACGCCACGGGCAATCGGTTGTAAATCGGTGCTGGTCAAAGAATGGTGATAGGTGTGCCCGCGCAGCAAGCCTTCAGGCAACTCCACCGCTTGCAGAGCGAGTGCCGCCAGACGCTTTTGCATCACCGCCTCGCCGCTCAGCAGGCCCACCAGTGCTGCACGCTGGCCTTCGACATCGGTCAGGGCATCGAGCAGATACAGCATGCCGCCGCATTCGGCCAGAATCGGCTTGTCGGCCTGATGATGGGCACGAATTGCCGTCAGCATCGAAACGTTTTCGCTCAGGGCGACATGGTGCAACTCGGGATAGCCACCGGGCAGATACAGGCTGTCGGCCTCGGGCAACCGGCTATCGCGGATCGGCGAGAAGAACGACAGTTCAGCGCCCATGGCCCGCAGCAGGTCAAGGCTCGCGCCATAGGCAAAGGCAAAGGCTTCGTCACGGGCCACGGCAATGCGCACCCCGGCCAGACTGCGCTCGACGGACACCGGGTCCGGCGCATTGAAGGTCACCGCTGGCGGCAAGGCCACTTCGCAGGTGCTGGCCAGCGCCTCGGCAGCCGCATCCAGCCGCAGGTCCAGATCGTTCAGTTCGCTGGCCTGCACCAACCCCAGATGCCGGCTTGGCAATTCGATACCGGTTTCCCGGGACAGCGCGCCGTACCAGCGCAAGCCTTCAGTAAGGCTGCCTTCCAGCAACTGCGCGTGACGCACGGTGCCAACCCGGTTGGCCAGCACCCCGGCAAACGGCAGATCCGGCTGATAACGCGCCAGCCCCAGCGCCAGGGCGCCGAAAGTCTGGGCCATGGCGGTGCCATCGATCACGCCCAGCACCGGCACGCCAAAGTGGCGGGCCAGATCGGCACTCGATGGCGTGCCGTCGAACAGGCCCATCACTCCCTCGATCAGGATCAGGTCCGCCTCATCGGCAGCTTCCCACAGCAGGCGACGGCTTTCGTCGGCGCCCACCATCCACAGATCCAGCTGATAGACCGGCGCACCGCTGGCGCGCTCCAGAATCATCGGGTCCAGAAAGTCAGGCCCGCACTTGAATACCCGGACCTTGCGGCCCTGATTGCGGTGCAGGCGTGCCAGCGCAGCGGTGACCGTGGTCTTGCCCTGCCCGGAGGCGGGCGCGGCAATCAATACTGCCGGGCAATGACGCGGCGCTCTCATACAGGGTTACTCACAACTCAATGCCTTTTTGCGCACGAATGCCGGCCTGGAACGCATGCTTGACCACGCCGATCTCGGAAACGGTATCGGACAGGTCGATCAATTCGGGTTTGGCGCCACGCCCGGTCACCACCACATGCTGCATGGGCGGACGGGCCTGCAGGTCGCTCAACACTTGCTCCAGATCCAGATAACCGTGCTTGAGAGCGATGTTCAGCTCATCAAGGATCACCAGACCGATGCTCGGGTCACGAAGCATTTCCCGGGACACTTCCCAGGCGGCTTCGGCGGCCGCGATATCGCGCTGACGGTCCTGGGTTTCCCAGGTGAAGCCTTCGCCCATCACGTGATAACGCACCTGCTCGGGAAAACGCCGGAAGAACAGTTCTTCACCGGTGCTGTTGCGGCCCTTGATGAACTGCACCACGCCGCACTGCATGTCATGGCCCATGGCACGGGCCAGCATGCCGAATGCCGAGCTGCTCTTGCCCTTGCCATTGCCGGTCAGGACCAGCAGCAGGCCACATTCATTGGGTGAGCTGGCAATACGCTCGTCCATTACCGCCTTCTTGCGCTGCATACGCGCCAGATGACGTTCGTCACGTTCGGGGGATTCGTTCATCTCAGCTCTCCGCTTGAGGGCACGCGAAAGCAGACGGAAGGACAGCACTGGACAGCACGGCAAGGCCCTGCGCAGAGCATCGCCCGCCGTGATGCTTGTTGAGTGGATCAGGCCGGTCTCCGGGCTCATGAGCAGGCATCTGCCTGATCTGCGCGCCTTCCCGTGAGTAAAAACACAGTGGCATCCAGCGCAGACTTGACTCATTTACCGTTGCGGGGGCAGCGCCGGGATCGGAGTTATCGCCCTCCTCACCGGCTTCCCTGTTTCACTCTGCCAATCAAGGATTGCAAAGCACCTGAAACAAACCGCGAAGGGTAGAGGGTTGGGCTGGGAGCGTCAATCGACACAACAGGATTGAACCTCGGCAATTCAGGTGTCTCCTATCCTTTGACTGACCACTGACCGCTATGGAGATCGGCATGTTCACACTCAGACCACGGCTTGCCCTGCTGCTTCTGGTTGCAGGAGGCCTTGCTGCCTGCGGCGAATCATCGACCCTGCAGGTTGCAGACGGTACCGGCCCGTCACCCAGGCTGCCGGAGCCGAACAAGACCCTGATCCCTACCGTCAACATCGCCCCCGCCGTGGGCTGGGAAAAGAATGCCAAACCGGTCGCCGCGCCGGGCACTCAGGTTGCGGCGTTTGCCGAAGGCCTGGATCACCCGCGCTGGCTGTATGTGCTGCCCAATGGCGACGTGCTGGTCGCGGAAACCAACTCACCGCCCAAGCCTGACGACTCCAAAGGCGTGCGCGGCTGGATCGCCGATAAAATCATGAGCCGCGCCGGTGCCGGCGTGCCCAGCGCCAACCGTATCAGCCTGCTGCGCGATGCAGACCACGACGGCATTGCCGAGACACGCACGGCTTTCCTGGAAAACCTCAACTCGCCATTCGGCATGACCCTGGTGGGCAACAAGCTGTATGTGGCCGATACCGACCGTCTGATCAGCTTCCCCTATGAGACTGGCCAGACCGCCATCAGCGCCCAGCCGACCAAGGTGGTCGACCTGCCCGGCGGGACGCTCAATCACCACTGGACCAAGAACGTGATTGCCAGCAAGGACGGCAGCAAGCTGTACGTGACGGTCGGCTCCAACAGCAACGTGGGCGAAAACGGCATGGATCAGGAACAGGGTCGTGCGGCGATCTGGGAAGTGGATGCCGCGAGCGGCAAACACCGGATTTTCGCCTCGGGCCTGCGCAATCCCAACGGCATGGACTGGGAACCTGATACCGGCAAGTTGTGGACGGCGGTCAACGAGCGTGACGAGATCGGCAGCGACCTGGTACCGGACTACGTCACCTCGGTACAGGATGGCGGTTTCTATGGCTGGCCCTATAGCTACTATGGCCAGCATGTGGATGAGCGGGTCAAACCGCAGAACCCGGAACTGGTCGCCAAGGCCATCGCTCCCGATTACGCGGTCGGCCCGCACACTGCATCGCTGGGTCTGGTCTTCGCCGACGGCAAGACCCTTGCGGCACCGTTCAACGAAGGCCTGTTCATCGGCCAGCACGGTTCATGGAACCGCAAGCCACACAGCGGCTATAAAGTGGTGTTCATTCCGTTCAGCGGCGGCAAACCCAACGGTGCCCCGATCGACGTGCTGAGCGGTTTCCTGAGCAAGGATGAAAAAGCCCAGGGCCGCCCGGTAGGCGTGGTCAATGACCAGCATGGCGGGCTGTTGGTGGCTGATGATGTGGGCAACAAGATCTGGCGGGTGACGTCAGTGAAGTAAGCATCTCACCTGTGGGAGCGGATTCATCCGCGAAGCTGGTTCGCGAATGAATTCACTCCTGCAGAGTGGTGATTACTGCTGGATATTCTGCGCCAGATTCGAGGGCTGGATCACGCGCTTGGCGTTGAGATAGGCCTTTTGCCAATACGGCTTGTCGAGACTGTCCAGCTTCACCGTGCCACCGGTTGCCGGTGCGTGCACGAAGCGCCCTTCTCCGACATAAATCCCCGCGTGGGAAACCTGCGAGCCGCCAGAAGTGGCGAAGAACACCAGATCACCGGACTGCAGTTGTTCACGCCCGACATTCGGCGCGCCCATCACAATCATGTCGCGGGTAGAGCGCGGCAACGAGATACCGGCCGCATCGCGATAGACATAGCCGATCAAACCGCTGCAATCGAACCCTGAATCAGGCGTGTTGCCGCCCCAGCGATAAGGCGTACCAACCAGCCCGAGCGCACGGAACAGCACGTCTTCGGCAGCCTGGGAGAGAACCTGCGGGGGAGCATAAACCGTCGGACGCTGAACGACCCGAGGCTGAGGAGGCGGTGAGCTGGCACAAGCACCCAGCAACACGGCGAGGGAAATGACCGCCAGACGTAACGTAATCGACATAACCACGACAACCTGATCTGGATGCGGCCTTACGCTGCCGAGAACCTGAAAAAGCAGACAGGCTGATGCCTGTCTGCGTATTTATCATTTATGGCGCTTGATTGTAGTCGATGTCATCGCAGTGGTCTGGACAGGCTCTGCGGAAGGAGCCATTGCCAGGGCACGCTTGGCTTCGATGAAGGTCTTGCTCCAGTAGGCGTCATCGAGGCTGTCGATGCGCACACCACCGCTGCGGCGGCTGCTGGAATGGATGAACTGATCGTCACCCAGATAAATCGCTGCATGGCTTACACGACCACGGCCACGGGTGCTGAAAAACAGCAGATCGCCTGGCTTGAGGTCATTGCGCGCAACCAGAGGTGCATCGACGTTGATCATTTCGCGAGTCGAGCGTGGCAGGCTCATGCCGGCCTCTTCACGAAACAGATAACCGATGAAGCCGCTGCAATCGAACCCTGAAGTAGTCGAGGAACCGCCGAAACGATAGCGAGTACCGATCAGCGACTTGCCACGCTCCAGAATGCTGTCGGCCAGAACCGGCAACTGGTAAGGCTTGTTATCGGCAAAACCGGCCAGCTCTTCTTCGCTGGCCAGTTCCTGCTGCAATACGGCGGCGTCGGCACGACGGGCTGCAGACTGCGAATTGTTGGAACTCTGATACTGCGGTTGCTGCTCTTGAACCGGTAAATTGGCAGAGCAACCAAACAAAAAAGTAACGAGTGCGAGTGGCACGAGGGGTGCGAAGCGAACTACTTGCATGGGCACGACCGTGGCTGGACTTCTAAGAAGGCGAGACTATGCCCGCTATCCATACGATTTGCAAATTCAATCGAGTCAGATGTGACTTATCAGTTTTTCCATGACATGTGCCGCTCGGCACTGCAGAAAAACGTCCATCTGCGCACTGTGATCGGTCGGCGCCGGATTGATTTCTGCGGTAAAGCCCCCGGAAACACGGGTGCGCAGCACAGGTTCGTGGATATAGGGGAAGCTGGCGGTGGTGCCGATACTCAACACCGCATCGAAGCCTTTAGCCATCTCTTCATAGAGTGTTTCTAAAGCTTTCTCCGGCAGCATCTCCTGAAATAGCACGACGGACGGTCGCATAACGCCACTACAGATCCGGCACAACGGCGGCAACGGACGCTGCAGATGTTCACTCAAGTGCAGGTCTTGTGCAGCGCATGACTGGCAAAACAGCGGAGCCATCTGCCCGTGAATTTCGATCAGACGTTCCGGTGGACTGCCCGCCGCACGATGATAGCCATCGACGTTCTGGGTCAGGACCCAACACTCGGGCTTGATTCTCTGCAATTGAGCGATGGCGTAATGCGCAGCGTTGGGCTGACCGCCGAGACAGGCCTTGCCCAGTTCGGCGATGTACTTCCAGCAGAGTTCAGGATCGCGCCGCAGCATCGGCCCCGACAGGGCCACTTCGATCGGCAGGCCATCATCGGTCTTGCCGTTGTACAGCCCGCCGACGCCACGATAGGTCGGCAGCCCCGAATCGGCGGAAAGCCCGGCACCGGTAATCACCAGGATTCGCTGAGCATGGCGCAAGGCTGCCGCCGTCTGCATCAGCAAGGCCTGATCTACCAACCGAGGGTTTCCTTGAGGAAGGGAATGGTCAGCTTGCGCTTTTCCTGGAGAGAGGCCTGATCCAGACGCTCAAGCAACTCGAACAGGGCGCTCATGCTGCGCGTGCCGCGCGTCAGGATGAAATGCCCGACTTCATCGGTCAGGTGCAGGCCGCGCCGTGAAGCGCGCAGTTGCAGGGCACGCAGCTTGTCTTCATCGGACAACGGACGCATCTGGAAAACCAGGGCCATGGTCAGCCGGGACTTGAGATCAGGCAGCTTGACCGGCAACTCACGCGGCGACTTGGAGGCCGCGATCAGCAGGCGACGTCCGCTGTCACGCAGACGGTTGAACAGGTGAAACAGGGCTTCTTCCCACTCCGGCTTGCCGACAACCGCTTGCAGGTCGTCCAGGCAAACCAGTTCGTACTGCTCAAGGTGATCGAACAGCTCAACCCCTTCATCAATCACTTCAGCCAGCGGCAGATAGACAGAAGGCTCGCCCATCTGCTCGAAACGCAGGCACGCCGCCTGCAGCAAATGCGTGCGACCTACGCCATCCTTGCCCCACAGATAGATCAGGCTTTCCGTCCACCCCGCGTCGGCCTCGCACAGTCGCTCGACATAGCCGAGTGCCGCAGCGTTGGCGCCGGGATAGTAATTGATGAAAGTGGCGTCATCGCGCAGACGAACACTCAGGGGCAACTGAATCGGTTTCATGCTGGCTGACACGGTTCAGGCGAACCGTTAAGGGCCTCTGGTAAAGTGCGCAAAGTTTATACCCGTGGCGGCGACGGCACAATGCGCCATACCCCAAGCAAAATCAAAGACTTGCGCTTTGGCAGCGCAAATCTCTGGATTGTCCGGTGGGCGAGCGACAGATTCGGACCTGTATCAACCTTCTATAGATCAGGGTCTTCCATGCCGCTGTAGATTTCAGAGCCTTTATATAGCTCATGGATATGGCGCACCAGCACCATGATCACCGCGGCGACCGGCAGCGCCAGCAGAATTCCGGTAAAGCCGAACAACTCGCCACCCGCAAGGATCGCAAAGATCACCGCCACCGGATGCAGACCGATCCGGTCGCCCACCAGCAATGGCGTGAGCACCATGCCTTCGAGCATCTGACCGATCATGAACACCGCGACGATCCCCAGCATCGGATACAACTCGCCGCCGAACTGGAACAGGCCGGCAACCAGCGCCGCGCCAATGCCGATCACAAACCCCATATAAGGCACGATGGCCGCCAGCCCGGCAATCACGCCGATCAACAGCCCAAGCTCCAGGCCGACCAGCATCAGGCCGGCCGCGTAGATCACGCCCAGGCCGACCATCACCAGCAACTGGCCACGAATGAACGCACCCAGTACTTCATGACATTCACCGGCAAGCTTCACGACCTGCTCTTCGCGATGGCGCGGCAGCAGATTGCGGGTCTTGCCCATCATCAGGTCCCAATCGCGCAGCAGGTAGAAGCACACCACCGGGATCAGCACCAGATTGGTCAGCCAGCCGATCAGCGCCAGGCTTGAAGCGGTAGCTTGCGACAGCACCACACTGACGATATCGCCCGCCTGCCCCATGTGTTCGGAAAGCGCGGTCTTGAGCTTGTCGAACTTCCAGAAACCTTCAGACAGACCGAACTTGGCCTGCACCCACGGCAGCGCCGTGTGTTGCAGCCAGTCGAGAATCTGCGGCGCCAGCTCGTACAGACGAAACAACTGCTTGGCCAGCATCGGCACCAGCACCAGCAGCAGCGCCATCAGCACCAGGGTGAACAGCCCGAAGACCGCCACCACGCCCAGGGTTCTCGACATGCCGAGCCTTTCCAGGCGATCCACCAGCGGATCGCCCATGTAGGCCAGCAACAGCGCGACCAGGAACGGCATCAGAATCGGATGCAGCAGAAAGATGAACGCAGCCAGCAGGGCAATCCCGCCAAACAACAACCAACGCCTTGTATCAGTCATCAATGACCCCAACCCCAAATGAAAACGTAATCCGGCACCCTTGCCGGACTACCAGCGGAAATACAGTTGCGGCGCGGACACCGGCACAGTCAATGGCGTAGCGGCAGGTGCCGGGGTCGCAGCGGCATCGACCGGCGCGGCCGGCGGCGGTACAGCGGCGGCCGCCTCGCTGGCTGGCACTTCCTGCAATTTGGCCAGGGACAATTGCGAGCGTAGCTGATCGGCGCTGCTCATGACCTCAAAAGTCACCCGGTCAGCCTCGACCGACTGGAGCCGACCACCCAGGGGTTCGAGCAGATTCAGCAGTTGCGCATAACGCTCCAGAGTCATGCCCTGCACTTGCACCACCAGACCGCTGGCCGCGCCCGGCTTGGCGACGAAGCGTGGCGCCAGTCGCTGGCTGACTGCCAATAGAACCGCATCGGCCAGCGCCTCGGAGTTGGCGCCGGTAGCCGTGCCCTGTTCGCGCTGATCGCCCAGCCACAGCCGCCACTTGCCTTGCCACTGCCCGGCTTCTTCACGGGCATGCACGGCCAGGATCGCGTCGGCGCCATAGCGCTCGGAAGCTTCCTTCAATGGCGTGGCATCGGTGCCTTCAAGGTTTTTCGCGGTGCCAACACCCTGCTCGCTCAAGTCAGCCAGCGGCAGGCGCAATGGCAGGCCGCGATGCTGGGCGGCACGCCGCAGGGGTTCGGCAGAGGCCTGGCCATCGCCGACCAGATTGGAGCCTTCAGTGGAATCGAGCAGCCACCAGCCCAGAATCGACGGACGATTGCTGCCCCAGATCGCCAGACCGGCCTGACGCAGGGAACGCTCGGTGGTGCCCGGATCGAAATCCACCAGCAGCGTCTCCGGCGGGCCGGCTTCATAGCCGTACTGGCTGATGATCTGTTGCGGGTCCTTGCGCAGGCCGGCCAGTGCCGAACCTTGCGCGGCCTTGGCATCGCCGGTCAGGCGCACGACCAGTGTTTCAAGAGCAGCTTGAGTGGCGCGGGTACGCTCCTCGGGCGACTGGCCGCTGACCGGCTCGCGGACCTGATACAAATTGCTGACGGTCTCGGCAAGGCCGGGCAGGCTGAACAGGGACAGGCAGCCGACGAAAAGGAATCTAGAAAAACGCATGGACAGTTCCCGAACGGAAAAAACGGTATTGAAAACCGTGTAAAGGTGTTCAACATGCCTGAGACAGCAGGTCCTTGCCAATCATTCACATTAAATTACCCAGACTGCGTGAAAACTACTGCGCTCGATCATGCTGCGTTGAAAGCAGGCTCAGAATGCTCATTTACAACACGTAAAGTCGAGCGCGACTCCGACCGTTCCTCGCCTGCTTTCGCCTGCCTGACCTTCGCTCGCTACGCTTTCACACAATCTGAAAGCTTGTTTATATGGGCGACCCGGATTTTATTTTTGCCTGATAGCGCCCTGCCCGTCGGCCCAAGGATGGCTCATGCGCAGCAAGCCTGATAAAATCGCGCGCCTTCGCAGACTGGCGATGGTGGTGGCCGAAACGGCACTGCGCGAAAGCGCTGCCTTGAACTGGCCCCGCCGCAGCGGTCGATACCCCCGAATCCCCCCTAAAGGCCTGGATTTTTATGAGCAAGCAACCCTCCCTGAGCTACAAAGACGCCGGTGTAGACATCGACGCCGGTGAAGCATTGGTCGAACGCATCAAGAGCGTCGCCAAGCGCACCAAGCGTCCGGAAGTCATGGGCGGCCTGGGAGGTTTCGGCGCCCTTTGCGAAATCCCGGCCGGCTACAAGCAACCGGTTCTGGTTTCCGGCACCGACGGCGTCGGCACCAAGCTGCGCCTGGCCCTGAACCTGAACAAGCACGACAGCATCGGCATCGACCTGGTCGCCATGTGCGTCAACGATCTGGTGGTCTGTGGCGCAGAGCCGCTGTTCTTCCTCGACTACTACGCCACCGGCAAGCTCAACGTCGACACCGCCGCCCAGGTCGTGACCGGCATCGGTGCCGGCTGCGAGCTGGCAGGCTGCTCGCTGGTAGGTGGTGAAACCGCCGAAATGCCGGGCATGTACGAAGGCGAAGACTACGACCTGGCCGGTTTCTGCGTCGGCGTGGTGGAAAAGGCCGAAATCATTGACGGCTCGAAAGTCGCTGCCGGTGATGCACTGCTTGCCCTGCCGTCTTCCGGCCCGCACTCCAATGGCTACTCACTGATCCGCAAGATCATCGAAGTTGCCGGTGCCGATATCGAAAGCATCCAGCTCGACGGCCAGCCACTGACCGACCTGCTGATGGCGCCAACCCGCATCTACGTCAAGCCGCTGCTCAAGCTCATCAAGGAAACCGGCGCGGTCAAGGCCATGGCCCACATCACCGGTGGCGGCCTGCTGGACAACATCCCGCGTGTACTGCCAAAAGGCGCGCAGGCAGTGGTCGACGTCGCCAGCTGGCAGCGTCCTGCGGTTTTCGACTGGCTGCAACAGCAAGGCAACGTGGAAGAAAACGAAATGCACCGCGTGCTGAACTGCGGCGTCGGCATGGTGATCTGTGTTGCCCAGAAGCACGTTGAAACGGCCCTGAACGTACTGCGCGAAGCTGGCGAGCAACCTTGGGTCATCGGCCAGATCGCCACCGCCGCCGAAGGCGCAGCACAAGTCGAGCTGAAGAACCTCAAGGCCCATTGATGTCTGCCACCTGTGATGTCGTGGTGCTGCTTTCCGGCACCGGTGGCAACCTGCAAGCCATGATCGACAGCTTCAAGGACGGGGCCAGCCCCGTCCGGATCCGGGCCGTCATTTCCAACCGGGACGATGCGTTCGGTCTGCAACGCGCCAGGGACGCAGGTATCGAAGCCTGCGTCCTGGATCACAAGGCCTACGAAGGCCGCGAGGCCTTCGACAGCGCCCTGATGCAACTGATCGACACCTTCCAGCCACAGCTGGTGGTACTGGCCGGATTCATGCGCATCCTGACTGCGGACTTCGTGCGCCACTATCAGGGTCGCCTGCTCAATATCCACCCTTCCCTGCTGCCTCGTTACAAAGGTTTACATACCCATCAACGGGCTCTGGAAGCCGGGGATAGCGAGCACGGCTGCAGTGTGCATTTCGTCACCGAGGAACTCGATGGCGGACCACTGGTCGTACAGGCTGTGATTTCGGTAGAGTTGCAAGACTCGCCAGCCACACTTGCGCAACGAGTCCACGTACAGGAACACCGTATCTACCCGTTGGCCATACGCTGGTTCGCCGAAGGCCGGTTGCGTCTTGGCGATAAAGGTTCACTACTGGATGGCAAGCTACTTCCGCCTACCGGTCACTTGATTCAAGACTAGGAGACACCATGCGTCGTGCACTGCTCTTCGCTTTCGCTCTGTTCGCACTGCCTGCGGCACATGCAGCAGATCTTCAACCCTTCTCCGCAAGCTACACCGCCGACTGGAAGCAGCTTCCCATGAGCGGTACGGCCGAACGCAGTCTCGAGGCAGGCGCCAACGGCACCTGGACCCTCAACTTCAAGGCATCGATGATGATCGCCAGCCTGACCGAAGTCAGCACGCTGAAGATCGACAAGGACGTGCTGCTGCCACAGACCTACAACTTCGAGCGCAGCGGCCTGGGCAAGTCCAAGAAGGTTGATCTGGCCTTCGACTGGAACACCAAGTTCGTGACCGGCAGCGACCGTGGCGACGCGATCAAGCTGCCGCTCAACCGTGGCGTTCTCGACAAGTCCACCTATCAACTGGCGCTGCAACATGACGTGGCTGCCGGCAAGAAGAGCATGAGCTATCAGGTCGTCGATGGTGACGAAGTGGATACTTATGACTTCCGCGTGCTGGGTTCGGAAAAAGTCGCCACCAAGGCTGGCCAGGTCGATGCGATCAAGGTCGAGCGCGTACGTGATCCGACGCAAAGCAAGCGCACCACCGTCCTGTGGTTCGCCAAGGACTGGGACTACCTGCTGGTCCGCCTGCAACAGGTTGAAACCGACGGCAAGGAATACAACATCATGCTGTTGGACGGCACCGTCAACGGCAAGGCAGTGAAAGGCAGCTAAGCCTTTTGTGGGAGGCAGCTTGCTGGCGACTTTAACGGACAGACGCAGAATATCTGTCGGTTCTCAGGTCTTTTCGCCAGCAAGCTGCCTCCAACAAACCTTGTTTGGCTTCCCTCCACAGGAGCCAATTCCTTCGCGAACCCCTTCATGAAGAATCCTTCATCTACCCCGCGAAAAACCTGAAAGCCCCGCCATTCAAAGCCTCCAGCCACGCAAAAAGTTCAATGGGCCTGTCGCGCAAAAACTGCCTGTTTACTTAGCAAGCGAACCGATTCTATAAAAGAGTCCTGCGACACATCGCCGCAGTTTTTTAGAGTCAGGAGTTTATCAATATGACCGTAAAAGTTACTGAGCGCGACGAAGCCCACCTTTCCCATGAAGCTGTTGCCGACGGCATTCAGATCTGGGACGTCTACCAACAGGACCAGTTGGTCGGGATGTTTCACGTAGAGTCGGACGCCTATAGCTACAAGGCGGAACTGGAAGAGCAGGAAAGCCAGCGCACTCATTAAGAATCCGCAACAAAACAAAACCCGCCTTGAGCGGGTTTTGTTTTGTTTGATGAAGCCTTACCACATCAGGTCGTCAGGCACCTGATAGGCCGCATACGGATCATCGGCATCCGGCGCTTCGGTCGGGGTGTTGAGCAATACGATACGGCGCGGATCACGCTCCTGGATCTTCAGGGCTGCTTCACGCGGGATGATCTCGTAACCGCCGCCATGATGCACGATGGCCAGCGAACCACTGCTCAGCTTGTTACGCACCAGGGCGTTGACCGAGATGCGCTTGACCTTCTTGTCATCGACGAAGTTGTAGTAGTCCTCGGTGGTCAGCTTGGGCAGGCGCGAGACTTCGATCAGTTGCTTGATCTGCGCGGTGCGGGCCTTGGCCTCGACCTTCTCCTGCTGCTGACGATTGAGCTCCTGATCGCGCTTGGCCTTTTCGGCCATGGCGTCCTGGGCCGCACGTTTTTGCGAGTCGTCGATCTGGATCTGGCCCTTGTGCGCCAGACGCTGTTCTTTCTGCTTGTCTTTGCCGACCTGCTTGGCCTGCTTTTGGTTGACCAGACCTGCCTTGAGCAACTGGTCGCGAAGGGAAAGGCTCATTGTCTACTCGCTTATGCAGATACCACACGCTCAGCCACAGCTGGGCGCGTTCTTTTCCTGACGTTTGGCTTCGCCCCACAGAGCGTCCATTTCTTCGAGAGTGCAATCTTCGATGGGACGCCCGGTCTGGCGCAATGCCTGTTCAATAAATCGGAAGCGCCGGTCGAACTTGCCATTGGCCGAGCGTAGCGCAGTTTCCGGGTCAACTTTAAGATGCCGTGCCAGATTGACGACCACGAACAGCAAATCGCCGATTTCCTCGGCCATGCCTTCGGCATCGTTTTCGGCCATGGCTTCGAGCACTTCATCCAGCTCTTCACGAACCTTGTCGACCACCGGCAAGGCCGCGGGCCAGTCGAAACCGACCTGCGCGGCGCGCTTTTGCAGCTTGCTCGCCCGTGACAAGGCAGGCAGCGCCGTGGGCACATCGTCGAGCAAGGAAAGCTGCTCGGGCGCTCCAGACTTCTCGGCGCGCTCCTGAGCCTTGATCTCCTCCCAGCGCCGGTTGACCTGCTCGTCGCTCAGGCGCGGCGTCTCCAGCGGCGCATACAGCTCGCCGGTCGGGAACACATGGGGATGACGACGCAACAGTTTGCGGACGATACCGTCCACAACCCCGTCGAACTCGAAACGGCCCTCTTCCTTCGCCAACTGGGCGTAGAAGACCACCTGAAACAGCAAGTCACCCAACTCGCCGGGAAGATGCTCGAAATCGCCATGCTCGATGGCATCCGCCACTTCGTAGGCCTCTTCCAGCGTATGCGGCACGATACTGGCGTAAGTCTGCTGCAGATCCCACGGACACCCGTACTGCGGATCACGCAGCCGGGCCATGAGATTGAGCAGATCGTTGATTGAATACATGGGTGATCCAGTCTGGAGCCTTCGCGGCTAAATCCGCTCCTGCGGCAGGAGCGAATTCATTCGCGAAGACATTATCAGGGCGTTCTGTTGCGCCGCGTCTCGATGATGTTCGGCAACTGGGCAATTCTTCCCAGCAGCCGCCCCAGCGCATCCAGACCCGGAATCTCGATGGTCAGCGACATCAACGCGGTGTTGTCTTCCTTGTTCGAGCGGGTGTTGACCGCCAGAACGTTGATCCGCTCGTTGAGCAGGACCTGGGTGACATCACGCAGCAGACCGGAGCGGTCGTAGGCGCGGATGATGATGTCCACCGGATAGGTGAGTACCGGCACCGGCCCCCAGCTGACCTGGATGATCCGCTCGGGTTCGCGGCCGCCCAGTTGCAGCACCGAGGCGCAATCCTGACGGTGAATGCTCACGCCGCGGCCCTGGGTGATATAACCGACAATCGCATCGCCAGGCAGCGGCTGGCAGCAGCCAGCCATTTGCGTCATCAGGTTGCCGACGCCCTGGATCTGGATATCGCCGCGCTTGCCCGGCTTGTAACCGGTGGCCTTGCGGGGAATCAGTTCGACATCGTTGATACGCTCCGGCTCGACCTGCTGCTGGGCCAGATTGACCAGTTGCGCCAGACGCAGGTCGCCCGCGCCAAGCGCCGCGAACATGTCTTCGGCGGTCTTGTGGTTGGCCTTTTCCGCGAGTTTTTCAAAATCGACCAGCGACAAGGCCAGACGGGCCAGCTCGCGCTCGAACAAGGTTTTGCCCGCCGCAACGTTCTGGTCCCGGGCCTGCAACTTGAACCAGTGGACAATCTTGGCCCGCGCCCTGGAAGTGGTGATGTAGCCCAGGTTCGAGTTCAGCCAGTCGCGGCTTGGGGTGCCGTGCTTGCTGGTGATGATCTCGACCTGCTCACCGGTCTGCAGGCTGTAGTTGAGCGGCACGATCCGGCCATTGATCTTCGCGCCACGGCAGTTGTGGCCGATTTCGGTGTGTACCCGATAAGCGAAGTCCAGTGGCGTCGAGCCCTTGGGCAAGTCGATAGCGTGACCGTCCGGGGTAAAGACGTAGACACGATCCGGCTCGATATCGACCCGCAGCTGCTCCGCCAGACCACCGATGTCGCCCAGCTCTTCATGCCACTCGAGCACCTGACGCAGCCAGGAGATTTTCTCTTCGTAGTGATTGGAGCCGGATTTGACGTCGGTGCCCTTGTAGCGCCAGTGTGCGCAAACACCCAGCTCGGCTTCCTCGTGCATCGAATGGGTGCGGATCTGCACTTCCAGTACCTTGCCTTCCGGCCCGATAACGGCAGTGTGCAGCGAGCGATAACCGTTTTCCTTGGGGTTGGCGATGTAGTCGTCGAACTCCTTGGGAATGTGCCGCCACAAGGTATGCACGATCCCCAGCGCGGTATAGCAGTCGCGCATTTCCGGAACCAGCACCCGCACCGCACGCACGTCGTAGATCTGGCTGAACGCCAGACCCTTGCGCTGCATTTTGCGCCAGATGGAGTAGATGTGCTTGGCACGGCCGCTGATATCGGCCTTGACGCCGGTAGCCAGCAGCTCGTTTTCCAGTTGCGACATAACATCGCTGATGAAGCGCTCGCGATCCAGGCGCCGCTCGTGCAACAGCTTGGCGATCTGTTTGTATTGGTCAGGCTCCAGGTAGCGGAAAGACAGGTCTTCCAGCTCCCACTTGATATGACCGATACCCAGGCGATGCGCCAGCGGGGCATAGATATCGAAGACTTCGCGGGCCACACGGTTGCGCTTTTCGTCGTCGGCATTCTTGACCGCACGAATCGCGCAGGTACGTTCGGCCAGCTTGATCAGCGCCACGCGCACGTCATCGACCATCGCCACCAGCATCTTGCGCAGGTTTTCCACCTGCGCCTGACTGCCCAACACCAGAGACTGGCGCGGGCTGAGGCTGGCACTGATCGCCGCCATGCGCAGCACGCCATCGATCAGCTTGGCGACCGTCGGCCCAAAGTGCAGTTCGACATCCTGCAAGGGAATCACGCCTTCGCGCACGCCCCGGTAAATGACCGCTGCAATCAGCGAGTCCTGATCGAGCTTGAGGTCAGCCAGGATTTCCGCGATTTCCAGACCGGTCTGGAAACTGGAAGTACCGTCTGCCCAGTGATTCTTTAAAGCCTTGTCCTTCTGCTCGGCTTGCCGGGCAAATTCGCAGGCCGCTTTCATGGCCTCCCGGTCAAGGACCAGATCGACGCTGACAATATGGTCGAGCCATGCGTCGAGGTTGATACTGCCGTCTGTGTTTATCGGCTGGTGCGCTCTCACCTGTACCATGCTGCTTACCTTCCCTAAGGCGCGATGAATAGCGCCATCAGTCGCCAGCCTTCTAAGCGAATGCCACTTGCCGGGCAAGCAAGGACCGGCATTCGCGGGCCAGTCGGATTAAACGAGATTCCCTGTCAGCAGCTGACTCGATCCAATGAACCGCTGCTCACTTACTCGCTTCAAATAAAGCCATCGCCTCGACATGGGCCGTCTGGGGAAACATATCGAGAATTCCGGCACGTTTTAATCGGTAGCCCTGATTGACCAATTCGACCGTATCGCGAGCCAAAGTTGCCGGGTTGCATGAAACATAAACCAACCGTTTGGCGCCTGACTTTCCAATCTGGCGCACCACTTCCAAAGCTCCGTCGCGCGGTGGGTCCAAGAGTACCGCAGAAAATCCATCAGCGGCCCAGTTTGCTTGCGTCAGCGGCTGGGAAAGATCCGCCTGAAAAAACTCTACATTGTGCAGATCATTACTCATTGCATTGGCAGAGGCACGCTCGACCATGGTCGCAACCCCTTCGACCGCAACCACTTGCTTGGCGATCCCTGCCAGCGGCAAGGCAAAGTTGCCCAGGCCACAGAACAGGTCCATCACCCGCTCGTCATTCTGCGGAGCCAGCCACTGCAAGGCCTGCTCGATCATCGCGGTATTCACCGCCGCGTTGACCTGGATGAAATCTCCCGGCCGCCAGGCCAGTTGCAGGTTCCAGGGTTCCAGATCATAGCCCAGGCTGCGGGTCGGATCTGCCGGTTGCGGCTCGCCTTCACCGTGCAGCCAGAGTTGCGCCTCGTGCCTGTCACAGAACGCCTGCAAGGCAATCAGATCGGCATCGGCCAGAGGCGCGACATGCCGCAGCAACACGGCAATCGACGAACCGCTGAACAACTCAACGTGACCCAGCGTCTGCGGTTTACTGAAGCTTTTCAATAGCTCGGGCAACTGCGTCATGATCGGTTGCAAGGCCTGTACCAGCACCGGGCAATGCTTGATGTTGACGATGTCCTGGCTGGCTGCCGCACGGAAGCCCACCGCCAGTTGCCGGGCCTTTGAATCCCAGCGCACGGCAACGCGCGCGCGCCTGCGGTAGGCCAGTTCGGAACCGAAAAGCGGAACTGCCCATTCCTGCGGCTCGACATTGGCGACCCGCTGCAACTGCTCGGCGAGCATGCGCTGTTTCAGGGCAAGCTGTTCGTCGTGGGGCACATGCTGGACACTGCAGCCGCCACAACGGCCAAAATGCTCGCAGGCGGGCGAACGGCGCATGGCACTGGCCTGCAACACTCGCTCGGTACGCGCCTCGACAATCTTGCCGTGGGCATTGAGCACCCGCGCCTCGACCTCTTCACCGGCCAGGCTGCCGGCCACGAACCAGGTCTTGCCGTCGAGAAAAGCGATGCCGCGTCCGTCGCTGGACAGGCGTTCGATCGTCAGCCGCTGTTTCTTGCCTGCAGGGATCTGCGCGGCCTTGACGCCTCCAGCGGGTTGGAAGCGTAGCCCTCTTGGTTGCTTGGCCATCAGTTGGGCGCGTCGTAGACGCCGGTCGACAGATAACGGTCGCCCCGGTCACAGATGATAGCGACCATGACCGCATTTTCGACTTCACGGGACAGACGCAGCATGCCGGCAACCGCGCCACCGGAAGAGACACCACAGAAGATGCCTTCTTCACGGGCCAGTCGACGCATGGTGTCTTCGGCCTCAAGCTGAGCCATGTCGATGATCCGATCAATACGATCGGCCTGATAGATACGCGGCAGGTATTCATGCGGCCAGCGGCGGATCCCGGGAATCGCCGCGCCTTCCATCGGTTGCAGACCGACGATCTGCACGTCCGGGTTCTGCTCCTTGAGGTAGCGCGAGGTGCCCATGATGGTCCCCGTGGTGCCCATGGAACTGACGAAATGGGTAATGGTGCCGCCGGTCTGCTGCCAGATTTCCGGACCGGTGCTGGTGTAATGCGCTTCGGGATTGTCACCGTTGGCGAATTGATCGAGCACCTTGCCACGGCCTTCGGCCTGCATGCGTTCAGCCAGGTCTCGGGCGCCTTCCATGCCCTCCTCCTTGCTGACCAGAATCAGCTCTGCGCCATAGGCGGTCATCGCCGCCTTGCGCTCGGCACTGGAGTTGTCCGGCATGATCAGGATCATCCGGTAACCCTTGATCGCCGCAGCCATGGCCAGGGCGATACCGGTATTGCCGGACGTCGCTTCGATCAGTGTGTCACCCGCCTGGATCTGGCCGCGCAATTCGGCGCGGGTAATCATCGACAGCGCCGGGCGGTCTTTTACCGAGCCAGCCGGGTTGTTACCTTCGAGCTTGAGCAGGAGGGTATTGCTGGTATTGCCCGCGATGCGTTGCAGGCGCACAAGCGGGGTGTTGCCGACGCAATCGGCAATGGTTTGATACTGCAAGGTCATGGCGTATTCGCGATCCAGACTGCGGGGGTGACTATCATAACGGCAAACGCCCAAACCCCATATCACGCAAAGTGCGCTCCTTATCACCAAAAGGAATAAGGCGGATTTTTACTCTTGTTTGCCCAAGCCTTGACCTCCCGCAACTTCAGAAACATATGGGCATGTAATATGCCCCTATATAGAAGTAAATGACTAAACTGCTGCCTTGAACCGATCGGGCAGCAACGCTTGATATCGACGGACTGAATCTGAGTGGCTGGAGAAATGCTGTGCTGACCAAACTGGGTATAAAAGGCCGTGTCGTGCTGCTGACCATTTTGCCGGCCAGCCTGATCGCGCTGATGATGGGCAGTTACTTCACCCTGATGCAGTTGCACGAATTGCAGGGGCAACTGCTGCAACGCGGTGAAATGATCGCTCAGGAGCTGGCGCCGCTGTCCGCTCCCGCACTGGGACGCCAGGACAGGACACTGCTGAGCCGCATCGCCTCGCAGACCCTTGAGCAGGCCGACGTGCGCTCGGTGTCCTTTCTCGATCCCGAACGCAATACCCTGGCCCATGCCGGTCCCAGCATGATTGCCCCGTCGCCGATCGGGAACAGCACCCAGTTGCTCAACAGCACGGCCAACGATGCGACCCGCTATCTGCTGCCCGTATTTGGCCATCAACGCCACCTGACCAGCGAAATCATTCCCGCTGAAGCCGACCGCCTGCTGGGCTGGGTCGAACTGGAGATTTCCCACAACGGCACCCTGCTGCGCGGCTATCGCAGTCTGTTCGTCAGCACGCTGCTGATCGCCTTCGGCCTGGCGCTCACCGCCATTCTGGCCGTGCGCATGAGCCGCACCATCAATGCGCCGCTGAGCCAGATCAAGCAGGCCGTGTCGCAACTCAAGGATGGCAACCTCGAAGCCCGCGTGCCGCCGCTGGGCAGCGTCGAGCTGGACATGCTCGCGTCGGGCATCAATCGCATGGCCGCGAGCCTGCAGAACGCCCAGGAAGAATTGCAGCACAGCGTCGATCAGGCCACCGAAGACGTCAGGCAAAACCTGGAAACCATCGAGATCCAGAACATCGAGCTGGATCTGGCCCGCAAGGAAGCACTGGAAGCCAGCCGGATCAAATCCGAATTCCTGGCCAACATGAGCCATGAAATCCGCACGCCGCTCAATGGCATCCTGGGCTTTACCCACTTGCTGCAAAAAAGCGAGCTGACCCCGCGCCAGCGCGATTACATGAGCACCATCGAGAAATCGGCCGACAGCCTGCTGAGCATCATCAACGAGATTCTCGACTTTTCCAAAATCGAAGCGGGCAAGCTGGTTCTGGAGAATGTACCGTTCAACCTGCGCGACCTGTTGCAGGACACCATGACCATCCTGGCGCCTGCGGCCCATGCCAAGCAGCTTGAACTGGTCAGCCTGGTGTACCGCGACACGCCCTTGTCCCTGTCCGGCGACCCGCTGCGCCTCAAGCAGATTCTGACCAACCTGGTCAGCAACGCGATCAAGTTCACCCGCGAAGGCACCATCGTCGCCCGGGCCATGCTCGAAGACGAAACGGATGAACACGCGCAATTGCGCATCAGCGTACAGGACACCGGCATCGGCCTGTCCAGCCAGGATGTGCGCGCCCTGTTCCAGGCGTTCAGTCAGGCAGACAACTCATTGTCCCGGCAACCGGGCGGCACCGGCCTTGGGCTGGTGATTTCCAAGCGCCTTATCGAACAGATGGGCGGCGAGATTGGCGTGGACAGCACGCCGGGAATCGGCTCGGAATTCTGGATTACCCTGAACCTGCCCAAGGCCCGGGATGAAGTCGATGAACTGACGCACAAACCGCTGGCCGGGGTTCGGGCGGCAGTGCTTGAACAGCATGAACTGGCCCGCCAGGCACTGGAGCATCAACTGGAAGACTGCGGGCTTGAAACGCTGATCTTCAATAATCTGGAAAACCTGCTCAACGGCGTCACGGCCGCACACCAGACCCCGACCGCGATCGATCTGGCGGTGCTGGGCGTCACAGCCCACGAGATTCCGCCAGAGCGGCTGCGCCAGCACATATGGGATCTGGAGAATCTTGGCTGCAAGGTATTGGTGTTGTGCCCGACCACCGAACAGTCGCTGTTCCAGTTGTCGGTACCGGATGTCTACAACCAGTTGCAGGCCAAGCCCGCCTGCACCCGCAAGCTGCACAAAGCCCTGTCGGAGCTGATTGCCCCGAAAGTGGTGCGCACCGACGTCGTTCAGCCCTTGTCCAGCCGGCCACCGAAAGTGCTGTGCGTGGACGACAACCCCGCCAACCTGTTGCTGGTCCAGACCCTGCTCGAAGACATGGGCTCACTGGTGGTCGCGGTCGACAGCGGTTATGCGGCGCTGCATTGCGTGCAGACCGAAACCTTCGATCTGGTGCTGATGGACGTACAGATGCCCGGCATGGACGGACGTCAGGCCACCGAAGCGATTCGCCTCTGGGAGCTGGAACGCCAGTGCACCGCGCTGCCTATCGTCGCCCTGACCGCCCACGCCATGGCCAATGAAAAACGCTCGCTGCTGCAAAGCGGCATGGACGATTACCTGACCAAGCCGATCAGCGAGCGGCAACTGGCGCAAGTGGTGCTCAAATGGACAGGGCTGGCACTGCGCCCGCCGCTGCCGGAGCGCCCGTCGGATATCCAGCAGGGCAGTGCCGGCCCGCTGGTGCTCGATCACGAGGAAGGCCTGCGCCTGGCAGCCGGCAAACCCGATCTGGCGACCGACATGCTGGCCATGCTCCTCGCGTCGCTGGATGCCGACCGCGAAGCCATCCGTCTGGCCCGCGCCGCTGAAGACATTCAGGGGCTTATCGAGCGCGTCCATCGGCTGCATGGTGCCACTCGCTATTGCGGCGTTCCACAGTTGCGCGCCGCCTGTCAGCGGGCCGAAACCCTGCTCAAGCAGGACGCCCCTCAGGCGGGCGATGCACTGGATGATCTGGACAAGGCGATTACCCGGCTCGCCGTAGAGGCACGTGTGACGGCGTGAGGCTGTAATTTTTTCGCGGATCAATCCGCTCCCACAGGCTGTATTGATCCTGTGGGATTCATCCGCGAAAAGTCCGCTTCAAAAATCCCCCAAGGAAGAATCACAACCATGCGCACCCTGATTTTCAGCAGTCAGACCTATGACAAGGAAAGCTTCCTGGCTGCCAAGGCCCCAAGCGGTCTGGAGCTGCATTTCCAGCCAGCCCGGCTGACCCTTGAAACCGCCACGCTGGCCAATAACTATCCGGTGGTCTGCGCCTTCATCAATGATGACCTCAGCGCACCGGTGCTGGAGCGTCTGGCCGCAGGCGGTACAAGGCTGATCGCCCTGCGCTCTGCGGGTTACAACCATGTCGACCTGCCAGCTGCCGAGCGCCTGGGCATGACCGTGGTGCGGGTTCCGGCCTATTCGCCGCATGCCGTGGCCGAACACGCCGTAGCCTTGATCCTGGCCCTCAACCGGCACCTGAATCGTGCCTATAACCGCACCCGCGAAGGCGATTTCAGCCTGCATGGCCTGACCGGCTTCGATCTGGTCGGCAAGACGGTCGGCGTGGTCGGTACCGGGCAGATCGGCGCAACCTTCGCCAAAATCATGTCCGGTTTCGGTTGCAAGCTGCTGGCCTACGATCCGTACCCAAATCCGCAAGTCCTGGCACTCGGCGCCGAATACCTGAGCCTGCCGGCCCTGCTGGAACAGGCACAGATCATCAGCCTGCATTGCCCGCTCACCGAACAGACCCGCCACATGATCAACGAGCAATCCCTGGCGACCCTGCAACCGGGCGCCATGCTGATCAACACCGGGCGCGGCGCACTGGTGGAAACACCGGCGCTGATCGACGCGCTCAAGAGCGGGCGACTGGGCTATCTGGGGCTGGATGTCTACGAAGAAGAAGCGCAGCTGTTCTTCGCCGACCGCTCGGACCTGCCTTTGCAGGACGATGTGCTGGCGCGCCTGCTGACCTTCCCCAACGTCATCATCACCGCGCATCAGGCCTTTCTGACCCAGGAAGCGCTGGGGGCGATTGCCCGGACAACTCTGGACAACATTGCCGCCTGGAATGCCGGCACTGCGCAAAACCGGGTTGAAGTTCAGGCGTGATAAGATGCGCGGAATTTGGAGGACCCATGGTCGAACACGATTTCCGCTACAGCATGCTCAACCCGCAACACACTCTCATCGAGTGCCGTACGCTGGGCCCTGGCCGCTATCAAGTCACCGGTAACGGTGGCTCGATCCATAACGATGACCAATTGCTGGTCACCATCAAGGGCAGCAAAAGCCTTTACATGCGTCTGGCCGTCGAGAAAGTCCGGCACCTGATCAACCCGCCCGGCCAATGGGTCGCAGTGGCCAATGGCCCGGCATTTGATGAATTGTCGATCCACCAGTGGAAAGTCAATTGCGACAGCTGCTCTGCCGAGCTGGACTTCGAGTTCATGGTCGAGAGCAAACTGGGCACCAAGGCGCAGAAGCCCGCTGCCGTTGCGCGCATTGCCGAGCTGGGCTGGAAGACCGAAGGTGAAAAACACACATGCAGAAAATGTCAGGAGAAAGCCGCATGAAACACCTGGCTTTACTGAGCCTGATCGGCAGTGCCTTGCTGGTCGGCTGTGCGAGCGAGCCAAAACCCATCGAACAGGATCAGAGCTACGTGCTGGAGTGGATCGGCGAACGTCCGCTGATCGACAGCAGCCGCCTGACCATGACTCTCGGCGCCGATGGCCGCGCCTACGGCAACGCAGGCTGCAACCACTGGTTCGCGCCCTACACGCTGAGCGGCCAGACCATCAGCTTCGGCCCTATCGGCAATACCCGAAAGATATGCGTACCGCCGCTGATGGAACAGGAACAGCGTTTCCTCAAGGAACTGGGCAAGGTGCAGCGCTGGGATATTTCACCCATCGAGCAATTGCGCCTGTGGCCTGCGGAAGGCAAGCCGCTGCGGTTCTGGCCCGAGGATTGAGTCGGGGCTTTCGCGAATGAACTCGTTCCTACGGTAGCGAGTTCATTCGTGAAGAATCAAACGCCACTCACCCTTCCCCGCGCAGCACCTTGATCTTGTCGGCCACGCCCTGTGCGGTCTGCTCGCCCAGCAACTGTTCACGCATCTTGCCTTTGTCATCGATGATGTAGGTCACCG
The DNA here is from genome assembly GCF_003700275.1 of Pseudomonas cichorii. Lineage (GTDB taxonomy): Bacteria > Pseudomonadota > Gammaproteobacteria > Pseudomonadales > Pseudomonadaceae > Aquipseudomonas > Aquipseudomonas cichorii_B. Next base: position 132,469 of record NZ_RBRE01000039.1, on the reverse strand, counting down.
GAAGCGCTTCGGAAGGCGGCAGGTTGTAGCGTTCGGCAGGATCCTGTGCCAGTACGGTGAATTTGATCCCCAGGGCATTGGAGGCATTTTTCAGATCGTCGCCCTGCAGGTTGTCGAAATTGACCCCCAGCACACTGACCTTCTTGTCCTTGAGCTGCTCGGACAAGTGATTGAATTCGGGAATCTCGGTACGGCACGGGCCACACCACTCAGCCCAATAGTTAATCACCAGCCAGTGATTGTCGATCCGCTCGCTGGCAACCTTCTGGCCGTTCTGGTCAGTGCCCAGATCCGCGCCACAGCCGCTCAACAGCAAACTGCCGACAAACATCGCTACCGCTGCCAATCGCCTCGCCATCTGTCCTTCCTTCCTCGTCTTTCTCTATGAACGGTTGACTGGATATGCGCCTGATCATGTCGACCTGCGCCATCGCACAGGTAGAATACGCGCCACTCTAGGCAAGATGCGACCTGCAAATGACTGATCTGACGCTTTATCACAACCCGCGCTGCTCGAAATCCCGCGGCGCGCTGGAACTGCTGCAGGCCCGTGGCCTGACTCCCGAAATCGTCCTGTATCTGGAAAATCCGCCCGATGCCGACCGGTTGCGCGAGCTGCTGGGCAAGCTGGGCATCGGCGCCCGGCAACTGCTGCGCAGTGGCGAAGATGACTACAAGACCCTGAACCTGGCGGACCCGAGCCTTGGCGACGAGCAGTTGATCGCGGCCATGGCGGCCCATCCGAAACTGATCGAGCGGCCGATCCTGGTCGCTGGCGACAAGGCCGTCATCGGTCGTCCGCCCGAGAACATACTGGAGCTATTACCGTGAACACGCCTTACATTCTGGTCCTGTTCTATAGCCGTAACGGTTCGACCAGCGAAATGGCCCGCCAGATCGCTCGCGGTATCGAAATGGGCGGTATGGAAGCGCGCCTGCGCACCGTGCCGGCGATTTCTGCCGACTGTGAAGCCACTGCGCCGCAGATTCCGGAAAACGGTGCGCTGTATGCCACGCTGGACGACCTGAAGAACTGCTCCGGCCTGGCTCTGGGCAGCCCGACGCGGTTCGGCAACATGGCTGCGCCGCTCAAGTACTTTCTGGATGGCACCAGCAACCTGTGGCTGACTGGCGCGCTGGTGGGCAAACCGGCCAGTGTGTTTACCTCCACCGCCAGCCTGCATGGCGGCCAGGAAACCACGCTGATGTCGATGCTGCTGCCTTTGCTGCATCACGGCATGCTGGTCATGGGCCTGCCTTACAGCGAATCCGCACTGCTGGAAACTGCGGGTGGCGGCACGCCTTATGGCGCCAGTCACCATGCTGGCCCGGACGGCAAGCGGCCGCTGGATCGTCATGAAACCGAACTGTGCCGCGCCCTGGGCCAACGCCTGGCGAAAACCGCGTTGCAACTGGAGACGCCACGTGGCTAAAAAGCCCAAGGTGTTGCCGTCCAGGGAATGGCTGGAACCACGGGTGCGCTTCAGTCGGGCCGCGAGCCTGATCTGCTTTCTGGGCATGATCGTCCTGCTGTCGGTGTATTACCTGTTTATCGCCGACCTGCATGGCGCCCGTCCCGGTGTGATCCTGGCCATCGAACTGCTGCCCTTGTTGTTGCTGGCACCGGGCATGCTGCTGGGCAAACCGCACGGGCATTCCTGGACCTGCTTTGTGATCAATCTGTATTTCATCAAAGGCGCCCTCGCCGCCTTCGACCCGAACCGCTGGCTGTTCGGCGTGCTGGAAATGCTCGTCAGCGTGGCAGTGTTCAGCAGTGCCTTGCTGTATGTTCGCTGGCGTTCGCAGCTGGATCGCCAATGCAATCTTCACGAATGAATCCGCTCATACACAGGGCATATGAGAGCGAATACATTCGCGAAAAGGGTCACAATTTTCTGGAGAACCGATGCACGACTACAAATGGCTGAACGAATACTGCCTTAACCGTTTCGGCTCTGCCAGGGCACTTGAAGCACTGCTGCCGGTGCCCGATACGCCGAAGCAACTGGCGGCCATCAGCGATGATCGCTACCTGTCGACCATGGCCTTGCGGGTGTTTCGGGCTGGTCTGAAACACAGTCTGGTGGATGCCAAGTGGCCGGCGTTCGAGGAAGTGTTCTTTCGTTTCGATCCGGAAAAGGTGGTGCTGATGGGCGCCGATCATCTGGAGCGGCTGATGCAGGACACCCGCATCATTCGCCATCTGGGCAAGCTCAAGAGCGTGCCACGCAACGCGCAGCTGATTCTCGACATTGCCCAGGAACATGGCAGCTTCGCGCAGTTCATCGCCCAATGGCCGGTCGATGACATCACCGGGCTCTGGCAATACCTGGCCAGGCACGGCAACCAGATGGGCGGACTGTCGGCACCGCGTTTCCTGCGCATGGTCGGCAAGGACACCTTTATCCCTAGCCAGGACGTGGTCGCAGCGCTGAACGCGCAGAACATCGTCGACAGAGTACCGACCAGCAAGCGCGATCAGGCCATCGTGCAGGACGCTTTCAATCAGTGGCAGGCCGAAAGCGGCCGACCGTTGTGCCAGCTTTCAGCCATGCTGGCGTTTACCGTCAACCACTGAGTGCGGGTTAGATATTCACCACATTGACGAACCGCGAGGCAGCGGTTTCGTCCATGCGCAGGCTGGTGAAGTCGAACAGGTTGCGGTCGGCCAGTTGCGAAGGCTGAACGTTCTGCAGGGCGCGGAAGATGCTTTCGGTACGGCCCGGCGTCTTGCGCTCCCAATCAACGAGCATTTCCTTGACCACCTGACGCTGCAGGTTTTCCTGCGAGCCGCACAGGTTGCACGGAATGATCGGGAATTGCTTGAAGTCCGAATAGGCCTGGATGTCCTTCTCATGGCAGTAGGCAAGCGGGCGAATCACCACGTTGCGGCCATCGTCGGAACGCAGCTTGGGCGGCATGGCCTTGAGCGATCCGTTGAAGAACATGTTGAGAAAGAAGGTTTCGACGATATCGTCGCGGTGATGCCCCAGCGCCATCTTGGTGGCGCCGATCTCATCGGCGAAGGTGTACAAGGTGCCGCGACGCAGGCGCGAGCACAGCGAGCAGGTGGTCTTGCCTTCCGGCACCAGCTCCTTGACCACCGAATAGGTGTCCTTTTCGACGATGTGGTACTCGATGCCCAGCGTCGCCAGATAGGCCGGCAGCACGTGCTCGGGGAAGCCCGGCTGCTTCTGGTCCATGTTCACGGCCACGATCTCGAACTTGATCGGCGCGACCTTCTGCAGGTGCATCAGCACATCGAGCATGGTGTAGCTGTCCTTGCCACCGGAGAGGCAGACCATCACCTTGTCGCCATCCTCAATCATGTTGAAGTCGGCAACCGCTTCGCCGGCCAGCCGACGCAGGCGTTTCTGCAGTTTGTTCTGATTGACTGAAAGGGTGCCCATGATGCTGGTGATATCCGCTGGTGACTTCGGGGAAAGGGCAGCCATTTTACGCACAACCTGCGCCGGGTTAAACATCCACCGTATCGAAGCAGCGGCTATTAACAGGTGCGGGCAAATCGCCAAACACTCTAAGCCCGCCATTCCTGCACGGTGCACGCTTTCTATACTGCCTGATGAGGTCGCATTCAGGCTTGTGGCCTCTACCCACGAGATGAAGGAGTCACCCTATGATCCATCACGTATGGGGGCTGTTCACGCATCCCGACCAGGAATGGAAGCAGATACGTGGCGAAGAAGAAAGCATTGGCCACATGTACCTCACTCACACCCTGATCCTGGCCGCAGTCCCGGCAATTTCCGCATATATAGGCACTACCCAGATCGGCTGGGTCATCGGTGATCGACCGCCCGTGATGCTCACCCATGGCAGCGCCATATGGATGACGCTCATGTCCTACGTCTCCATGCTGCTCGGCGTCGCCGTAATGGGTGGCTTCATTCACTGGATGGCCCGTACTTACGACGCCACGCCAACCCTGGCGCAGTGCATCGCTTTTGCTACCTATACCGCCACGCCGCTGTTCATCGGCGGGCTGGCGGCGCTCTATCCGCATATGTGGCTGGGCATGCTGGTGGGTACCGCAGCGATCTGCTACACGGTCTACCTGCTGTATGTCGGCCTGCCGACCTTCATGGACATTCCTTCCGATGAAGGCTTCATGTTTTCCAGCTCGGTGCTGGCAGTCGGCCTGGTGGTGCTGGTCGCGATCATGGCATTTACCGTGGTGCTGTGGGGCGTCGGGATCGGCCCGGAATACACCAGTTGAACCACCGCCCGGCGGGTTGCAGCCCCATGCGACCCGCCGCTGCGAGCGACCATCGGGCAGTTGGGGTTTTCAGCCCGCCCCCGCATTACGGCATACTTGGCGCATCTGGAGAGCCACACAGCATGCCCGAGCAACTCAATTCCCGCGTCGAAACCTGTTACCAACAAGCCGAAGCCTTTTTCAAACGCACCTTCAAACGCCCGGTGGTCAGCCTCAAGCTGCGCGGTCAGAAAGCGGGCGTCGCCCACCTGCACGAGAACATGCTGCGCTTCAACCCGAAGCTGTACCGGGAGAACAGCGAGGACTTCCTGCGCCAGACCGTCCCCCATGAAGTGGCGCACATGATCGCCCACCAGTTGTTCGGCGACCGTATCCAGCCCCATGGCGAAGAGTGGCAACTGATCATGCGTGGCGTGTACGAACTGCCACCCAATCGCTGCCATACCTATGCCATCGAACGCCGCAGCGTGACCCGCTACATCTATCGCTGCCCGTGCGCCGACAGCGATTTCCCGTTCACAGCCCAGCGCCACAGCATGGTTTCCAAAGGTCGACGCTACCTGTGCCGTCGCTGCCGCCAGACGCTGGTATTCAGCGGCGAGACGCGGGTCGAGTAATCCCCCGGCAAGAAACTCAGGCATAAAAAAACCCATCCGAAGATGGGTTTTTTTCATTCAGCGCTTATCAGACCGTTTTACCGGTGTTGACAGGAGCCGGGCCTTCGGCAACACCCAGGTCATCTTCATGACGGGTTTCAACGATGGCGGAACCACCGGAAGCCAGTTCGGCGTCCAGCTTGTTGGTGTCCAGCTCACCGACCCACTTGGCAACAACCACGGTGGCAACGGCGTTACCAACCAGGTTGGTCAGGGCGCGGGCTTCAGACATGAAGCGGTCGATACCCAGGATCAGCGCCAGACCGGCAACCGGCAGGTGGCCTACGGCCGACAGGGTTGCAGCCAGAACGATGAAGCCGCTACCGGTCACGCCAGCAGCACCTTTGGAGGACAGCAACAGTACCAGCAGCAGAGTGATCTGATGGGTAATGTCCATGTGGGTGTTGGTCGCCTGAGCGATGAACACGGCCGCCATGGTCAGGTAGATCGAAGTACCGTCCAGGTTGAAGGAGTAACCGGTAGGAATGACCAGGCCGACAACCGACTTCTGTGCACCCAGGCGCTCCATCTTGATCAGCATGCGAGGCAGTGCCGATTCCGACGAGGAAGTACCCAGAACGATCAGCAGTTCTTCACGGATGTAACGTACCAGCTTCAGGATGCTGAAGCCGTGAGCGCGGCAGATGGCGCCCAGTACCAGAACCACGAACAGGAAGCAGGTGATGTAGAAGCACAGCATCAACTGACCCAGTTGCACCAGCGAGCTGACACCGTAGGCGCCGATGGTGAAAGCCATCGCACCGAAAGCACCGATCGGAGCAAGCTTCATGATCATGTTGATGATGTTGAACATCACGTGCGCGAAACGATCGATGAAGTCCAGAACCGGACGACCGTAGGCACCCAGGCGATGCAGGGCGAAGCCGAAGATCACCGAGAACATCAGGACTTGCAGGATGTCGCCAGTGGCGAACGCGCCGACGATGGTGTTCGGGATCACATTGAGGATAAAGCCGACGATGCTCTGATCCTTGCTCGCTGTTACATAAGCAGCGATCTTGGAGGCGTCGAGGGTGCTGACGTCGATGTTCATGCCGACACCCGGCTGAACCACGTTGACCACAACCAGACCGATGACCAGGGCCAGGGTCGAAACGATTTCAAAGTACAGCAGCGCGTAACCGCCAGTCTTGCCGACCGACTTCATGTTCTGCATGCCAGCGATACCACTGACGACCGTACAGAAGATGATCGGGGCGATGACCATCTTGATCAGTTTGATGAACCCGTCACCCAGCGGCTTCAAGGCCTTGCCGGTGTCCGGATAGAAGTGACCGATCAGGATACCGATAACAATCGCTACGATTACCTGAAAATAGAGTGTTTTGTAGAAGGGCTGACGAGTCGTCATTGCAGTTATCCTCAAGGGCGTCGTCGGCATCTCACCTGATGCACGCGAAACCTATAAAGCGCTAACCCTCCTGCACTGGAGGGATTTGTTGTGTCGAGCTGCGCAAGGCAGGCCTCTACGACGACAAGTAGCAAGCTGCGTGCCACTCCTGAAAAAAACCTTCCTGAGCCCGACTTTCAAGGCGTCGTGGAATAAACACTAGTATGAAAGTGCCATTATGGTGGCGGTTTTCCGCCGATAGCCCATAAAAAAATCAGCAGGGTGGCGGGTATCCGCCTCTCCATCGTCGCCGCATTGTCGCGCAGCAAACCGTGGGACCGGATTTATCCGGGAAGAGGGCCGTACATTCACAGCATGCAAACACCATCAGGCCAGAAAATGAATCCTGAACACTGCGCCACCCAAGGGCGAATCGCCCAGGGTCAGGCGGGCGCCGTAGCTTTCGATGATGTCCTTGACCACTGCCAGACCGATGCCCTGACCGGGATTCTGGCGGTCCAGGCGCTCGCCACGCTCCAGAATGCGCGCTCTCTGGCGCAGCGGAATGCCGGGACCGTCGTCCTCGACGCACAGCTCGTCACCCGTTGCAGATGACTGAAAACTGACTCGGACTTCGCCAAGACACAGCCGGTAAGCGTTTTCCAGCAGATTGCCGAGCATTTCCAGCAAGGCGCCCTCTTCCATCGGCACCTGGCATTGCTCGGGAAGGTCGAGGGTGACCTTGACCTGCTTGTCGCGGTACACCTTCTCCAGGGTATTGCACAGGCTTTCGACCACCGGCCGCAGCATCACGTGATGACGAACCAGCCCGCTCTTGCGCAGGCTGGCGCGCTGCAACTGGTAGCCGATCTGCTGGCTCATGCGCTCGATCTGCGATTGCAGGACGCGCGCCTGTTCAACGTCTTCAGGACGCTTGGCGATGTTCTCGCTGACGCCCTGCAAGACCGCCAGCGGGGTTTTCAGGCTGTGGGCCAGATCGCCGAGGGAATCGCGGTAACGAATGCGCTGCTCACGCTCGCTGCGCAACAGGCGATTCAGGGAGTCGGTCAGGCGCAACAGTTCGCTGGGGTGTTTTTCGCTAAGGCTGTCGCGGGCACCGGCTTCCACCTGATCCAGTTCCTGACTCAAGCCCTTGAGCGCTCGCAGGCCCCATGTCAAACCCAGCCACAGTAGGCCCAGCAACACCAGCAAGGCGCCGCCAAAGCCCAGATAAAGTTTTTGCCGCAGACCGGCGATGGTTTCCTGATAGTCGCGCAAGGGTTGCAGGGCCACGATACTGAACGCCGCATTGCGACCGCCCAACAGGCGGATCTCGGCGTCATAGACGAAATACTCGTCGCCGTTGGCTTCCTTGATCTTGGAAAACTGACTGCCCTGCCCGTCATAGTGCGGGTGGTATTTGATGTTTTCGCCTTCGGTGCCCAGCGAGCGCCAGACCAGTTGCCCCTGCAGGTTATATATGTAGCCCAACAGGCGACTGCCCGGCAGATTGAACTGCTCGCCGGGCAACAGCGACGGCATCAGCAGGCGACCGTCTTCGACCCGCGCTGCGGAAATCATGGTCGTCACATCCGACGCCAGGCGTTGTTCGATAGCGCCACGCAGTGCCAGGCTGAACGCACCCTGCAAGGCAGGCAGCATCAGCAGCATGAAGATCACCGCCAGTGTCGCGGCGGCCAGCATCAAGCGCAGGCGCAGCGAACGAATCATGTACAGCGCTCAGTGAACAGATAGCCCATGCCACGCACGGTATCGATGGGTTTGAATGCCACGGCCCCTTCCAGCTTGCGGCGCAGACGTCCGACCAGCACTTCGATCACGTTCGGATCGCGCTCATCGTCGTCGGGATACAACTGCTCCATCAGGCGTTCCTTGGGCACCACTTGCTGATGATGCAGCATCAGGTATTCGAGAATCCGGTATTCATAGGCCGTCAGCGCCAAGGGCTGCTCGGACAGCGCGGCCTGCTTGCGATTGAGGTCCAGCAGCAGCGGCCCGGCAGTGATGGTCGACTGGATGAAACCGCTGGAACGGCGCAACAGGGCATTGAGCCGCGCTTCCAGCTCCTCGAACTGAAACGGCTTGACCACGTAGTCGTCGGCACCGGCGGCCAGCCCTTCGACCTTGTCCTGCCAGTTGCCACGGGCGGTGAGGATCAGGACCGGAAACGCCTTGCCCTGGGCACGCAACTGGCGGATGAGGTCCAGGCCGCCGATACCCGGCAGGCCAAGATCGATCACCGCCAGATCGTGATTGAACTGCCCGACCTGATACAGCGCCTCCTCGGCATTGGCCACCGCTTCCACCACATGGCCCGCTTCGGTCAAGCGGGTCCACAAGTGATGACGTAGCAGCGCCTCATCCTCGACCACCAACAACTTCATGCAGCTCTCCCTTAAGAAAAAGAATGAAACGACATCGTCGAATCGTTACTCGACAGCCTGGCGCTCAAGGGCACGCCCTGTTTTACATCGTATTCGCCCAGCAGGACTTCCCGGCTGACCACTACGCCATTGTAGGTGCCAGAAAGACTGCCATAAATAGCCGGTGAATAAAGCGCCCCGCTTGAAGAGGCCAACGGTCCCCGCTGATCCAGCCCATGACTCCAGCTGTTGGCTTCGTCGAGCCGCTTGCTGGTCTTGCCGAACTCGATACGTGCCGGCTCCAGCCGACCATCACTGGCCTGTGCTGCAGCACTGCCACCCAGAAAAGCCAACGCCAGGAAAAACTTGTTGATATTCAACATGAGGACTCCTTTTGCGCTCGGGGACGCTGTCAAAGTACGATTTCACAGTAGTCTGCGTGTCCTGAACTGTTACTGAACGCGCTCTGAACCTGTGCTGAACAGGCTAACAAGGCGGGATCGACTAAGCTTTGCCCTCTTCTCCCCCCAAACTGGAAGGAACTGAACATGCGTGTGTGGATTGCGGCAATCATGATGAGCCTCACCGGACTGGCCCAGGCGGCGATCAAGACCGAACAGATCGACTATAAAAGTGCCGACGGGACAAAACTGGTGGGTTATTACGCCTACGACGATGCCATCAAGGGCCAGCGTCCCGGAATTCTGGTGGTTCACGAATGGTGGGGGCTGAACGATTACGCCAAGCGTCGCGCCCGCGATCTGGCGGCACTGGGTTACAGCGCCATGGCCATCGACATGTACGGCGAAGGCAAGAACACCGAGCATCCAAAAGACGCCATGGCCTTCATGCAGGCCGCCCTCAAGGACAGTGATGCGGCCAACAAGCGTTTCGACGCCGGCCTTGAGCAACTGAAGAAACAGGCCCAGACCAACCCGGACAAGATCGCCGCCATCGGCTACTGCTTCGGCGGCAAGATCGTGCTCGACGCGGCACGTCGCGGCGAACCGCTGGCGGGTGTGGTGAGTTTCCATGGCGCGCTGGTGACCAATACTCCGGCCAAACCGGGCATCAAGGTGCCGATGCTGGTCGAGCATGGCGCCAAGGACAGCATGGTCACGCCCGAGAACGTCACCGCCTTCAAGAAGGAAATGGACGACGCCAAGGCTGACTACAAGTTCGTCAGCATCGAAGGCGCGAAACACGGCTTCACCAACCCCGACGCCGACCGCCTGAGCCACGGCGAACATGGCGGCCCGGACATCGGTTATGACAAGGCTGCCGACCAGAGTTCGTGGGCGGATATGCAGGCGTTCTTCAAGAAGATATTTGGCTGATTCTGTGTGCAAGTCTTTTCGCGAATGAATTCGCTCCCACTCAGACTTCAAACCTGCTCGGACTGTGTGGGACCGGATTTATCCGGGAAGGCGGCACTTCTAACGATAGAACTTTACTGGATGCAGTTTTTTCGCGAATGAATCAGCTCCCACACCTGGGAGCAAATTCATTCGCGAACAGCTTTCCACATCCGGCACAATGCCGCTCATGACTCGACTCCAGACACTCCCCGCCTGCTGTTCCGAACCCAGCCAACACTGGCCGCTGCCTCATGCAGTACCGGGTGCGGTGTTGGTCAGCAGTTATTTCGATCCGCAGAAACTGGTCGACGGTGATTTTCAGCGTTGCGCCATTGCGCCTCCGGCCAGCATTCAACGCTCGGTCGCCAAACGTCAGGCCGAATTCCTTGCCGGGCGGCTCTGTGCCCGTGAAGCCTTGCGCCAACTCGACGAACGTTTGTACGTCCCGGCAATTGGCGAGGATCGTGCGCCGATCTGGCCGGAGGATATCTGCGGCTCGATCACCCACAGCACCGGCTGGGCCGCCGCCATCGTTGCGCCCAGACAACAATGGCGCGGGCTGGGGCTAGATACCGAAAACATGTTGAGCAGCGAGCGCGCCACACGTCTGGCCGGGGAAATCCTCACCGCCGACGAACTGGCCGCCATGGCTGCCGGTCCCGAAGAACAGATCGCCTTGCGCGTCACCCTGACCTTCTCGATCAAGGAAGCATTGTTCAAGGCGCTCTACCCCATCGTGCAGAAACGCTTCTACTTTGAAGACGCGCAACTGCTGGAATGGTCAGCAGACGGCAGCGTGCGCCTGCGCCTGCTGATGGACCTGTCCAGCGAATGGCACAGCGGCAAGGAACTGGAAGGCCAGTTCAGCCTGCACGATGACCATCTGTTGAGCCTGGTCAGCATCGCCGGCTGAATCATCGTGGTTCCTGGGTTCGCGGCCAGACCAGCGTAAAACAGGCGCCACCCAGGCGGGCGCTACGGTCGATTGAAGCACGACCTTCATGCCAGTTGATGATCCGCCGCACGATGGACAACCCCAAACCGTGCCCGCCGGATGCCCGGGTGCGGCTGTCGTCCAGGCGCATGAACGGCGTGAATATCTGCTCCCAGGCACTTTGCGGAACGCCGGGGCCGTCGTCTTCCACATCGAGACGGCAACAGCCCGGCTCCAGTCGGTAACTGATGCTGACCTGCGACTCGGCATGGCGCAGGGCGTTGCTCACCAGATTCTGCACGGCCCGATGCATATAGCGCGGCTCGGCATCGACCCAGGCCGATTCGCCTTCGCCGGTGGTCACGCATTCGCCACGCGCCACCCGGACATTGGCGCGCAACGGAGCCAGTTCAGCGATGACCTGATTGATCAGTACATCCAGATCGATGCGCTGGAAATTCAGGGTCGGCGCGCCCTGCTCCAGCCGTGCATAAGTCAGCATCTCGTCGACCAGCTTGTCGAGATCCTGGATATCGTTGTCCATACCGGTCATGTATTTGTTGCGCGCTTCAGGCGTGGTGGCGTCGCGGATCATCTCCAGGCCGAACCGCAGGCGCGACACCGGCGTGCGCAGCTCATGGGAGACTGCCCGCACCAGTTCACGCTGAATCATCAGTGAACGTTGCAAGTGCTCGGCCATGCTGTTGAATGCCGTCGCCAGCCGGCCGATCGAATCGCTGCCCTCGGTGGGCACCCGGGTTTGCAGGCTGCCTTTGGCGATCAGGGAAGCAGCCGCCTCCAGCGCCTGCACCCGCCGTTCAAGAGGCCGCACCAGCAGGTAAACCACCACGCCGATGAAACACAGCCCGAGCAATGCAATCAGCACCAGCAGTTGCGGCGGATAAGGATTCATCTGATACAGCGGGCCGATTTCCAGCACCCAGTTGGTGTCGACGATCCCGGACAGCACGCGGATGGAGTCACCGCCCTTGCCCAGCGCCATGACCGTGTCGCCTTCGTAGACCCGCCGGCGCTGATCGTCATCCAGGTCGGCCTGATCCAGGGCAATCAGATTCAGGTCGAAACCAAACCCCTTGCTGACCCGCAAGGCTTGCAGCCGTGCCGGTTGTTCATCGACGGGCAAGCGCACCAGTTCGTCGATCAACAGATAAATAGTCGCCCGCGCCAGCTGTTCGGTGATCTGCTGTACCTCACCGGTCAGCAACAATGGCTCCTGATCGCTGAGCTGGCGGTAAACCCTGGCCGCATGCGGGCCGATCTGCTCGACCACCACCTGACCGCGCTGCAAGCGGCTGCGGGCGCTGCTGTCCAGGTGCGCCTGCTCGACGCTCTGCAGGCTCAGCGGAATACCCAGCAAGCGCTCCCAGACCGCCAGGGCGCGGCGCCGCTCGATATCGTTCAGCGGAATCAGGTTATCGGCCATCACGGTAAAGGTGCCGTGGGCCAGCCGCTCGCGGTATTGCCCGCTGCGCTCCTGATTGAGCAGATGCAGCGCCAGCACACCGAGCAGCGCCACCAACACCAGCACGCCGAGCATGCCGCCATAGATGCGCAGGAAAATGGAATTCATGGGGTCAGCCGTTCAGGACAAAGCTGTTCATGTCCTGCGCCGCTTCGGGCACAAACAGATAGCCCTTGCTGCGCACCGTCTTGATCAGGCGCGGATGAATCGGATCGTCGCCAATTCTGGGGCGTATGCGCGAGATACGCACATCAATGGAGCGATCCTGGCCGTCATAACCGACCCCGCGCAAGGCGGTAAAGATTTCTTCTCGGGACAGAATGCGCCCGGCATTGGCAACCAAAAGCCACAGCAGATCGAACTCGGCGCCGGTCAGCTCGATGCTCTGCTCGCGCAGCCAGGCCTCGCGCAGGGCGTTGTCCACCACCAGCGGGCCGAATACCAGGCGCCGTAGCTCGGCGGCCGGCACTTGCGGGGCTTCACTACGGCGCAGCAAGGCATGGATCCGCGCCAGCAACACCCGCGGATGCACCGGCTTGCAGACAAAATCGTCCGCGCCGCTATCCAGGCCCTGGATCTGATCGGAGTCGTCGGTGCGGGCGGTGAGCATCAGGATTGCGCCGTCATAACGACCGCGCACCTTGCGACAGATGCTCAGGCCATCTTCGCCGGGCAGCATCAGGTCGAGGATCACCAGATCCGGCTGCTCATCGATGATCCGCGCCGCGGCCAGCGCGCCGTTGCTTTCGATGCTCACACTCAGGCCGTTGCCCTGCAGATAATCGCAGGTCAGCTCGGCCAATCGCTGATCATCCTCGACGATCAGCACCTGCCAGTTTTCTTGCTCCACAAGCGGCCTCCGGATTGTTGTTATGCAAGGCGTTTTCCAGCGCATCGGTGCGGGCGATTGTAGCAACCACCAGGGCAAGCACACGACATGCCAGAGCGGCCTTGCACGATATGTTTTTTGTGATAGGGTTCGCGCCCGCAAAAATCCGCTTCGAGTCGCCGACAGATGTAAAAAACAATGACAGACGGTCCGACTCAGTAGTTATGCGGCCTACACGCGATATGGGCGATTCATACACAAAATACGCACAAGCTTATCCACAGGCTGTGCGTTGCAATTGATGTCCAAAACGCATTATCTTGTAGCCCGATCCGAAGCGACACCCTACATGTAGGGTTTTGCGGAGAAAAGCCAACACGACTCAATCGAGAAATTCAAGCATTTTTCTTGAGCCTGCAAGGTTGAACTTTACGACGTGTTCAATAGCCCAACCGACCGCGCCAGCCTCTGGCCAACCGGTACACGTTTTGCAACATCAAACGAGCACTCTTCATCAGATTTTCAAGGGATCGGTCATGTACCGGTCCTTTCTGGCTTCAAAGCCGGGGAGCGGCATCCAGCCCTCCTTGCTCCGTTTTGAAGTCACTTACAGCCGCCCCTTTGGCGGCTGAATGCCTCAAGACGGATCGGTGGGCGGTTGTACAGCCCGAACAAACTTAAAGAACGTGGAGACACCCATGCAAACAGACACAACTCGCGAGAACTCGCCGACCAACGCGCCGAAAGCCAGCCAGGGTCAACAGGACCTGTCAGCGACCGCGCCTGGTCAACTGCGCGTGATCAAGCGTAACGGCACTGTTGTTGCTTACACCGACGACAAGATCACCGTTGCCATCACCAAAGCGTTTCTTGCAGTTGAGGGTGGCAACGCTGCCGCCTCGTCGCGTATCCACGATACCGTTGCACGCCTGACCGAACAGGTCACCGCGACCTTCAAGCGTCGCATGCCATCGGGCGGCACCATCCACATCGAAGAAATCCAGGACCAGGTCGAACTGGCCCTGATGCGTGCCGGTGAGCAGAAAGTCGCTCGCGACTACGTCATCTACCGTGACTCGCGTGCCAAGGAGCGTGCCGGTCGCGCAACCGACAGCGAAGTCCTGGCTCACCCATCGATCCGCATCACCCGCGCCGACGGCAGCCTTGCGCCGCTGGACATGGGTCGTCTGAACACCATCGTTACCGAAGCGTGCGAAGGCTTGGCTGAAGTCGACGCCAACCTGATCCAGACCGAAACCCTGAAAAACCTGTACGACGGCGTTGCGCTCAAAGACGTCAACACCGCACTGGTGATGACTGCGCGTACGCTGGTCGAGCGTGAGCCGAACTACTCGTTCGTCACCGCCCGCCTGCTGATGGACACCCTGCGCGCCGAAGGCCTGGGCTTCCTGGAAGTGGCCGAGAGCGCCACTCACCACGAAATGGCCGACCTGTACGCCAAGGCCCTGCCGGCCTACGTCGCCACCGGCATCAAGTACGAACTGCTCAACCCTGTGCTGGCCGACTTCGACCTGGTCAAGCTGGGCAAGGCGATCAACCACGAGCGCGATCAGCAGTTCACTTACCTGGGCCTGCAGACCCTCTACGACCGTTATTTCATCCACAAGGATGGCGTGCGTTTCGAGCTGCCGCAGATCTTCTTCATGCGCGTGGCCATGGGCCTGGCGATCGAAGAGAAAGCCCGTGAAGATCGCGCCATCGAGTTCTACAACCTGCTGTCGTCCTTCGACTACATGTCGTCGACGCCAACCCTGTTCAACGCCGGCACCCTGCGTCCACAGCTGTCCAGCTGCTACCTGACCACCGTGCCGGATGACCTGTCGGGCATCTACCACGCGATCCACGACAACGCCATGCTGTCCAAATTCGCAGGCGGCCTGGGCAACGACTGGACGCCGGTTCGTGCGCTGGGTTCCTACATCAAGGGCACCAACGGCAAGTCGCAAGGCGTCGTGCCGTTCCTGAAAGTGGTCAACGACACCGCCGTTGCGGTCAACCAGGGCGGCAAGCGCAAAGGCGCTGTCTGTGCCTACCTGGAAACCTGGCACATGGACATTGAAGAGTTCATCGAGCTGCGCAAGAACACCGGTGATGATCGTCGTCGTACCCACGACATGAACACCGCCAACTGGATCCCTGACCTGTTCATGAAGCGCGTCTTCGACGACGGCAAGTGGACCCTGTTCTCGCCATCCGAAGTGCCGGACCTGCATGACCTGACCGGCAAGGCCTTTGAAGAGCGTTACGAGTACTACGAAGCGCTGACCGAATACCCGGGCAAGGTCAAACTGTTCAAGACCATCCAGGCCAAGGATCTGTGGCGCAAGATGCTCTCGATGCTGTTCGAGACCGGCCACCCATGGCTGACCTTCAAGGACCCGTGCAACCTGCGCAGCCCGCAGCAGCACGTGGGCGTGGTCCACAGCTCGAACCTGTGCACCGAGATCACCCTGAACACCAACAAGGACGAGATCGCGGTCTGCAACCTGGGCTCGATCAACCTGCCGAACCACATCGTCAACGGCAAGCTGGACACCGACAAGCTCAAGCGCACCGTCGATGTAGCCGTACGCATGCTCGATAACGTGATCGACATCAACTACTACTCGGTACCGCAGGCCAAAAACTCCAACCTGCGCCACCGTCCGGTCGGTCTGGGCATCATGGGCTTCCAGGATGCGCTGTACCTGCAACACATCCCGTACGGTTCCGATGCTGCCGTGCAGTTCGCCGACACTTCCATGGAAGCGGTCAGCTACTACGCCATCCAGGCTTCCTGTGATCTGGCCGACGAGCGCGGCGCCTACGAGACGTTCCAGGGTTCGCTGTGGTCCAAAGGCATCCTGCCGCTGGATTCGCAACAGATCCTGATCGAAGCACGTGGCCAGAAGTACATCGATGTCGACCTGAAGGAAACCCTGGACTGGGCGCCGGTTCGTGCCCGCGTACAGAAAGGCATCCGTAACTCGAACATCATGGCCATCGCTCCGACCGCGACCATCGCCAACATCACCGGCGTATCGCAGTCGATCGAACCGACCTACCAGAACCTGTACGTGAAATCGAACCTGTCGGGCGAATTCACCGTGATCAACCCGTACCTGGTTCGCGACCTCAAGGCCCGCGACCTGTGGGACTCGGTCATGATCAACGACCTGAAGTACTACGACGGTTCGGTACAACAGATCGAGCGCATTCCGCAGGAGCTCAAAGAGCTTTACGCCACCGCGTTCGAAGTGGAAACCAAGTGGATCGTCGACGCCGCCAGCCGCCGTCAGAAGTGGATCGACCAGGCTCAGTCGCTGAACCTGTACATCGCTGGCGCTTCGGGCAAGAAACTGGACGTAACCTACCGCATGGCGTGGTTCCGTGGCCTGAAAACCACCTACTACCTCCGTGCCCTGGCCGCGACCAGCACCGAGAAGTCGACCATCAACACCGGCAAGCTCAACGCAGTATCGAGCGGCGGCCACGGCCCGGACGACTCCGCGATCAGCGCGCCACGTCCGACCGAAGCAGCACCGGCCGGTCCAGCTCCAGTACCAAAGGCTTGTGCAATTGACGAGCCGGATTGCGAGGCTTGCCAGTAAACCCGGCAAGGCTGTAATCCCGGTCTTCGCGGATAAATCCGCTCCTACACTCACCCTGTAGGAGCGAATTCATTCGCGAAAGGCCCTTCCTACATTCACCCCGTAGGAGCGAATTCATTCGCGAAAGGCCGCACCGTCCTCTCCAAAATCTTCCAGTTTTTAGCTACACTTACGCCTTTGAAACACCGGAGGCGGCAAACATGCCAACCCTTTCCCTTCAGGCCAAAAAAGCCTACTGCGCCAAAACGCGCAAATCCAACTACTCGGCAAGCCTGCGCCTGGAAGGTTTCGACATTACGCCCCTTGATGCTGAGCGCCCTCTTCTGTCTCGTGAAGAGTTGCTGAAAACCTACCGCAACAAACAGGCCTGATGCTCGATAAATATGGCACAGGGCAAGATCCGTATTGCATCCCAGGTACATCGGTTCTACGTAACCGCTTGGGCTTCACCAGCGACAGGCTTCTGGCTCAAGCAGAACGAGCACTTTCTGAAGTTGCCGCAAGCTCTATCGAGTTTGCCCCTCCGCCTTACGACCTCCTCTACCTAAAAAACATCCACTCTCGTTTGTTTTCAGATATCTACGAATGGGCCGGAGAGCTACGAAGCGTTGACATCTCCAAAGGCTCTACCCATTTTTGCACGTGCAGCCGTATCGAGCCTGAAGCTCAAAAGCTGCTTTCATCCCTCGCCAAAGCCGATTGGCTTCAGAACCTGGACCGAGACGCACTGGTGCTTGCCAGCGCAGAGCTATTCGGCGATTTGAATGTTGTGCATCCTTTTCGGGACGGCAATGGCAGAGCCCAACGAATCCTGTTTGAACACATCATTGTTAATGCTGGATATGAGATCAGCTGGTGGGAGGTTGATGTGCAGGAATGGACGCAGGCAAATATTGATGCCGTCGTGTGCGATTACACAGCACTGACCAAGGTGTTTGCGAAGTGCATTGGACAGCCAATCAGCATCTAAGCCCCATCTTCCACACTTCGTGATGAGGGTTGCCATTCGTCGATTGCCTGGCTGAAAAAATGGCCGCTCTCACGCGCATAAAATTTTCGCATTCCCCCAGAAGCCACAATCTACGGCACGTGCAACTCTTGACCTGTGTCATGCTCTAAACAAACGCCCAAAAACGCATCCAACGAATCATTGCCGGAAAAGCCAAGGCACTATATCCTGCGTTTCCAATTGTAAAAAACACTACATAAGGTGTTTTCGCTGCGTTTGACGCTCATTTTCGGTGCAATGAAAATTAACGCCGAAGCATGAAAAAAAAGCGAAAAATCACACCGCTATTTCAATCACGGATGAACAAGCTCCGGGGAAAAATCTGTATACTCCCGCGCTTGCTCCAGGGTACTCAAATGACCATTTGCAAATGCAAAGTTGGCTCACCTGAAAGCAACCCCAGACACCCGTATTGCTCGCTTGTGTCTCAACGACACCGGCTCACTGAACGACCGACAATTTCATAGATCGGCGATCCGAGTAAACCTCGAAAATTTACTGCCAGCGTGCTTGCTGCACGCCGGTATTCGACACTTTAAAATCCAATCGCGGTTGCCTCAGGCACCCTCAAGCACAGGAGCTTTACCACCATGCTGAGCTGGGACGAATTCGACAAAGACGAAGGCGAAGTAGCCGCCAAACCCAACCAGGCTGCACAGGCTCACGAAGCCACGATGGACCGCCTGGACAGCGCCGGTGGTGCTGCCGCCCAGGAAGCACGCGCCATTACCGCCAACGACTCCGCAGCCCTGATCCGCGCCAAGAAAGCGCTGGACGCTCTGGACGTTGCCGAAGGTCTGGCTGAACTGGAAGGTGCTTCGGCGCGTGTTGCGGTCGATGAAAAGCGCATGATCAACTGCCGCGCCGACCTCAACCAGCTCGTCCCGTTCAAGTACGACTGGGCCTGGCAGAAGTACCTGGACGGCTGCGCAAACCACTGGATGCCGCAAGAAGTCAACATGACCGCCGACATCGCCCTCTGGAAAAACCCGGAAGGCCTGACCGACGACGAGCGCCGCATCGTCATGCGCAACCTGGGCTTCTTCTCCACAGCCGACTCGCTGGTTGCCAACAACCTCGTACTGGCCGTGTACCGCCTGATCACCAACCCCGAGTGCCGCCAGTACATCCTGCGCCAGGCTTTCGAGGAAGCGATCCACACCCACGCTTACCAGTACTGCATCGAATCGCTGGCCATGGATGAAGGCGAGATCTTCAACATGTACCACGAGATTCCATCGGTCGCAAAAAAGGCAGCCTGGGGCCTGAAATACACCCGCTCGATCTCCGATCCGAAGTTCGAGACCGGCACCGTCGAAACCGACAAGGAACTGCTGCGCAACCTGATCGCCTACTACTGCGTTCTGGAAGGCATCTTCTTCTATTGCGGCTTCACCCAGATCCTCTCCATGGGCCGCCGCAACAAGATGACCGGCGTTGCCGAGCAGTTCCAGTACATCCTGCGTGACGAATCCATGCACCTGAACTTCGGCATCGACGTGATCAACCAGATCAAGATCGAAAACCCGCACCTGTGGGATGCCGAGATGAAGGAAGAAGCCATGCAGATGATTCTGCAAGGCACCCAGCTGGAAATCGAATACGCCCGCGATACCATGCCACGCGGCGTACTGGGCATGAACGCGGCAATGATGGAGGACTACCTCAAATTCATCGCCAACCGTCGCCTGTCGCAGATCGGCCTGAAGGAAGAGTACCCAGGTACCACCAACCCGTTCCCATGGATGAGCGAAATCATGGACTTGAAGAAAGAGAAAAACTTCTTCGAGACTCGGGTTATCGAGTATCAGACTGGTGGGGCGTTGAGCTGGGATTGATGATTGGGGCTGTGTAGCTCTGATTTGAAATGAGAAAGCCAGGGGGCGAGAGCTTCCTGGCTTTTTTGTGGGTACGAAATGGTGCCTAGCGGCTAGTGAAAAGTCTGGAGGGAACATAACCCTGTCGATTCTGATAAAGTCCGAAATCGTCAAAATCTGCTGACAGGAAGTCAAGCATGGCAAAACCAGCCGCCCGCATAACAGATCCGACCAGTTGCCCAATGCCTGGGCATGGCACCAAAGCGATTGCCTCAGGATCTCCAGACGTATTCTTCGATGGGCTCGCCGCAGCCCGCCAAGGTGATACCTGTACCTGTGGCAGTGCCCTGGCTTCGGCTGTATCTGCGACTGTATTTATCAATGGTAAAAACGCCGCATTGGTCGGCACCACGGGGACACACGGAGATGTCGTGATTGGCGGGTCCGGGACAGTGATTATTGGTGATTCGCATACACCTGCCCCGTTTATCCCTATTACCCCCCTGAACATCAACAAAACCCCGTATTCCGGACGCTTCCAGCTCATCGATCAGGCTACCGGCAAACCCGTTGCCGGGCGCAAGGTCAAGGTCTGGTCCAGTGATGGCTGGAGTGCCGTCAGCATTACCGATGCACAAGGCATGACATCGTGGGTCAACCACGATACCCCTGCATCCATTCATATAGATCTGGTGCAGGAAGACGAAGCATGAGCGATCAGCCCGGCATATCTCAGGGCGGCATGAGTCCTGAAGGCAAGACCACCCTGGTCGGTACTCTGAAACCCAGCCTCGACCCGCAAGACAAAAGGATACTGTGCTCGGCGATCTGCTACTGCAGCAGCACGCCCAACATCAGCCAGGATGGCAAAAGCCTTAAGCAGACCTGCGTGGCTCAGCGTTTGGGAGAGTTGGACGAACTTCTTCATAAACGCAGCCCATACAAGCCCGAGGTCAGCTACGACATGACGAAGCACCCACCACAGCCTATTCTGGACAGCCAGACCGGGGAAAACCCACATGGCTGGATACCCGGCTGGATCGACAAGTATTGGGATAAAGACCCGGAACATCCGCCCTTTGAACCTGGCAGCGGCATGATTCGCAGGCCCGACGTGGTGATCGTCAAGGATCCAGGCAAGCCACCCACGCAAGACAATATCAAGCAGGTGGTGGAAATGAAGTTCCCACCGGATCCACCAAATAGACAGCAGATGCTTGCCTACCAGAAAATCGCTGGTGACGAGAACAATGTCGTCGAAATGAAACCTACCGACTGCGACTGTAGCCAGGAAGAGCAGCAGTCCAAGGTGCCAGTTGAACAATTAGGTTGGGCCGCGGCTATCGCAAGCAGCGTGATATATATCTTCAGTCGTGGCCGCATACCTCGACCAGCAATTCCCGCCTATTGATTCGGAGAAAACCCATGAAACCAGAATTCAACATGGCCGAGGAACTCGCAAAGCAACCGCAACTGCTGGAAATGCCCGGCAACCTGCTGATGAAAGGCGGCCCTGAAAACTATATAGGTGCCGTGCTTTGCCTGCGCGGCACGCTCTATTTCAAAGAAGCCCATACGCCTCAAGTGCGCGAGGCAGTATGCCAATGCTTCGATGAGTTCAAGCATATTGCCGAGCCCCATCTTACCTGGCTATGGCGCGAAGAACCGCCAGAGGGAAAACCGTTAACGCCATACAGTAAAGCCAAAACCCTGCGCGAAATGCTGGCGGCCATGAGCGAGAATTTTCCTCTGAGCTTTTACTACACGAGCGGCAAGCAACCTGACGACGCCAGCGCCTGGTACTTCGAGCTTTTTGGCCAGCCTGCCTGGGAAGCCAAAATGGGAGACGACCTGAGCGTTCTGGAGTTCTCCGTTCCTCTGCTGTATCAGGAACAGAACCCACTCAAGTTTCTGCAACTGTTTATCGACTTCTCGAAACGCCTGAACCCGATACAGGGCTATGCAGGCCATGCCTACAACCTCTCGATAACCAAGCGGGATGACAACCAACCCACAGAAGCCTTCATGGCCACACGCATGCCCGGACTGGATGTAGGCACTGCGGCGCTCTTGGCTAATCGCCCGCAATTCAAAGCCAGCAAAATCAAAACGGTCAGTTGGCTGACACTGCTTGATCAAGAACGCTTGGAATTAGCAGGCGGGCTGGAAGCATTGCGCACGCAACTGCCACCGAGCCACTTCGCTTTCTACCGTTGCGAGAACGCCTTGGTGATACAAGCCGGCGCGTATCCCTACCTGACCGGTGATACCGAAGACCCGAAACCGGCGGCATACGTACTGCTGAACCACGCGCTTAAAAGCCTTCGCTATGACACCGTAAGTTCCCTGCACGGCGGCTCGCATGACGGCGAATTGCGCTTAGTCGGCTGGTCAGCAGATCAGTGGCTCAAACGTCTGGATGTGGATGAGAGCGAATTGCCCGTATGGAGTGCCAGGTTGCTTGGTAATGAGCCAGGTCTGGATGGATCGAATACTTTGCCAGGGCGGTTATAGAGCGTTGGCATGATGTACTTATCGACGGGCAGTGTTCATACATGGTTCATAAGTCATTACCAGCCAGTGCCTCAGCGAGGACTGGAAGCGTAATGATGAAAAAACTGATGATCGCAGCAATCTTGGCGGTGCTGGCTGTTCTGTACGTCGGCTATTACGAAGCGCTTGAGGATGGGGATATTGAAACTGTTATTTTTATCAAGAAGCATCCGACGTTTCAGGTGAAGTTTTACAATATTCATGCGAATGATGGGGAGGTTAGGCGGGTTGAGCGGCTCAGTAATGAGGAGCGGGAGCTGATTATTGATTACTGTCGCTACAAGTTGGGGATCGATACTGAGTTGAGTATGCAAAATGAGGTTGAGGCATGCAGGAAGAAATAGTTATTCTCTTTTGAGTCTCCTCCATATAGCCGGAACCTACATGCATCAGAATTGATGCCAAAAACGCATCGGAAGAAATTATGACTGAAAAAACACATAAATCAATCATCCGCTTCCATGTATTCAGCGAAAATCAATTAGCTTTCCAATGAATGGCAAATGCGGGATTGATAACATCGTAAAGCCATGATATAAAAACAATCACTTAAATATAGATATTTAGAATATCTAAAGTTCTACCAAGCTGGACTTTTTTGGAGGCAACACTATGAACTCTCCTATTCTTCTCGATTACCATGCAGAGCACGGCAGTTCAAAAATAAGAAGCTTTTATGTAGATGAAAAACTATATGTATCATTGGAGGATGTAGTTTTAACACTAGCAAAGTCCAACACAAGCATAAACAACAGAATAAAAACAGGACTAGGCGCCTTACTTAAAGCGCAATTAGAAGTATTAGACATTGATGAATACGAGCATTTCTCAGTCCCAGATGACACTTCCACCTCTCCAAGAAAAGAAGTATTCATAACTCAACCTGGTCTTTACAGATTAATTTCAAGAGATAACACTCCGGCAAGTAAAAAATTTCAACGCTGGCTATTCCACGAAGTTCTCCCCTCCATACACAAACACGGCACTTATCCTGCGCCCGAGAAACAAGATAGCTCTGAAATAATGTCGCTTGCGCATGCACTAGCTCAAAACACCAATCTTCTAATAAGGGAAATTGAAGAGCGTGAAAAGTTAGCGCTTGAAACCAAGCTAAGATTTGAAAACACAGAAAGAAGGCTTTATGAAATAAATCAAAAAATAGAAGAAATAACTCCTCAACTCGATCACAAAAACCATACAAGCATCTCTAATTACTGCGATGAAAACAAATTAGGCATTGACCAACAGCATCTCTGGGCCATGTGCACAAAGCTCTGCATAGAACAAGGAATAAGCGTAAAGAAGATCAGTAAAAATGGTACAAAAGACCATTTCTATCCTTTGGAAATAATTAAAAACTCAATCAAAATAATCAACAGGGAGTAAAAAATAATGAGTGAATTAATTCAGTCAGAACTTCCGTTAGAGCTACCCTCAGCTTCTTTCAAAGAAGTAGATGGCATTCAAATGGGAGTACTCAATGACACCACACCCTATTTAACCGAAAGAGGATTAGCTAGATTATGCGGTGTAAACCCCAAAACAATCAGTGACCTAGCCAATAACTGGGGTGACGAAAAGTTTAAACCACGCGGTAAAAGGATTAAGCAAATCCTTCATCAACACGACTTCAAAAGTGACAGGATAGTAATAAAAACAGAGCAGAACGGTCAAAAAATTAGCGCATATCCTGATGCTGTTTGCATGGCAGTTTTGGAATACTATGCATTCGACTCAGAAAATACTGACACTGAAACAGCACAAAGAAATTATCGGCTTTTAGCAAGAAAAACCCTGCGCGACTTCATATATGAAAGCGTTGGATTCTCCCCAGAGTCATTAAAGCTAGACTCTTGGAAACACTATCATGACAGAATTTTATTAAACAAACTCCCACCTGGATACTTCAGTGTTTTTAGAGAAATCGCTGACATTGTGGTTTCCGCAATAGACACCGGGCTTATTATCGATACGCATACCGTACCAGACATTAGCGTGGGGCAGATGTGGGCTAATAACTGGAAGTCTAAAGAACTGGAAATAACTCATGGTCCACGTCAAAAATTCGCCCATGAATATCCCGATTACTTCCCTCAATCATCAGCAAAAACCGAGGCCAATATATATCCATTAAGTGCTCTTGGCGAATTTAGGATATGGCTAGAAAACATCTATCTGCCTCAAAAATTTCCTGCCTACCTAGACAGAAAAATCTCTCAAGGTTACATCCCAAAACAAACAGCAGGCTTATTACTGGAGTCTCTAAACAAACCCGTAATCAAAAAATAATTCACAAGTGCGTGACTCACAGAAAACCTGTTTATCACGCAACTGCGATAGAGCTATTAAAGCTTGTCAAATATAGACCCACTAGAGGGCGTAAATATTTTGTGATACAGCCTGGTAGCATAATCATCAGTTGTACCCGCAAGATAGTCACAAACGACCCTCTTTTCCGAGTTCTCTGAAACGTAGCGCTTGTAGTATTTCTTTGGGAGAAGCCTTGAGGGGTTAGCTGAGATTGCGTCAAACAGCTTCACAATCATTTGCTGGCCTTTATACTCAAGCGTCTGCACTTCGGGTGTTTTTATAACATTCTCTCTCACAAATTCTTGCAGAATATCAAGCTCTTCTCTCACAACAGAAGGAAACGCAGCCTGATAATCCAGCAAGGCATGAGAAAATGCTCCCTGCTTCTTAACCTCAACATTCACAATAAAATAGCTGACCAGTTTACCGATAGCTGCCTTCCTGACTTTATTTTCGCCAGAAAAAAGCTGAGAAGTGTATAACTCAATTCTCTTTGCGAGCGGATAGTCCTTCAAAGAATCCATCAGCTTTGAAACAACCTCCTTTTTCCATCTACTTTCTGAAACCAAACCTAACGCAACCGAATCCTCCAGATCATGGACACCATATGCAATATCATCTGCCAACTCCATAATACTACAATCAAAAGACTTGTATTTTGGCTTATGGTGCTTACCCTTACCTTTCAGGGCAAACTCCATAAATTTTGAACGATCATTGGTAAACGGTTTGAAAACCCAATCTACATTATCCCTATCCGAATCAAAGATGCATTTAGGGGGCTTGAAAGAATCCAAATTAAGCCCTCCTACATCCCCATAAGCTTCAGGATTCACCACATCAGAGTAGTAGCTAGGATATTTAATCAGGCCAAGTAAAACTCTTCGGGTGAGGTTCAAGCCGTTAGAATCAGAATACTCACCCAACGATGTGCAGACACGAAGAGTCTGCGCATTTCCTTCAAACCCTTGGTCATCTCGCATAACATAATTAAGCGCGACCTCTCCACCATGACCAAAGGGTGGGTGACCAATATCATGCGCAAGCCCAAGTGACTCAATGAGATTTTGCCCGGGGATGATATTTAATATCTCCGTATCCTCAGAGCACTTCGTTTTTAAAAACTCAGCAATCCCTCCACCAATCTGCGCTACCTCTAAAGAGTGTGTCAGACGGGTTCTGTAAAAGTCACTTTCCCCCAAGCCCAAAACCTGTGTCTTACCTTGAAGCCTTCTAAAAAATGCCGAATGAATAATACGCGCCCGATCCCGAGCATACTCATCTCGTTTAAAGCTCGACTCTTCGACATTAAAAAACCGTTCTTCCCACATAAAACACTCCTTGTTCTAATCTATATTACAGAACAGACATCACTTTAATACATCTAGAAAACCTTAACATCCACACTGTTCTGCAAGACTTTCCTATGCAATGAGGCCACGATTTTGCTTGCCTGCCTCTAAATTTTAGGATCGCTGAGGCCCAACGCTCATGAGTTCTTCGGCATAAATCGAAAATACATAAATCTATGCAGACGGTCACCAATGATTATTTGTTGGATAAGGCGTCATCTCCTTCAAAAGCAGTGTTTTTTGACGAAAATATATTTGTAACAAAACAGGCAGTACGGCACCATCCTTTTCCTACAGAAAAAATGGAACAGGACTACAAGGTGAATACAAAGGCCTCACAACACGCCCTCGCTGGAGCTTTTGCATCGCAACAACTGACGGTAGGAAACATTTACACCCGTGCAGACCTGCGTGATCTGTTCCACATCACAGCCTCTAGTCTCAACAACGGCATCTTCAAACCAGCAGCCTTTGACTCCGTGTGGATTTTCGTGACGGAGCACAAAACGGCAGACAGAACGCAATACAACGACATCCTCACGGACGATGTGCTTCACATGGAAGGCCAGCTCAAAGGCGGTACTGACTATCTCCTCAAAGAGCACGTCGAGCGAGGCCTGGAATTGCTGTTGTTCTACCGCAAAAAGAAATACGAACACCCCGGCGCAGGCTTCACCTATGAAGGTCGCTTCCTCTATCAAAGCCACGAAGGCTCAGGCCCTACAAAATTCACGCTTCACCGCGAGATCGGCCCAGCTCTGGAAATCGCTGAAATCGAAGCTGAGCTGGAGACGCAAGGGGTATTTGACCCTACTGACATCATTGATGCCCGTAAGCGCACTCTTTCCAGCATCGTGCGTCGCCAAGGGCAGAAGTCTTTTCGTAAGAAGCTACTCAAGGCTTATGAAGGGCAATGCGCAGTAACCGGCTGCAGCATTGAAGCCTTGCTGGAGGCGGCTCATATCGTGCCGTATCAGGGCGCAGACACGAATGTGGTGAGTAACGGTTTGCTACTGCGCGCTGACATTCATACCCTGTTTGACTTAGGTCTGGTCTGGGTCAATCCCGATAGTTTGTTAGTAGAGCTGGCTGACGCACTTAAGCAAAGTGAATACGGCACGCTGGACCAAAAGCCGTTGTCGCTTCCTTCAACGCTATCAGACAGGCCAAGCGCGAAAGCCCTCCAGTCGCATCTCGATTCATTGTTATAGCCCGGGGCTCATAGCCGGGCGTTTGTCCGGCGCTCTGCAAACTTTCAGAATCGCCCTACAGCTTTGCATCTTGTCTGTCTTTCACCTGCGCCCTACCCTTGCTGCGCGCCTAAGAAACGCACAGAAACCCAAAAGTAGCGGCCTGTCCGCCCCCGATAAAATGCGGCTTTTTTGTACCTGCGGCTTTCGGCTGCTCGTCGTAAAATCGTGTTATGTCGGGAGTGGACTAATACAAGACCCGCAAGGGGAATACGTCCGGCCTTTTCTACTTTTGAGGTTTCTTAGCTCCCGACGCCTTTAAGCCAAATAAGAAAGCTAAATAAAAGTAGAGATTACGAAATGCCTAGAGATCCGAGCCTCGGACACCAAAACCTCGAACCTTTCCACCCCGCCACCTTCCTCCGCCACAACCGCCAACTCCGCGCCCTGCTCCTGGAAACCCAGGCCTGGTTCTCTGCCCGTGACCTGAGCAAGCTGATCGCCTGGCCCCTGAACG
This sequence comes from Pseudomonas cichorii, assembly GCF_003700275.1. Taxonomy (GTDB): domain Bacteria; phylum Pseudomonadota; class Gammaproteobacteria; order Pseudomonadales; family Pseudomonadaceae; genus Aquipseudomonas; species Aquipseudomonas cichorii_B. The sequence goes on along the minus strand of NZ_RBRE01000039.1, from coordinate 104,878 downwards.
AGCGCACCACCAGCAAACTCGACCCGGACCAGCGCCGTACGCTGTGGCTGGAGAGCCACGGTCGTACCGAAGAGGCGTTGATGATCAGTGAGTCGGGGGTGTATGCGTTGCTGGTGCATCATTACCATCCCGAGCATCGCAGCCTGCGGCACTGGCTGACCAATGAGGTGGTCGCGGCGTTGCGCGATGAGCAGGTGCCGCCGCTGGAGAGCATGCCGAGTCTGAGTCTGCTGCAATGGCCAGGCCTGTCGCTGAGCATGTTGCATTGGCAGAGCGAGCCGTGGATCAGGCTGCGGGATGTGCCGCAGGTGTTGCCGTTGCCTGGGCAGGGTTTTGAGGGGCAACAAGGTCGCTCGGATGGGTCTTGGTGGCAGGGGGCTGCGAGGTTTTTTCAGGTGGTTTGATGGCTGATGGATTGTGTTGGGGCTGTCGCGGGTAAGCCCCCTCCACAGGGTTGTTTAGCCTGTGGGAGGGGTGAGGTTTCGCGAATGAATTCGCTCCTACCGATGCTCGTTAGCGGTTGAAACGCTCCGCCAGACTGTGCAGGTACTCGGCCATTTCTTCCAGTTCCTTGCTGATCTGCGAGCCTTGTTGAGCCTGGCCGGCGCTCTGGTCGCAGAGTTGCGCGATGCGGGTGATCTGCTGGCTGATGTTTTCCGCTACGTGGGTCTGTTCTTCCGAGGCGGAGGCCATTTGTTGGCTCATGCCGGTGATGCGCGTTACCGACTGGCTGATGCCGTCGAGGGCCTTTTGTACGGCTTCGACGCTGGCGACGCTTTCCTGGGAGATCTGCTCGCCTTTGCTGGCGGTCATCACGGCGCGGTCTGCGCCGTCACGCAGCGAGGTGATGATTTGCTGGATCTGTTCGGTCGAGGACTGGGTGCGTGAAGCCAGCGAGCGGACTTCGTCGGCCACCACGGCAAAGCCACGGCCCTGTTCGCCGGCACGGGCGGCTTCGATGGCGGCGTTGAGGGCCAGCAGGTTGGTTTGCTGGGCAATCGAGGTGATCACGTCGACGACGCTGCCGATCGATTGGGTAGCGCTGGCCAGTTCTCCGACAGCGGTGCCGATTTCAGTTACCGAGTTGGCCATGTGACGGATTGCCAACAGGCTGTCATCGGCCAGGCTGCGTCCTTGCTGGGCCAGTTTGTCGGCCTCTTCAGCAGCATGGGCGGTGCTTTGGACGTTGTGGGTGACTTCCTGAATGGTCGCAGCCATCTGGTTGATCGCGGTGGCCGACTGGTCGGTTTCGCTGCGCTGTTGATCGAGGGAGCGCGCTTGTTGATGCGACAGTTGCGCCGATTGCCCGGCGTGGCGCCTGACGTTTTCGCCGGTGTCCACCAGACGGGTCAAGGCGGTTTGCAGGCGCGCTTCTTCGCTGAGCAAAGCCAGATCGAGCTGTGCCTGTGGGCCGCGGTTGTCGCTGTAGGTCAGTGCGACCAGTGCGCTGGTAAAAGCTTTTGGATGGTCGTCCAGGGTCTGTTGAATGTTGCGCCGCTGGCGTACTTCGAGGTAGGCGCCAAGCGCGAGTACGACGGCCAGGATCAGGGCGAAGGAAGCCGTGTCATCGAGCAGGTACACGCCCGTGATCATGACGATCGCGCAGAGGATCATCGGCAGTTGCCGGCGCAGGTGGTAAACCGCAGAACCGGTCTTGGACACCGCCGACTTGCCTGCGCGCAGACGGGCGTAAAGGGCTTCGGCGCGGCGCACCTGTTCGCGGGTCGGCAGCGAGCGAACCGATTCATAACCGACGATGCGACCGTTTTCATACACGGCAGTGACGTAGGCGCTGACCCAATAGAAGTCGCCCTGTTTGGAGCGGTTCTTGACGATGCCCATCCATGGCTTGCCCTGCTTGATGGTTTCCCACATATGGGCAAACACGGAAGGCGGCATGTCCGGATGGCGAACCAGGTTGTGGGGCTGGCCGATCAGCTCTTCGCGGGTAAAGCCGCTGAGCGCCACGAAGGCATCGTTGCAGTAGGTAATGTGGCTGTTGAGGTCCGTGGTGGAAATCAAACGCTCAGACGCGGGAAAGGTTCTCTCGTTCTGAGTAACTGGCATGTTCACACGCATCTAGAAGACCTCTCCCTGATAAAATCTTCAAATACCGGGTACCTTGAAGGTTTAGCACAGTCTTTCAAAGTGACAACCGGAATCGCATCGGCATATATATCGACCCTCTTGTGAGGGCCTTTAGTTATTATCAAACACATATTTTCATGCGCTGAAGCAGCCTTTATCGTTGTGCCCTTCAAGCGCGCAAAGGTAGAAGCTTTGGTACTCGAAAGAGTCACTATTGGCTTGTTCTATTTGTTTAAAACCGGGCTGTAGGGCGGATAATTCCTTTACTTCATCCCTGCAATCTCTGCACCATGGGCGCCCTTTTCGCAGGCCTCTCGCCCCGCTTCGTCACAGGCAACGGATATGTCACGCAAACCCTCTTCAACCCTTGAAGCCCTTGTTCATGTCGCCGCCAAATTGCCCTGGTGGCTGAGTATTAGCCTGGCAATTGGCATTGGCGCCTACCTGAATTCGGTCGCGAGTGCACCGATGCCCTTGCTGGCAGATGCGCGTCAGTTGGACACACTGCTGATTCACTCGGCGTTCAAGGGGTTTGCGACGTTCGGGCAGTACATCCTGCCGATCACCTTGCTGGTCGGCGCGCTGGTGTCGTTTCTGGCCAGGCGCAAACGGCGCAGGTTGCTGGAGTCGGCCGCGCTGCCGGGCGCCAATACGCTGACCGGTATCAGTTGGCACGAGTTCGAGTTGCTGGTTGGCGAGACGCTGCGGCATCAGGGTTTCAGTGTGCAGGAAACCGGTGGCAATGGCCCGGATGGCGGCGTGGATCTGGTGATCTACAAGGACGGCGAGAAGTATCTGGTGCAGTGCAAGCAGTGGCGCGCGATACAGGTTGGCGTGCCGGTGGTGCGTGAGTTGTACGGCGCAATGGCGGCTGAAGGCGCGGTGGGTGGCCTGGTGATTACCAGTGGCCGCTTCAGCAAGCCGGCCCGGCAGTTCGCTTCGGGGCGTAATCTGCGGCTGGTGGATGGCGAGTTGCTGAACCAGTGGATTGCCCGGACCCGCAGCGTTGCGCCGCCGCTGGTAGAGCCTGTGGCGCCTGTGGAACACAAGGCGACCGCGCCGGTTATCGAAGTGCCTGAGCCGGTACAACCCGCGCCGCCAGCCGAGCCGGTCATACAACCGGTCGCGCCCAATTGCCCGCATTGCAAGAAGAGCATGATCATGAAAGTGGCGCGCACCGGGCGTAATGCCGGTGGCAACTTCTGGGGGTGTATGGATTATCCGAAGTGCAAGGGTATTCGCGGTATATTTCCGAGCATGTGAAGCTGTTGTATTTCAACTTTGTGTATGTTTTTAAACAACTTTTTAAACTTGCTGCCATCCGGCCCATGAGGAAGTGCAATGCGAACATTCAGTCTTAAAGCAGTGATGATGTGCGTTGCATTAGTCGGTTGCCAGAGCCTGTTGAGCGTGCAGGCCGCGACCAAACCCGCCGCCGAGAAACAGGCCGCAGCCAGCCAGAAGGCGTCGTTGCTTGGCGGCAAGCTGGCCTTCACCCTGCCCGCCGGTTACGTGAAAGGCGAAATGCCGGAGATCGATGCCAAGGCAATTGCCCAGGGCGTGACGGGCGCGCTGTACACCCATCAGGCTCAGCAGCGGGTGGTGATCGTCACCGAGACGCCGATCCCGATGGAGGTGCAGGCCAGCGATAACGACAGCCTGGTTCTGGATGGCCTGGTCGCCGGGACCCTGGCTCAGCAGCGCTCCGGTTACACGGACGTCAAGGAACTGGGTGAGAAAACGATCGTCAAGAAGAACGGGCTGGGGATTCGTCAGGTAGACATTTCCGCAACCATGAGTGGCGCGAAGGTATTGAGCACCACCATTTTCGCGGCATCGGGTACGCGCGCGGCGATTCTGAACGTGATCTCCAGTGCGAAGCACCCGGCAGAGCATGCGCAGATGGTGAAGACGGTTATCGGGCAGTAGCCCTGTAGGAGCCAATTCATTGGCGAAGAGGCCGGTGAGCATCCGGGAGAGGTGTGTTGGCCGAGATGCTGCTGTCGCGAGCAAGCTCCCTCCCACAGGATGAACACAATCCTTGCCCGCGACGGGGCCAGACGTTCTACAGCGGGCAGTTTTCGCGAATGGCGGTAAATAGCCGCTCGATCAGCTTGTGCACCTTGGGCAATGCTTCGCGGCTGCGGGGCCAGACCAGGTGCAGCGCCAGGCCTTCGGTGCTCAGGTACGGGAGGATTTCCACCAGTTCACCGCGTTGCAGTTGTTCTTCGATCAGCCAGGTGGCCAGTTGGGCGATACCGCAGCCGCTGGCGGCGGCGAGCACCAGTGCTTCGCCGTTGCCGACGACGATCCGGCCTTCGATGGCGCGGCTTTGCGGCTGGCCTTCGGCATCCACAAACAACCACGAACTGGTGCTGCCATCGTCTCTGCCGAACAGGATGCAGTCATGCCCGCTCAGGTCTTCGGCGGTGCGCGGGATGCCGCGTCGCTCCAGGTAAGCCGGTGCCGCGCAGAAGATCAGCCGCTCGGTGCCCAGGTAGCGATGCCCGACACCCGCGGGCCAGACCTGCGGACCACCGATGCGCACCGTCAGGTCGATGCCCTCTTCCACCAGATCGACGAAGCGGTCGGTAAAGGTGATGCGCGGGCGCAGTTTGGGGTACTGCTCGGCAAACTCGAGGATCAAGGGCAGCACATACGAGCGTCCGAACGAGGCCGGCAGGTCGATGCGCAATTGCCCGGCCGGTTCCGAGCGCTGGGCCAGCAAGGCAGTTTCGGCGTCTTCCAGTTCGGCCAGCATGCGCAGGCAGACTGTGTGATAGGCAACGCCCTCTTCAGTCAGGGCCAGGCTGCGCGTGGTGCGCTCGAACAGGCGCATGCCCAGACGGCTTTCCAGGCGCGCCACGCTTTTGCTGACCGCCGAGTTGGTCAGGTTCAGACGCTCGGCAGCAGCGGTAAAGCTGCCCGCGCTGGCCACCGCGACAAAGGTGGTGATGCCCTTGAGACGATCGGGAGAAAACACATTGCACCTGCCATTCTGGAAATTATTTCCATAGTGCCCTGAAAATTCGCCAAAGATAAGAACTGCTTTCCGCAATAAACTGACACATTCTCCGTTTCGAGTTGTGTCATGTCATATTCCGAATCTGCTTCCAGCGCCGCCACCAGCGGCGCACCTTCCACGGGCACAAGGCTGTCCATTGCGATCCTGGCGCTTGCCGGGTTTGTGATCGTCACCACCGAGTTTCTGATTATCGGCCTGTTACCTGCCCTGGCGCGGGATCTGGGGATTTCGATCTCGGTGGCGGGTTTACTGGTCACGCTGTTTGCCTTCACGGTGATGCTCTTCGGCCCGCCGCTGACGGCCATGCTTTCGCACCTGGATCGCAAACGCACCTTTATCGTCATCCTGCTGATCTTTGCCGCGTCCAACGCCCTGGCAGCGGTATCGAGCAATATCTGGGTGCTGGCGCTGGCCCGCTTCATCCCGGCGCTGGCGCTGCCGGTGTTCTGGGGAACCGCCAGTGAAACCGCCAGCCTGCTGGCTGGCCCGAAAAACGCCGGCAAGGCGGTGGCGCAGGTTTATCTGGGCATTTCCGCAGCCATGTTGCTGGGGATTCCGCTGGGCACGGTGTTTGCCGATGCGGTGGGCTGGCGTGGAGCGTTCTGGGCGCTGACCGTGCTTTCCGGCTTGATGGCGTTGCTGTTGGCCGTATCGATGCCGCATCTGCAGCCGACCGAAAAAGTCGGCCTCGCACAACAGGCCAGAATTCTGCGCGATCCGCATTTCATGGCCAACCTGCTGCTGTCGATCCTGCTGTTTACGGCAATGTTCGCCGCCTATACCTATCTGGCCGATACGCTGGAACGTCTTGCCAACATTGCACCGGCTCAGGTCGGCTGGTGGTTGATGGGCTTTGGTGCGGTCGGCCTGATCGGTAATGGCCTGGGCGGGCGTTATGTCGACCGCAGTCCGCTGGGCTCGACCATGGTCTTTGCCCTGCTGCTGGCGCTGGGCATGAGTGCCAGCGTGCCCATGGCCGGTTCGTTGCCGCTACTGGCGGTGGTGCTGGTGGTCTGGGGCATTGCGCATACCGCGCTGTTCCCGGTCTGCCAGATTCGGGTGATGAAAGCCGCCCCGCAGGCCCAGGCACTGGCGGGCACCTTGAATGTGTCGGCCGCCAACGCCGGGATCGGCCTGGGTTCGATCATCGGCGGCGCGACCATCGAGCATCTTGGGCTGGATGCGGTGGGCCATGTTGCGGCTGGCATTGCGCTGCTCGCCATTGCGATGGCCTGGGTGACAAAGCGGCAATCGCGGCAGTTGAATAGCTGATTCGATCTGTTGTTGGCCAAGGGTCGAACAGTTGGTTTCACGCTGTTCGACCTCGCCCTTTGATTAAAGCGTCAGGTTTTTGAACGTTTAATCGCGTGAAAATGACAGCTTTTTGACCTATAGCAGGAGATATAGCGCTAAACACGTATATTTTATGATTACTGGCAAAAGGCTCTTCCCATCGGTGCGGACATCAGGCGAAACTCTTGCCCTTCGGTCAAGCACAGAGGTTTTCTGGCCGGGTCGTACAACAGTCCGGTAAGCGCTATGAACACACAACGCGGCAAAGGTCTTTCATTTGCCAAGAGAATTTATGCCCCCCGCACAGTCGGTGTGAGCATAGGTTTCTTTACGGTCGCTGTGTCGTTGCATCAGGTCAACGCGGCGTTCTGGTTATGGCCTGTAGCAGCGTTCAATGCCTTTATCTGGCCGCATGTCGCCTACCAACTCGCAAAACGTTCATCTCACCCCTACAAGGCCGAATGGCGCAATCTGCTCATGGATTCTCTCATGGGCGGCATCTGGGTCGGCGCCATGGGTTTCAGTGTCCTGCCGAGCGTGACCGTGCTGGCGATGATGGCCATGCACAATATGGCAGCAGGCGGCCCGCGCTTGATGGTCCAGGGTTTTGTGGCGCAGTTCCTGGGGACAATGGTCGCGCTGGTGGGCCTGGCCCCGGTGATCAATTTCCATAACAACACGGCCCAGATCTATGCCTGTCTGCCGGTGTTGGTGATCTATCCGATCTTTATTGGCTGGATGAGCCATCAGTTCGCTCTCAGGTTGTGGGAGCACCGGAATGCTCTCAGCGAACTCAGCCGCACCGACAGCCTGACCGGCCTGATCAATCATGGCTCATGGAAAGACCTGCTCGAATCCGAGTTCATCAAGAGTCGTAAACAGGAACAACCGAGCACCATTGCGCTGATCGATATTGATCATTTCAAGTCGATCAACGACACCTATGGTCACATCATGGGTGACACCGTGCTCAAGAGCATCAGCGAAGCCCTTTCTGAGAACCTGCGCGATACCGACCTGGCAGGCCGCTATGGCGGCGATGAGTTCTGCATCATCCTGCCCGGCACCGATGCCGAACAGGCCAGCGAGATTCTTGAGCGCCTGCGCAAGGTGGTCAATGACAACACCGACCTGTTGCTCCCCGACCTCAATATCAGCCTGAGCATCGGCATTGCGGCTTATCAGCCGCATCTCACGGATGCTGCCATGTGGCTGCACGAAGCGGACAAGGCGCTGTACATCGCCAAGGCCAGTGGCCGCAACCAGGTGGTGAGCATTGAGGACCACTCCCAGGAACGCCTGCGCCTGACCGTCCAGCACTGACAGCTGGCGTCAGGGTTCAATCAGCATTTCCCGCCAGCAGCGACAGGTTTTCCAGCAGCCATTGAGGCGTGTGCTGTTCAAGGATCACGCTCAGTGGCCGTGTCAGGTCGAGCTTGCCGTAGAGGGCTTCCTCATGATCGAGATGGCTTTGCTGAACCGCCCGATAATTGAGCGGATAAATGCTCTGCTCGACCGGCAGCAAGGCGTCGAAATGCTCCAGCAGGCCATGGAAAACAATACGCCGCTCGACCGTGTCACGAGTGGTGGCGATCAGTTTGGCGAAGTATTCGCTATCGCGCTGGCGTAGCGCTTCGGCTGCGGCATAGCGTTCGGCATGGGTGTAAGGCGCCAGTTCGTCATACACGACACAGCACAGAAACTCACGGGACATGCCGGCAAACGGGTTCTGCACCGCTTCTCGCCGACGGTAACGCCCCAGAATGAACTGGACGGTTTTCTCGGCCAGCAACTGGTGTTCGCGATCATGGACCTCATACAGGTCTTCAAAAACCGACGCCTGCCTGCCCAATTGCGGGACCTCTTGGCAAAACCGGGCGAACAAGCCTTTGGGGCCGAGGACATTGGCCTGCTGCTCGCAGAGTTGAGCCATGGACAGTGCAGACTGCCGGGTCGCCAACTGTTGAAAATCCATCAGGGCAGAGATGCCCGATGCCTGCGGCACCAGCCGCATGGGTTGCCGCGGCTGGTCCTCACTTTGAATAAAACAGACTGTCATCAAATAACTCCTTTTTATTGTTTGCTCTTGGTTGTGCCGAGGTGTTCAACGCCGCCACGGATCCTCATATCGAATAGTTGAATGAGCATCGAAGTTCAGTGAGCGGAGGTAATATTCAAGTTTCAGCCGACAAGTAATACCGCGACAGCCTCCCCAACTGTCCGGCCACTGATCTTCAGGGCGTCATGCACTTTTCTTTATCGAACGCAGCGAATGCAGCCCTGCCCTGATTACACTAATCAGCGCCTCCCCTGAACAACAGGGATTATGTGCAGTCTGTCTCGTTGCACAACCCGACAGATGTAGGGGGTTGCGTGTTCTTTCTGCTCATCAGCCGCGCCACATAACGCGCAACCAGCTCGGTGCGTGTCTTGACCTGGCTCTTTCTGAGCAACGAAGAAACGTGATCGCGCACGGTGTAGCCGCTGATACAGAGCTGCTGCGCGATTTGCTTGTTGGTGCAGCCTTGCAACAACAGAAGCAAGACCTCCTGTTCCCTGATGGTTACCCACATATTGGTTCTCCTTGTGATTAGCCTGTCCACGTGCAAACTGTAGGAAGTTTCTTACACTTTGCCTTCCCTGGCTTCAATAACGAATCGGCACACCGGTACATTTATTTAGAACTATTTTTTCACCCCCGATGCTGCGCGAAAAATAAAATCAAACACACTTAAAGAAAATTACCAGAAAATCTTATAACCAAAGAAAACTCCTACATTATCGCCAGAACACTCCCAACTAATTCATTAAAAAATCGCCATAGGAAAGCCTTTCATCTGCCCCTTAAGAACAGACGAATTTATTGACGGCATGAATACCGTGCCATGCACAGAGAAAGTGCAAGATAAACTTGCACAATGAGAATTACAATCAGTTGTTACAATTGGATCCTGTCACTGACACATATTCAAACACACGTCACAACAATGTATGTCACAACCACTCAGCCCGTCTGTCAGGGCTGTCGGGCTGAGTGGTATTCATGCCTTGGCGGGCTCGACGATTGCCTCGGCAATGGGCTTGCACCGATTCAAGGCTGAAGATCGAACAGCGCCTTGCCGCTTTCCATGTCGAAAGGCGCCGAAAAATGCTCATGCACTGCTTTCCAGCCTTCGGCAGTCATACGGTATCCGGCGCTGGCGCGCATCCATGAGCCCTTCATCTCGCCGCCTTCTTCAGCACTGCCGCAATGGTTCAGCCAATGGGCAAAGGCCACCTCGCCATCGGCATGTACGGTGAGGTCCTGCATTTCAAACAGCATTGCGCCCTCGCACATGCCAAGACAGTATTTCCAGTGCTCGCGATAAGCCTCAAGCCCCTTGAACTGCAACTGGATGATTGCATCGAAGGCGATCACTTCAGGGTGGTAATAGGCTGTGATCGCGTCCAGGTCCTTGTTGCGCACAGCCATGGCCCAGCGCTCCAGCGACGCCTGGATCTGCTCTCTGGCGTTGTCGTTATCAATCGTGGTGCTCATGAAAACGCTCCTGGCCGTGGTCGGCCCGGTTTCGTCAGGTGCAGCATGCTGTGCGGTTGCAGATTCAAGGTCTTGGAACAGCGACACATGCTGCAGGAATATGGATTACTACCTGTAAGGCATTGCTCAAACGCCTGGTTTCGTCAGGCAGAAACCCGCCCGTTGTTTCCTGGCCCGTCATGGCGCTCCCGCATACGGGTTGCGGTTTGCCAGGAGACAACTGAAAAGCTTAGCTCTGCGGGGGAAAAATGGAGCCTCTGGCTATGAACGGTTATCGGCATGCAGGCTCAAGTCATCGACCGTCATGCCCTTGTGCAGGCCGAAGACTGCCGCCGTCAGCAAACCTGCGCCGCCCATGACTACGCCATAGACCACACAGACCCATGGGCTCCAGGGCATCAGGGCAATCAGCAACAGCGGTGTGGTGCTGGCCCAAAGGGCGTAAGCGATGTTGTAGGTGAAGGAAATACCCGATACCCGGATACCGGGCGGGAACAGTCCGACCATCACCGATGGCACGACACCGACAATTCCGCAGGCCAGCCCGGCAAGCGCGTAGGCAATGGCCGGTGTCAGCCAGTTGAGTATCAGGCTGGCGTACAACACGCCAATGCCCAGCGGCAGCAGCAAGCTATAGACAATCACCCCGCGCCAGGCGCCGATGCGGTCCACCAGCATGCCCGCCAGCACGCAACCGATATTGAGAAAGACAATGCCTACCGCGCTGAGGGCAAAAGTGTCACTGGCACTGATGCCGAACCGCTTTTGCATCACGGTCGGGGTAATGACCACCAGCACCACCACCGCCGAGGTCAGCACGCAGGTGAGCAAGGCCGCCGGCAATAGCGACTGGCGATGCTCGCGCAATACCTGGCTCAGCGGCAGGGCCTGCACGTTTTCACGCCGTTTCTGCAGGGCAATGAAGACCGGCGTTTCGTTCAACCAGCGCCGCAGCCAGACGCCCACCACGCCGAATACGCCGCCCAGCAGGAACGGAATGCGCCAGGCGTAATCGAGGATTTCGGCCGGCGTGAAGACCCGGGCCAGCCAGGTTGCGGTCAGGGCTCCCAGCAGGTAGCCGAAGGTCAGCCCGGCCTGCAGCACGCCCAGGGCATACCCGCGATGACCCGGCGGCGCATGCTCGGCAACGAACACCCAGGCGCTCGGCACTTCACCCCCCACCGCTGCGCCTTGCAGAACCCGCAGCGCCAGCAGGACCAACGGCGCCCAGTAACCGATCTGGGCGTAGGTCGGCATGATGCCGATCAGCAGACAGGGCAAGGCCATCATCAGGATGCTCAGGCTGAACATCCGCTTGCGCCCCAGCCGGTCGGCAAAGTGCGCCATCAGAATCCCGCCCAGCGGACGCGCCAGATAGCCGGTAACGAAGATCCCGAAGCTTTGCAGCAGGCGCAGCCATTCGGGCATTTCCGGGGGGAAGAACAGCTGGCTGAGGATCAGGGCAAAGAAGACGAAGATGATGAAATCGTAGATTTCCAGAGCGCCGCCCAGGGCTGCAAGGCTCAAGGTCTTGTAGTCGCCCCTGGAAAATGGCTGAGGGCGTGGTTTAACAATGGCTGTCATGAAGCCCCCGTAAACATGGCTGGAAAAAGCGCCTGCGCGCGCAGGGCGCGAAGAATAGCAAAGCTGATGGTTTTATGGGTTTTGCGAGGACAGTACACCCTGTGCAGGAGCGGATTCATCCGCGAAGACGTGATTCCAACCAATAAAGACTCATCGGTTGTACCGGCCTCTTCACGAATGAATTGGCGCCTGCAGGAGCCAGTTAGAAATTGACTGACGCCGACAAGGTCGCTGTTCTTGGCGCGCCCATGAACAGGTAGTCGTCGCCCAGGTATTCACCGGCATCGCGCCAGTAGCGTTTGTCGAACAGGTTATCCACGCTCAGGCGAAACACCGTGTCGTAGTCGCCCAGGCGTGTGCTGTAACGGCTGCCGATGTTGAACAGGGCGTAGTCGTTGACCTTCACCGTGCCTTCGCGGTCGGCGTATTTGCTGGCGCTGTATTGCATGCCGCCCAGCAGCGCCAGACCACGGATCGGCAAACTGTAGTCAGCCTGCAGGCTGCCGCGATACTTGGGCACGTTCAGCGCCTGATGATCTTCATAGGCTGCTGTGCCGCTGCCTTCGACCCGTGCGCGGATCGCCGCGGCGCTGGCGGAGATTTGCAGACGCTCGGTGACCCAGCCATTGGCGCCCAGTTCCAGGCCGGTGTTCTTCTGCTCGCCCTGCTGAACGTAGGTGAAGCTGCCATCGTCGTTGGGCCGGGAATACTGATAAGCCTGACGCGCCTGGAACAGGGCCGCAGTAAAGCTCATGCGCTGCCAGTCGTACTTGATGCCGGCTTCCAGTTGCCGCGATACGGTCGGCGCCAGAATCTCGCTGGCATTGCTGGTGAACCAGGCCGCCGTGCCGCCCAGTGACAGGCCTTTGCTGTAGCTGGTGTACAGCGAGAGGTTCTGCACCGGCTTGTAGATCAGCGCAGCCTGGGGCAGGAAGATCAAGCGTTGGGTATGCCGGGTGTCGCTGCCATCTTCGCCGTAGGCATGCTCGTCGAGACGCACCTGACGGCCGCCCAGCACGGTCTGCCATTGTTCGTTGAAGCTGATCCGGTCGGTCACGAACAGCCCGTACTGGCGGCTGTCCAGGCGGCGCTCGGTGTGCGGCAACGGCAGATCGGCAGGCGCGACGGCCTCGGGATCAGCATTGATATTGCCCGAACCGACCATCTCGTTGAAGGTGCCGCGGGTGTCCACGGTACGGCGCAAGGCACTGGTGCCGAAGGTCAGTTCATGCTTGAGCGAACCGGTATCGAAGGTGCCGGTCATCGCCGCTTCGACTTCATCGTTGCGGCGGGTGTCGTCCGGGTTGCGGAAATCGTAGATGTCGTAGCCGCCCTCGGCACTGAAATGATTGGGCACGGCTTCGGCGCCACAACTGGCCGAACCGTAGCAACCCCAGGCGAAGGCACTGTAGTCATCGATCACCACGCGACTGCGCGATGCACTGAGGCTGCCCTTCCAGGCATCGTTGAAGCGGTACTCGAAGCGGCCATTCATGTTCAGCGAGTCGATGCCTACCGGGTTCGACCAGCTCTGATAGCCCAGCAGCTTGCGCGGCGAGGCTTTATGGGGCAATTCGGTGCCGCCAAGCAATTGATAACCCGGCACCGAGCGCTGTTCTCTGGTCTGGTATTCGACGTCCAGTTGCAGCAAGGCACGCTCGCTGATGTTCCAGTCAAACGCCAGAGAAGCGAAATCACGCTGGCCGTCGGCATGCTCGACGTAAGAGCGCAGGTCTTCATGGGCCAGGTTGGCGCGCAGGCCAAATTGCTTTTCGCTGCCGAACCAGCCGCCGACATCGGTCGCGATGTAGCGGCCGCCCTGGTCATTGGTCGACACCGTGACAGAGCGTACATCCTGGGCGCGCTTGGTTTCATAGTTGATCAGGCCGCCAGGCGCGGCTGCACCGCTCTGTAACCCGGACAACCCTTTGAGCAGTTCCACCTGCTGCTTGTTTTCCAGCGCCACGTTCTGTTCGCCGGTAATGCTGCGTCCGTTGATGCGATAGCTGCTGGCGGCATTCAGCGAAAAACCGCGCACCACGAAGTTCTCGTAATAGCCAATCGGGGCATAAGCCTCGCCCACCGAAGCGTCATTGCGCAGGACTTCGCTGAGCAGCCGGGCCTGGCGGTCCTTGATCAGCGCATCAGTAAAGACCGATACCGAGGCCGGGTTGTCGATCAGGGCCGTTTCCCCAAAACCACCAACCGACGCCTGACGCGCCTGATAATCGGGCGTGGGCTCGTCGGCGATACCCGATACGTTCACCGCATCCAGGTTCACCGGATCGGCGGCCAGCAGCGGTGAAGTGACAGCCATGCCAAAAGGCAACAGACACGAAGCCAGACGCGCAGCAGGTCGGCGTGACGAACTCATCGATGGGACTCCTGGGGAACGGGGGCCAGCATAAAGGCGAAGCAGCATTCGGCTGGGGGCCACCTTTTACGTTCACTGCCGCTTTTTTACAACCTCTGAATGCACGACGAAAAGCAGTCGGAAACTTTAGCCCCCGGGCGAAAAAACCTGCTCGGCCGCCGAAACAGCACACCCCGAATATTTAAGGATGAATTAAGTAAGCGCGGTTAATCTGGCTTCAACAAAACAGTTGAACGAATCAATTGTTAAAGCATCCATTAAGCAGTCCAATCAAAAGGAATAACCCATGAAACTTATGCCTACTCTTTTCGCCGCTCTTGCCCTGACCACTGCTGCCGGTGTTGCACAAGCCGACGTGGGTCCTGACGAAGCCATCCGTTTGCAGAAGTCCGGCGCTGTCGGTGACTTCGAGCAGTTCAACAAACAGGCTCTGGCCAAACACCCAGGCTTCCAGATCCACGACACCGAGCTGGAAAGGCAGGCTGGCCGCTACGTGTACCAGATCGAGCTGAAAGACGCCAAGGGCGTTGAGTGGGACTACGAGGTTGATGCAAAAACGGGCGAAGTATTGCGCGACGCGCAAGACCGTTAATCCAGACAGGCCACTCGCCAAGTTCAGTAACACTCCCGCATGAGTTGCTCATGCGGGAGTTTTTATTTCAGCCCGCTATTACTTGAGCCCGACTTTCAACAACTTTCCGTTGTCGTCATCGGTCAGGACATACAAGTAACCGTCCGGTCCCTGGCGAACATCGCGGATACGCTGTTTCATGTCCGTGAGAAAACGTTCTTCGTGCACGATGCGGTCGCCTTCAAACTGCAGGCGGATCAACTCTTCGGTGGCCAGCGCGCCAATGAACAGGTTGTGATCCCAGGCTTTGAAACGGCCGTTGCTGTAAAACGCCATGCCGCTGATGCCCGGTGATTTCTCCCAGACATGGAACGGTACTTTGGTGCCTTCGACAAACTTGCCCTTGGCTTCCGGAATCGGTTGCCCGGAGTAGTTGATGCCGTGGGTCGCGAGTGGCCAGCCATAATTCTGCGCACGCTCGATGATATTGACCTCGTCACCGCCCTTTGGTCCGTGCTCGTTGGTCCACACGGTGCCGCTCCACGGGTTCAGGGCCGCGCCCTGCTGGTTGCGATGGCCGTAAGACCAGATTTCCGGCCGTACATTGTTCTGCCCGACAAAGGGGTTGTCTTTCGGAACATTGCCGTCCGGATAGATCCGCACGACCTTGCCTTGCAGCTTGTCCAGGTCCTGCGAGGTCGGGCGGTCATTGTTTTCGCCCAGAGCGATGAACAGATAGCCGTCCCGGTCGAAGACCATCCGCGAGCCGAAGTGGTTGCCGACCGACAGTTTCGGCTGCTGACGGAAAATCACCGTGAAGTTTTCCAGTTTGGTCATGTCGGCAGACAAGCGTCCACGTCCTGCAGCCGTGCCCGCCTTGTCACCTTCGGCGGCGGTTTTGCCGCTACCTTCGGAATAGGTCAGGTAGACCATGCGGTCCTTGGCGAAGTCCGGGGAAAGCACCACGTCCAGCAAGCCGCCCTGCCCTCTGGCCCAGACTTGCGGAACACCTGAGATCGGACCGGACAGCTTGCCTTCCGGCGAGACGAAACGCAGATTGCCCGACCGCTCGGTGACCAGCATGCCTTTCTTGTCCGGCAGGAACGCCAGCGCCCATGGATGATTCAGCCCGTCAGCCACTTGATCGACACTGACCGTGCCCAGTTCGCTTTTGTAGTCGGCTGCACTGGCGGTCATTGGCAGACTCAGCAAGGCCGTGGCACACATTGTCGCGATCAGGGTTTTTCTAAACATGAGCGATTCCTTATGCATGGAGTAGAGATCCCGACTACTGCGGGAGACAGGTTATGGGCGTTTGGGTGGTGTGACCTGATTCGATGGCCTGGAAGGTGTCTCGCGGGTTGGATAACCGTTGCGGATCCCGCCGTTTTCCAGCGTGGGCTTGCGAGGCGCGGGCACAACGTTGGGATGCACCGGCAGCGAATTCGGTTCGGTGCCCTGGCGACTGTTGGGATTAGCGCGATGGATCGGGCTGTTATAGGGATTGCTGCTGGCCCCGTTGCGGCCCGGCTGGTCCTGCGCCTGGGCAACGCCCAGGCCTGACACTGCACCGAGTACAACGATGGCGAGACTTCGCACAAAACTGTTCATCACTTGCCCTCATGGGAAATGGTTAGGCTTTGATAGCGATTGGCTTGTCAGGTTCGGCTTTGCAGGGCAGATGAGCAAGTTTATAACGCGGGAGTTTGTAACAAGGATGGTCAGATGCCTGACTGCAAAGCCATCCACAGGAGCGAATTCATTCGCGAACAGCCAGTGCATCCACAGAAAGTGTGGCGCTAGGAATGCCGTCTTCGCGAATGAACTGGCTCCTGCGCAGAGGCCCCAAATCCATTGTTCTACCGTCTACGCCGACTGCGGAATGGTCGCAGTAAATGTCGTGCCATGCTCCGGTGTCGAAACCACGGTCACATCACCGAGGTGCGCCCGGGCGATCTCCCGGACGATGAACAACCCAAGCCCGACGCTGCGGTTTTCCTCGGTGTCGCTGGAGCTGCGCACTGCCGGCTCGAACAGGCTGTCGAGCATTTCGGGCGGGACCGGCTCGCCGAAGTTGTGCACTTCAAGACGAGCCCGGTTCGGCTCAAGCGCCGAGGTCACCACGATTTCCCCATCGACCGATCCATAGTGGATAGCGTTGGCAACCAGATTGCTGATGACCTGCCCCAGGCGATCGGCATCGGCAGCACAGGGTCCCTGGCCTTCGCTGCGATGGCTGATGACATGACCGGGGAATGTCTCGCGCAACTCTTCGACACAACGGGCAATCACCGCATGCAGGTCGATGGCCTGCGGGGAAACCGAAATGCCGCGCCCGACCCGGGCATCGGTGAAATCCAGCAGATCGACAATCATTCGCTGGGCGCGCTCGGTCGCATGGTTGATATGGCCCAGCATGCGTTCCTGACGCGGCTCCAGCGCGCTGCGTTCCAGTAACCCGGCGGCCATCTTGATTGCTGCCAGGGGGTTGCGCAGGTCGTGGCTGAAAATGCTCACCATCTGCTCGGCAAAGATCGCGCGGATTTCGGCCTCGACGTGGGCCAGACGCAAGCGATTGCGTGCCGAGGTCAGTTCGGTCTGCACGCTCATCTGTTGCAGCAACAGCTCTTCGGCCAACTGTTGCGCCGACAGCAGTTCCCGCTCGTACTTGTTGCGCTCTTCGGCGACAAACACCGCCAGTTCATGGAAAAAGCCGCCCGCATGCTCCCGGCGTATGGCATTGAGCATCATCGGAACGGAGCGACCGTCGGCATGCATCAGTTCCAGTTTGACTTCGGCCACCGAGCCCCGGGCCTGCAACAACGGCGCCCAGTGGGTCTGATGGAAGATCTTGCCGGCCATGTTCAGCAGATCCTGAAAGCGTCGCCCCAGCACAGCTTCGCGCTCCACTCCCAGCCAGAAACAGAACGTCTGGTTGACCCGCTCGATGGTGCCGTTTTCCCGCGTCAGCAATAAACCGCAAGCCGCGCCGTCAAACAGGTCACCTGCATCGGGCAGGCTCGACGTATCAGGCAACATGGTCTGCATATCCAAAAGGTTGCAGGAATTCGCTCATGGCGGTGATGCAGGCATTGGGGGCGCTCATGTGTGGGTAATGGCCGACGTTCTCGATCAGCCGCAAGGTGCTGTTCTCGATGACACGATTAAGGTATTCGCCTACCTGGACCGGGACGATCATGTCATCGCTGCATTGCAGGATCAGGGTCGGGCTGGCAAGACTCGCGACGTCGCGACGATGGTCGGACATGAAGGTCACGCGGGCAAACTGCTTGGCGATGGCGGCATTGGTGCGGCAGAAACTGTCAGCCAGTTCTTCGCCCAGTTCAGGTCGGTCAGCAGAGCCCATGAGCGTCGGTGCCATGGTGCTGGACCAGCCCAGGTAGTTGCTTTCCAGAGTATGCAGCAACGAATCGATATCGCTCTGGTTGAAACCGCCAACGTAATGCTCATCGTTGATGTAGCGCGGCGACGGGCCGACCATGATATGCGCGGCAAACAGGCCGGGCTGCTGGAGTTCGGCCAATACGGCGATCATCGCGCTGACCGAGTGGCCGACATGAATCACCGGGCCGGTGCCGGCGAAATCGCGGACAATTTCCAGCAAATCGCTGGCATAGCCGCGCAGGGAAGCATATTTGTGCGGGATATACGCCGACAGCTCGGACCTGCCGCTGCCCACCAGATCGAACAACACGACCTTGAAATGGCTGGCGAACACCGGCGCGATAAAGCGCCACATGTTCTGGTTGCAGCCAAAGCCGTGAGCAAAAATCAATGTGGCCGGTCCGTCGCCCATAACGTTTACGTTGTTGCGCAGTTGAACCGGCATTACTGACTCCGAACGACTTCACAGAGAGGCTGTGGCGAGATTATCACCGTTCGCCGAACCCGAAAGCCCCAAAACGAATAAGTGATATCAATTTAACATTCTTCTTGGTGCCGAGCACTCAACCTCTCTGAACTGCCGCCAGCGTTTCACTCGCCGATATCTTCATTCCACAGCTCGGGTCTGCTGGCGATGAAACCGTGCATCATGTGCTGGCATGTACTGTCGTGGAGCACATCGACCTGCACCCCACGGGAGCGCAGTAATGCTTCTTCGCCCATGAATGTCTCATTTTCGCCCACGATGACCTTGCCGATTCCGTAGAGCAGAATGGCGCCGCTGCACATCGCACAGGGCGACAAGGTGGTGTAGAGCACGGAGTCGCGATAGACACTGGCCGGCTGGCGACCGGCGTTTTCCAGGGCGTCCATCTCGCCGTGCTTGATGGCACTGCCTTCCTGGACGCGCCGATTGTGTCCGCGGCCAATGATCTGGCCATCGTGGACGATAACCGAACCAATAGGAATGCCGCCCTCGGCCAATCCCTGTTGCGCCTCGTCAATGGCGGCTTGCATGAATGGGTCCATGGTGATTCCTCGTCTTCGTTGATACAGGCCTCAGGGAGCCAGCGACTCCTGGGCATTACCCAGCGCTTGGGCAACGAAAGCTTTCAGCAGTTCGGACGAACGCGCTTTCATCTGTGCGCCGACCTCGTTGTTCCTGGCCTTGAACTTATTCATAAGCGATAGAGAGCTGCTGCCCTCATTGAGGGACTGCAATTCCTGCGCCGTAAAGGAATGTGCATAGGCCGCCGCCAGGTTGCGGTCCCACTGCACCTGATAGGTTGGCTGCAGACGCTGCAGCTCTTTCTGGACCCGATCCTGGGCCTGGGTCTTGCCCATGGTGTCGACGAGGCTGGCAAAGGTGACCGTGCGCGAAGCGACCTGATACCCCAGCCAGGCCAGGCTGTTGCCCAGATGGCGTTCCTGGACCAGCAACAACGCCTTGTCATCCGCTTCATCGGCCTGCGCCTCGCGGGCCAGCACCCAGATCAGCAGCAGGCAGGTTCCCAGCAGGACCAGGCTGCTTCTCAATACAGCGGGCAGCCGCTGATAGTCACTCATGGCCTCCTCCCGAGCTGAATTGACTGCACTCTTGACGTTAACAGTTAATCCGCGCTTTACCACCGCCGAGGTCGTATCCCGGCGACTCATGCCGTTATCAGGAAAATCGGCACGCTTTTGCCGATGATTTATGATGGCCAGCCTCGAACACCTGAGCCCGAACATGCCCGATATCCAGTTCAGCCGCCTGCCTGACGACTGCCGCCCTTTGCTGGACAAGTTCTACCGTGCCCACCGCTCGCCCATGCGCGCAGCAAATCCGGGAGTTCTCTGGGTGGCGAAACAGACACAGATTGTCGGTGCCCTGTGTCTGAGCGAAGTCGCGGAGGGGCATTGGCTGACCGGTTTGTTCGTCGACCCGCAACAACGTGGCCAGAGCATTGCCCGGCGCCTGATAAACCATGCGCTGGAAACGCTGCCGGGACCGGTATGGCTGTTCTGCCATCCGGACCTGCTGGATTTCTATCGATCAAGCGGCTTCGAGCCAGCCCAGAACCTGCCGCAGCCGTTGGCCGACAGGTTTCGGCGTTACAGCCACAGCAAGGCGCTGATTGCCCTGTGCCGGACCAGCCACTGACTCAATCGTCGGCGTTGGGGTCCATGTCCGGGAACATCACTTCGATAAAGCCGAACTTGCTGAAATCGGTGATTCGCGACGGGTACAAACGGCCGATCAAGTGATCACATTCGTGCTGCACCACCCGCGCATGAAAGCCATGTGCAGTGCGCTGGATCGGCTGACCGTCGGGATCGAAGCCTTCGTAGCGGATGCTCTGGTAACGATCGACCATGCCGCGCAGCCCCGGCACCGACAGGCAACCTTCCCAGCCGCCTTCAAGGGTTGGCGCCAGTGGCGTGATCAACGGGTTGAGCAGGATGGTCTGGGGCACGGCCTCGGCCTGCGGATAGCGCTCACTGCGCTCGAAGCCGAAGATCACCAGTTGCAGATCGACGCCGATCTGCGGGGCCGCCAGCCCGACACCGCCGACACTGTGCATGGTCTCGAACATGTCGGCGATCAGCGTCTTGAGCTCAGGGCTGCCGAACATCTCGCGGGGCACCGGTGGCGCAATGCGTAACAGACGCTCGTCGCCCATCTTCAGAATGTTGCGGATCATGATGAGGGTCGTCCCTGCAAGCAAAAAGCGATTCTGGCACTGCGGCTCAGGATTCGTCAGCCTTTAATGCGCCATGTGCCGAATGATCGCGGCCCAGGCCGGAAACATGCTGCTTGACGTGTGAGTCCACAGCCTTGTCGCCCGCTTCTTTTTCGCCAGCATCCTTGCCTTCCTGGGACATGTGCTCGATCACGGCATTCATCTCCGCGCCCAGCAGCAGCACCGCCGCCGAAATGTAGAAGTACAGCAACAGCACGATGATCGCGCCGATGCTGCCATACATGGCGTTGTAGTCGGCAAAGGTCTTGACGTAGAACCCGAACCCCAGCGAAGCGATGATCCACACCACTACCGCCAGCACCGAGCCCGGCGTGATGAAGCGAAACTCCTGTTTCACGTCAGGCATGACGTAGTAGATCAGGGCCACGGCGACCATCAGCAACAGGATGATCATCGGCCAGCGCAACACGGTCCAGAGCGTGACGATGAACTCTTCCATGCCGATCTGCGAGGCAAACCAGCTCATCACCTGCGGACCGACCACCATGAATGCCGCAGCGGCCAGCAGCATGCCGGCGATGCCCACGGTATACAGAATCGATAACGGAAAGCGCTTCCAGATCGGCCGGCCTTCGACCACATCGTAGGCGGCATTCATGGCGCTCATCATCAACCGCACGCCTGCCGAAGCAGTCCACAGCGCGACGACGATACCGATGGACAGCAAGCCGCCCTTGGACTGTTGCAACTGGTCGATGACCGGATTGACCTGTTCCAGTGCCTGAGGCGGCAGGACCAGCTCCGACTGCAGGCGCAGCCAGGAGAAGAAATCCGGCAGGTGCAGGAAACCGATCAGGGCAATCAAAAACAACAGGAATGGAAACAGCGAGAACAGCATCTGGTAGGCCAGTGCCGAGGCGTAGGTAGACATCTCGTCATCGAGAAACTCGGTGACGGTACGAACCATCACTTTGCCCAGTGGCAATTGACGCATGTGAGGAAAGATCATGGCGTCTCCTTGCGCTCAAAACCCGATTACATTACATCGCCTGACCGATAAACGTTGCGATTATGCGGTTGCCCATATGCCAATAGCATTGCACTGGCGTCAAATGGACTGGGCGAGTTGTAAAAGGTTTCAAGGCCATGATGGATAAAGGCCATCGCGCTGCTGCTGATGGCCTCATCCGCCTCCCTTACGGGTCAGGCCTTGTCTGCGCCTTTTTTCAGGGCTTCCTTGGTTTTACCTTTGATCTGCTGGGCTTCGCCCTTGACTTCCTGGGCCTTGCCTTCAGCCTGCAATCTGGAATTGCCAGTTGCCTTGCCGACGCCTTGCTTGACGTTACCAGCAGCCTCATTGGCCATACCTTTGACTTTATCGCTAGTACTGCTCATGGAATATCTCCCAGGTCCTCAAGACCGTTCTGGAATCAAATGTCGTGACCTCCGACATAAGGATTGACTCGGGGCTGTTGAGCAGAGTTTCAATTATTTTCCGGACGGTCATTTCCGTTCGTCCGCTTATGGATAAGCCAGTCCTGTGCGAGAATGCGCGTCGCAGTCAGCCTGTGCTCAGGCACGCTGATCAAACCGATTCACAGGAACGCTATGAAACTCGATAAAAAGCTGGCCATCGCACGCAGAAACCAGGACCTGGGCGGTGCGGTGCTGGGCGTCAACAATACCCATTTCGCCACACTGGACCCCAAGCGCAATATCTGGTGGTTCGATTTGCCGGTCGGGCGCCTGCAAGTCGGCCAGTACGAATGGCTGCATCTGCTGCTGCACACGCCGGCCACCGACCAACTGCTGCACCTGAAGGTCACCACCGTGTTCATGCGTGATCACATCGAAGGCCTGGAAGTGCGCAATGCGGGCAAGCGCAAGCCGACCGTGAGCCTGGAACTGAGCGCCGACAAGGACTCGTTCCTCAAGGACATGCGCCCCAAAGGCAGCAACCTCGGTTTTGCGGGTTTTCTGCAGAAGTAAGCTTTAATCAGCACTCAGGCCAGGCGGCGTGTCGCCAGATACCCCGCCGTGCAGGCCAGCGCCGAAACGACGGTGCCCCAGGCCAGGTCGACCAGCGCCAACTGTGCCGGCCAGCCTTGCAGGGTCGCCCAGTTGGTCAGGTCGTAGGTGCCGTAGGCAATCAGCCCCAGCAACCCGCCATACAGGCTTGCATGCCCAAGGCGTTGCACCTTGAGCGCAGGCAGCAGCGCGAAGATCAGCAGCCCGGCCGCATACAGCAGATAGAACACGACTGCCGGCCCGAGCAGCGGTGTGGCAAGCATCGGCGAGCCGAGCCAGTCCCGATAGGTCGAGCCCATGAGCAATCCCAGCCAGATACCGTCCAGGATCAGAAAAGCCAGCAGCGTACTGAAATAGGCGACAAGGACTTTTTTCATGGGCACACCCGCGATCAGGTCAGTTCGATGCGGTCAGTGTGAATCACGATCTGACCCTGTTTGTACAAGGCACCGATCGCCTTCTTGAAGTTGCCTTTGCTGACCCCGAACAGACCGCTGATGACTTGCGGATCGCTCTTGTCGCTGACCGCAAGCACGCCATTGTTCTCGCGCAGCTTGGCCAGAATCTTGGAGTTGAGGCTGCCAGCCGCTTCGGCACCCACCGGTTGCAGGCTCAGGCTGATATTGCCGTCGGCGCGGATTTCCTTGATGAAACCTTTTTCCTGCTTGCCTGGGCGCAGGAACTTGAACACTTCGTTCTTGTGGATCAGGCCCCAGTGCTTGTTGTTGATGATCGCCTTGAAGCCCATGTCGGTGGCTTCGGCAACCAGCAGGTCGACTTCCTGACCAACGCTATAGTTGGCAGGTGTCTTGTCCAGATAGCGATCCAGACGCGCCGTGGCGGTGATGCGCCGCGTGTGCTTGTCCAGATAGACATGCACCACGCAGTAATCGCCAGCCTGCAGCGTGCGCTTCTCTTCGGAGTACGGCAGCAGCAGATCCTTGGGCAAGCCCCAGTCCAGGAATACGCCGATGCTGTTGACCTCTACCACTTTCAGGCTGGCGAACTCACCGACCTGAACCTTGGGTTTTTCAGTGGTGGCGAGCAGCTTGTCTTCGCTGTCCAGATAGATAAAGACGTTGATCCAGTCTTCATCCTCGGTGGGAATATCCTTGGGGATATAACGGTTGGGCAGCAGGATTTCGCCATCCTGTGCACCGTCCAGGTACAGACCGAAGTTAGTGTGCTTGACCACTTGCAAGCTGTTGTAACGCCCGATTAACGCCATTTGCAGATACCCTCATTACGTGGGCGGCATTCTACCCGACTTTGCCCTGGCATTCGCCTGGCATGCGGCAGAGCTGTGTGGCATAACGCCCCGCTCGTCAGTTTTCCAGAGCGCATCGGCGCTGGAAAAAACCCGGCTCCGGCACTGACCTGCGCGATGACTTCCATTTAAAACAGTCGGTTAAGCGCGCTGTCACAGGTTTTTCATGGCGATTGAAGACCCGTCGCCGTTTTCTACGCGCCCCCTATTAACCCAGCAGAAACCCGCCATTTCCTGTACGATGGCTGGCCGTACGAAGTTTATGAAGGTTAATGGCAGTCATGCGTATCAAGGCATCCCACAGCAAAGCAAAGCCAGCTCCAGCCGTTGAAACCAGCGATTCGATCAACGCCCAGATCGCAGCTTTCCTTAAGTCCGGCGGCGAAATCCAGCAGATCGCCAAAGGTGTGAGCGGCCAGTCGTTCACTCCGTCCAAGCATATCAATCTCGGCAAGAAGTAATTCCCCTACTGCTTCCCGATCTCTATGCGCCTTGATAAACAGGGCGCTAGAGTAGCGACTTCCTCCTGTCACACTGCTACTCTCTCCTCCAGTATCAATAACCACGGGCAGGATAACGCCCTGGCAGCAGACCCCTTTTGCTTTGCGGAATGCTTGAATGAAGAACTGGATGCTTTTCGGCGCTCTGATGTATCTGGGTGGTTGTGCCTCGCAGCATTGCGAAAACGGCCCCAATGACAATCCCCTCACAGACAGCCCTTGTCGTGCCGGGCATCTGCTCTATCAGCACGATATGCTGCAGGCCAAGCTGATGATCAGCGAGGCTGATCGCGAAAACTATGAACTGGCAGAAGCCATGCTGCGCCGCGCCTCCATCAACGACGCCTCAGGCGAGGCCGAGTTCTATCAGGCCGTGCTGCTGATTCGCGAACAGGCCGAGCCGAAGCAGATCGTCGACCTGCTGCAGACGGCGGCCAACTACAAGCATCCTCTGGCCATTGCCCTGTTGTCCCAGCAACTGAGCATGAGCGATCCGCAAAAGTCCGAACGCTATCGTGCCGAATACGCCGAACTCGATGTCGCCAAGAGCGGCTATCCTTCGTTCGAGCAGGCCCTTGTGGTGATTCGCGGGCTGATCATTCCGCCCACCGAGACAACCGTCAGCAACTGAGGCTCCCGCGGATCGACGAACGGTCCGCATCCCGCGCATTTCATCGGTATGCTTGCGAGGCTCTAGCTCGCGGCTTGTGTCGGGCCCCTGCGCCGTTTTCGATACGCCATTGTGACCACACTCCTCGACACGCTTAAGGAGTGAGCCATGCTCAACCTTCGCTTGCATACGCTGACCCTCAGCGCCTTGTTCCTGTGCCAACAGGTTTCTGCCCAGGTACTGGAGCGGAATCTGGGCGACTTCGACCTCAAACTGGCAACCACGCCCACCCGCAGCATGGCCCAGGGGCTGGTGACGCCCAACGGTAACTCCGGCTCCTTTCACGGCGGCCTGGACCTGACTCATGAAAGCGGCTTCTACTTCGGGCAATGGTCACCGAACATGGGCTTCAACGAGGATACGACGCTGGAAGTCGACTCCTACATGGGCTTCAAGAAACCTTTCGACAATACCCTGGGCTACGAACTGGGGATGATTCGCTACAGCTATCCCGATACCAGCCAGATCGACAGCCATGAATTCTATGCCGGGCTGCGCGTGCTCGACAGTCGGGTCGGCGCGGCCTTCAGCAATGATGTCGGGGTGCGTAACAGCACGCTGTTCGTCGACCTGGGCGCCATCGAACAACTGGGCCTGGGGGTTCGCATGCAATATGCCAATCACCAGTTCGACACCCCGCAAACCGGTGATGACGGCGCATTGATCAGCGGCTTCAACGACTGGTCACTGAACCTGTCGCGACCCTGGCTGGGGATCGACATGAACCTGATCTACAGCGGATCGAGCCTCAGTGGCGGCGGTTGCAGTGTCTACAGCGGCCACAATTCGCGCTGCGAAGGGATGTTCACCATCAAGGCCGTGCGTTCGTTTTTCTAGATACTTCAGGTAACGGCTTTTCCTGCAGGCTTCCAGGTAAGTTGAACTGCCAGCCCCTACACTCCTCTACAGTCACTCAATGCGACGAGGAGTTGTCATGCATTGTTTCAAAGCCTTCATTACGCTGTTGATGGCCTTGCCGTTGTTCGCGGCATGCAGTCAGGTGGGCCTGGCGTATCGCAATCTGGACGTGATCATTCCCTGGACGCTCAGCGACTATCTCGACATGAGCCGGCCGCAGAAAAACTGGCTCGACGACCGTCTCAAACAGCATTTGAGCTGGCATTGCAGCACACAACTCCCCGATTACCTGACCTGGCTCGACCGACTGGAACACATGGTGCAGACCGATCAGGTCAATGAAACCGAACTGGAAGCCAGAACCGAGGAAGCCAAGGAAGCCATCGCGAAAATCTCCCGGCAGATCACACCTTCGGCGATCGAATTACTGGCCCGTTTCGATGACAGGCAGGTTCAGGAGATGCAGAACGCCTTTGCCAAGGACCAGCGCAAGCAGGAAAGCAAACGCCTCAACGAGCCGCTGGACAAGCAGGTCGCCGAACGCGCCGAGCGCATGGAGCAACGTTTGACGCCCTGGCTCGGCAAATTGAGCCCCGGCCAGAAGGCCCGGGTGCAGAGCTGGTCGGTCTCACTGGGCGAACACAATCGGGCCTGGCTGGACAACCGCAGCCATTGGCAGAATCTGTTCCTGGCCACGGTACAACAGCGTCAGTCCAGCGACTTCCCGCAGCGCATCGCTGCCTTGCTGCAGAACCGGGAAACCTTCTGGACCCCGGAATATCGCCAGATTTACAACAAGGCGGAACATGCCGCGATCCAGCTTATCGTGGACGTTATCGCTCAGAGCACACCCGAACAACGTACACGTTTGCTGAGCCGAATCGCGGACATGCGCAAGGACTTCTCCGATCTGGATTGCCTGAAGGCCTCACAACAAAAGGCATGAGCGGCCTCAGGCCACCTGCGCCTTGGACGCCACCTCATCGAAGGTCGAAGGGTCGAGGGCATCGGCTTGTTCATCCAGCACCTGGCGCGGATGGTCGTTACCCGGAATGCTGCTGTCGATCATGGCCAGCAGGCTTGAGCCACGTGCCGTCAGGATGAAGTTCGAGCCGGTCCCGCCCTCCTCTTCCGGACGCGGCTCAATATAGCCGTGCTTGAGCAGTAGCGCTTCCAGATCGGCCGCTTCAGTCTTCAAGTGATCCAGATTACCGACCGCATCGCCCTCGGCCGCCTTAGCCACCGCATAATCTTCGGCATATTTGCGCGGGGCAAAGGACTCGCCAGCGCTGTTCTGTACTTCATGGAGCAGACGTTCGATAAGGTCCCAGTTATAAGCCATTTTGTAAAACCTCCGTCCAACATGGATGAATGGCCCATGACGTCCTGCCACAGGCTTGCGACTCAAAATTGTGACCCGCCTGCGCGACGACCGTTCAGCCCGTACGCCCGGCGGTGCAGGTGAACTTTCGGTGACCGCGAAGGCTCCACCGGCATGAACCCGAACCCGTCACGCAAACAGGAGTGCGCATGAAAAGGTTACTGAGCATTGCCACCGCCTTCGCCCTGCTGTCCGCCGTCCCGGCCTGGGCCTGCACAGCGGAGGAAGCGACTGCCAAGCGCGAGCAACTGGCGGAAAAGGTCAAGACCCTCACCCGGCAGAACCCGCAGAAGGCCCGGGAAATCAATCAGGAGTTGCAAGACATGCAACTGGAAACCGCCAGCAAGGACATGCCGGACAAATGCCAGTTGATCGATGAGCGATTGAAGGAGCTGGAAGCGGCTGCGCAGAAGGCGGAGGAGTAACAAGAGCTTCGCGGATGAATTCGCTCCCAGGGCAGGAGCGGATTCATCCGCGAAAAGGCATCACTCGGCAGCAGGAGCCGGAGTGTTGCGTTTCTTCAACGGAGCCATGCCGTCCTTGCTCACCAGCGAGTCCGACTTCGGACGGTTGGCGGATTTGCGCTTGGTCGGCCCTTTGGCGGCGACTTTTTTCTTGTCACCCTTGCTGTCGGTCTTTTTCTTCTTGGTGCCTACAGCCTTGCCCGACGCCTTGACCTTCTTCGGCCCGCCGTAGGTGCCTTTGATTTCCTTGATGGTGCGGCGCTCGAAGCTTTGCTTGAGGTAGCGCTCGATGCTGGACATCAGGTTCCAGTCACCGTGGCAGATCAGGGAAATCGCCAGGCCTTCGCTGCCGGCACGGCCGGTACGACCGACACGGTGCACGTAATCATCGCCGCTGCGGGGCATGTCGAAGTTGATGACCAGATCCAGGCCATCCACATCCAGACCACGCGCCGCAACATCGGTAGCCACCAGAATCTTGGCACCGCCCTGCTTCAGGCGCTCGATGGCGGCCTTGCGGTCTTTCTGGTCCTTGTCGCCGTGCAGCACGAACGCCTTGTATTCCTGCGCGACCAGACGCCCGTACAGACGGTCGGCCATGGCCTTGGTGTTGGTGAACACAATGGCTTTCTGGTAAGTCTCGTTGGCCAGCAGCCAGTTGAGGACCTGTTCCTTGTGGACGTTGTGGTCAGCAGTGATGATCTGCTGACGAGTACCGGAAGCCAGCTCGCTGACGTTGTTGAGCAGCAGGTGCTGTGGGTCTTTCAGTACCTTGTGGATCATTTCCCGCAGACCGGCGCCGCCGGTCGTGGCCGAGAACAGCATGGTCTGCTGACGATCCGCGCATTCGCCCGCCAGACGCTCGACGTCTTCGGAGAAACCCATGTCCAGCATGCGGTCGGCTTCGTCGAGCACCAGCACTTCAACCAGCTTGAGGTCCAGGTTGCCAGCGTTGAGGTGTTCCAGCAGACGACCCGGCGTGCCGATCAGGATATCCGGCACCTTGCGCAGCATCGCGGCCTGGACCTTGAAGTCTTCGCCACCGGTAATCAGACCGGCCTTGATGAAGGTGAACTGCGAAAAACGCTCGACTTCCTTGAGGGTCTGCTGGGCCAGCTCGCGGGTCGGCAGCAGAATCACCGCGCGGATATCGACCCGTACCTTGGCCGGGCCGATCAGGCGATTGAGGATCGGTAACACAAACGCGGCAGTCTTGCCGCTACCGGTCTGAGCCGTCACCCGCAGGTCACGCCCTTGCAATGCCAGCGGAATAGCGGCGGCCTGCACGGGCGTAGGCTCGACAAATTTAAGCTCGGCCACGGCTTTAAGCAGGCGTTCGTGCAGGGCGAATTCGGAAAACACGGGTGTTACCTCGGCGAAATACAAAAATACAGCTGCATAGCGTAACGGTTTCGAGCGCCGGGGCCGAGTTTCTTTACCACTCTGGGTGGATTTTGTTGCTTGATTTAAGTTTGGCTGCAATCGGCAAGGCAAGAATGCTCTAATCGCTCCCCCCTTTTTTCTTTACGGGATTTTTCTGTTTTATGGATATTCAATCGCTTTGGCGCCGCACCCAGGAACTCTGGGGCATGCTCGATCAACATCCATGGCTGCATACCGGCCTGGCCCTGGTCGTATTGCTGGGCACCGCATTCCTGCTGGGCCGACTGGCCCGTTTCCTGATACTGCACGGCATGAAGATGCTGGGTCGCCAGCCTGCCCTGCACTGGCTCAATGATTTGCGCCACAACAAGGTGTTCCATCGTCTGGCGCAGATAGCCCCATCGCTGGTCATCCAGTTCGGCCTGAACCTGGTGCCGGGCTTGAGCGCAACCGGCAAGAACGTCATCGGCAACATGGCCCTGGCCGTCACCATTCTGTTCATGACCCTGGCCATCGGCGCCCTGCTCAACGCCCTGCTCGAAATCTATGCCCGCACCGAACACGCCCGAACCCGCTCGATCAAGGGTTACGTGCAACTGGCCAAGATGATCCTGTATATCTTTGCCGCAATCATCATCGTCGCCACCCTGATCGACCGTTCACCGCTGTTGCTGCTGTCGGGTCTGGGTGCGATGTCGGCGGTTATCCTGTTGGTCTACAAGGACACCCTGCTGTCATTCGTTGCCAGCGTCCAACTGACCAGCAATGACATGCTGCGGGTCGGCGACTGGATCGAAATGCCTCAGGTCGGCGCCGATGGGGATGTCGTGGATATCACCCTGCATACGGTCAAGGTGCAGAACTTCGACAAGACCATCGTCTCGATCCCGACCTGGCGCCTGATGTCCGAGTCGTTCCGCAACTGGCGCGGCATGCAGCAATCGGGCGGGCGGCGGATCAAGCGCAGCCTGTTCATCGACGCCAGCGGCGTACGCTTCGTGCGCGACGACGAGGAACATCGCCTGACCCAGGTGCATCTGCTGACCGACTACATCGGTCGCAAACAGGCTGAACTGCTAGCCTGGAACAAGGCCCAGGGCAATGTCGCCGAACTCTCGGCCAACCGCAGGCGCATGACCAACATCGGCACCTTCCGCGCCTATGCACTGGCCTACCTGAAAAGCCATCCCGACATTCACCCGGACATGACCTGCATGGTCCGCCAGCTGGAAACCACAGCCCAAGGCATTCCGCTGGAAATCTACTGCTTCACCCGCACCACCGTGTGGGCCGAGTACGAGCGGATTCAAGGGGATGTGTTCGACTATATGCTGGCGGTGCTGCCGGAATTTGGCTTGAGCCTGTATCAGCAGCCTAGCGGCGCGGATATGCGCACAGGGCTGGCGGTGGCGAATGTCGCCAGGCCTGTGCGGGCGCCTGCCTGAAAGACTGAAATCTAAGGCCGGGCCAATGCCGGCCTGATACCCAGGCGACTGATCCACAACGACACCAGAATCAGCGAGCCGCCAATGAACAGGCGGCTTAGCGATTCATGCTGATTCCAGATCAGCAGGTTGACCAGCAGCCCGATTGGCACATGCAGGACGTTGAATACCGCCAGGGTCGAACCGGACACAAGGCATGCCCCCTTGTTCCACCAATACATCCCCAGCGCCGTGGAACACAGCCCCAGAAACAGCAGCACGCTCCATTGCTGTGTGTCGTTCGGAACGTTCTGCGGATTGCCGAACATCAGGAAGGCCGGCAGAACCACCGCCAGTGCACCGAGGTAGAAATAGCCGAAGCGCCGGTAGTGCGGCAGGTCGCTCGGATGGCGGGCCACCAGATGTTTGTACAGGACCTGGCCGGCGGCGTAGGTGAAGTTGGCCAGTTGCAACAGCAGGAAGCCACCGAGGAAGTCGCCGTCCAGGCCGTCGTAGCGAATCACGCCTGCGCCCAGTACCGCGACCAGCGCAGCCAGCAAGGCCCATGGGTTGAAGCGGCGGTTGAGGGCGTCTTCGATCAGGGTCACGTGCAGCGGTGTGAGGATGGTGAACAGCAGCACTTCCGGCACGGTCAGGACGCGGAAGCTCAGGTACAGGCAGACATAGGTGATGCCGAATTGCAGCGCGCCAATCAGCAGCATGCCGCGCATGAAACGCGGTTCGACCTGACGCCAGCGAGTCAGCGGGATGAATACCAGCCCGGCCAGGACTACACGAATCAGCACCGCGAGATAGCTGTCGACATGGCCTGCCAGATAAACGCCGATCAGGCTGAAGGAAAACGCCTGGATCAGCGTCACGATAAGTAAATAGCCCATGAGCGCCCCTTTTTTGAAGGCCGCGAACATAGCGGGTTGGTGGTTTGGGTGTCTAGCAGCAATCTGTGTGTCAATTATCCTGTGGGACCGGATTTATCCGGGAAGAGGCCTGTACATTCACAGCATCTTCGCCGACAGAAACAATGCCTTCCCGGATAAATCCGGTCCCACACTGCGAAAAAACTGGAGAAAAAGAAAAGCCCGATTCCCCTCACAACAAGAGGAATCGGGCCATGCACCCAGGAGCGGGAGGTGCCAAGGGGATTGCTATAAGGGAATCAGGCTACTTCGGTCAGTCTGGCGATCGCGTGGTTCAAGCCTTTTTCACTGAACTCGGCGCCCATGTTCAGGCCTTCGGCATGGATGAAGCTGACATCGTGAATGCCGACAAAAGCCAGTACCTGACGCAGGTAGGGTTCCTGATGATCCATGCTGCTGCCGGTATAGATGCCGCCGCGGGCAGTCAGGACGAAGGCGCGTTTGTTGGTCAGCAGGCCTTGAGGACCGGTTTCGCCGTACTTGAAGGTCACACCGGCGCGCAGTACATGATCGAACCAGGCCTTGAGGGTGCTGGGGATGGTGAAGTTGTACATGGGCGCTGCCAGGACCAGCACGTCGGCACCAACCAGCTCTTCGGTGAGCAGGTTCGAGCGTTCCAGCGCGGCCTGTTCGGTGGCGTTGCGCTGCTCGGCCAGCTTCATCCAGCCGCCCAGCAGCGTCGCGTCCAGATGCGGCACTGGATCGAGGCCCAGGTCACGCACACTGATTTCATCGCCCGGATGCGCAGTTTTCCACTGGCTGATGAATTGCTGCGTCAGCTGACGTGAAACCGAATCCTGTTGGCGGGCGCTGCTTTCGATAATCAGTACGCGGGACATGCCTGAGATCTCCATCGAAGAATGTGGTGAGTCGATGGAGAGAAGGCTAAACGTGAACCTATCGATAAAAAAGAGCAAAAAACTGCTGCTATACATCTAAAAATTTGTTTTAACCGCCAGAGCGTTCTACTCTCGTTTTCAGGCGGGTTCACAGTTCAGCTTGATTCGCAGCTTGATAATGCTCCGGTTGAACTTGGAGGTGACATCGACGCTTTTCCCGGCTGCGACCTGTATCCGTCGTGTGCGTGGCGCTTCCGGGCCATTGCGAAACACCACCGAGCACTTGGCATCGACACTGCCGTAGTTGTTCACGGTGATCGAACCGGTGTCGTGATAGGTGTCGTGGCTGTTGTAGTCGATCTGCACGCCCTGATACTGCTTCTCCACCTCGATGGGGTAGGCAAAGGCACTCAAGGGCAACATCGCCAGTAATACGCAGCACAGTCTGTTCATCCGTCAGTCTCCAGAGCAGGGATTGTCAGAGTAGGACAATCGAGATGAAAAAAGGAATAACTGAATGAAAGCCCCTCGCGTGACCCTCGATCAATGGCGCACCTTGCAGGCCGTTGTCGATCACGGTGGCTTTGCCCAGGCCGCCGAGGCCTTGCATCGTTCGCAATCATCGGTGAGCTACACCGTGGCGCGGATGCAGGATCAACTCGGTGTGCCGCTGCTACGCATCGATGGACGCAAGGCGGTGCTGACCGAAGCCGGTGAAGTGCTGTTGCGACGCTCGCGGCAACTGGTCAAGCAGGCCAGCCAGCTGGAAGACCTGGCCCATCATATGGAACAGGGCTGGGAGGCCGAAGTGCGGCTGGTGGTCGATGCAGCCTATCCTACCGCGCGACTGGTGCGCGCCTTGACGGCGTTCATGCCGCAAAGCCGTGGATGCCGGGTGCGTTTGCGTGAAGAGGTGTTGTCCGGGGTCGAGGAAGTACTGCTCGAAGGCGTGGCCGACCTGGCCATCAGCGGCTTCAGCATTCCCGGCTATCTGGGCACCGAGATGAACACCGTGGAGTTCATTGCAGTCGCCCATCCCGAACATCCCTTGCATCAGGCCAACCGTGAACTGACGTTCCAGGATCTGGAAAGCCAGTTGCAAGTGGTGATTCGCGACTCGGGCCGGCAGCAGCCCCGCGACGTTGGCTGGCTCGGCGCCGAACAGCGCTGGACGGTCGGCAGCCTTGGCACGGCGACCACCTTTGTCAGCAGCGGGCTGGGCTTTGCCTGGCTGCCGCGGCACATGATCGAGCGCGAACTCAAGGAAGGCGTACTCAAGGTCCTGCCGCTGGACAAGGGGCGCAGTCGCAACCCGTCGTTCTATCTGTACTCCAGCAAGGACAAACCGCTGGGCCCGGCGACACAGATTCTGATCGACTTGATCCGCACCTTCGACACGGCACCGCTGACAGTGGCATTCGCGGCGCCTCAACAAGCCTGACAGGGAAGGACCCATGACTTTTTTCGAGCATGACGGCTGTTCGCTGCACTACGAGGAATACGGCCAGGGCGAACCGGTATTACTGCTGCACGGCCTCGGCTCCAGTTGCCAGGACTGGGAATACCAGATCCCGGCGCTGGCCGAGCACTATCGGGTGATTGTCATGGATGCCCGCGGCCACGGACGCTCGGACAAGCCCCATGAACGCTACAGCATCAAGGGTTTCAGCGCCGATGTCGAAGCCCTGATCGAGCATCTGCACCTGGGCCCGGTGCATGTGATCGGCCTGTCCATGGGCGGGATGGTCGGCTTTCAACTGGCGGTCGATCAACCCCATCTGCTCAAGAGCCTGTGCGTGGTCAACAGTGCGCCACAGGTCAAGGTCAGGAGCTTTAGCGACTTGCTGCAACTGATCCGGCGCTGGACCCTGTCGCGGGTGGTGAGCATGAATACATTGGGTCATGCGCTGGACAAATTGTTGTTCCCCAAACCGGAACAGGCCGAACTGCGCCAGAAAATGGCCGAACGCTGGAGCCGCAACGACAAACGCGCCTATCTGGCCAGTTTCGATGCAATCGTCGGCTGGGGCGTGGAGAAAAAACTGGCTCGTATCACCTGCCCGACCCTGATCATCAGCGCCGACCGCGACTACACTCCCGTAGCACTCAAGGAAGCCTACGTCAGACAGTTGCCCAACGCACGGCTGGTGGTCATCAAGGATTCCAGACACGCCACGCCGCTGGACCAGCCCGAGCAATTCAATCGAACCGTGCTGGAATTCATCGCCTCGCCAAAGGTCTGAAAACCGCAGGCTGTTCATATCCGCGGTTGCAGGTCCCACTGGGCAAAAAAAGCCAAACGTGGTTACCTTGCCAGCCACAGTCGACATATCACTGAAGGACTCTCTGCCCCATGCTGAAAAAAATCGCCCTCGCCGCCTGCTCCGTGCTGTTCGCCGCCAACCTGATGGCTGCCCAGCCTCCGGCCAAGGCTACGCATGTCGTACTGAACACCAGCTTCGGCGAAATCGAACTCGAACTCGCGGACGAAAAGGCACCGATCAGCACCCGGAACTTCCTGGGTTATGTCGACAGCGGTTTCTACAACAACACCATTTTCCATCGCGTGATTCCGGGCTTCATGGTCCAGGGTGGCGGCTTCACTCAGTATCTGGTGCAGAAGGAAACCAAGGACCCGATCAAGAACGAAGCGCAAAATGGCCTGCATAACGTGCGCGGCACCATCGCCATGGCCCGTACCTCGAACGTGAACTCGGCGACCAGCCAGTTCTTCATCAACACCAATGACAACGCCATGCTCGACAACGGCGTGCGTGACTACGGTTACGCGGTGTTCGGCAAAGTGGTCAAGGGCATGGACGTGGTAGACCAGATCGTCAACGCCCGGACCGGCAACCAGAAAGGCATGCAGAACGTGCCTGTCGACCCGATCCTGATCAAGTCGGCCAAGCGCGTCGAGTAAAAGGAAATCCGGACGCATGCAGCCCTGTATTCAGGCAGGGCTCATACGTTCTGTACGGGAGCGCTTCCAATCATCGAGGAGAACCCACCTTGCGTGGGTGTCATAGCCAATGCTTTATCGTCGTTTTGAAAAGCTGATCGATACCTTCCGAGACGCCCCTACCGCCTCCCCACCCAATACCGTTCTAGCGTTCTACATCTACTACCTGCGCCAGGTGTGGCCGGTTTTCACTGCACTGCTGGTGGTCGGGCTGATTGGCGCGCTGATCGAAGTGGCGCTGTTCA
This sequence comes from Pseudomonas cichorii, assembly GCF_003700275.1. GTDB lineage: Bacteria > Pseudomonadota > Gammaproteobacteria > Pseudomonadales > Pseudomonadaceae > Aquipseudomonas > Aquipseudomonas cichorii_B. Next base: position 69,357 of record NZ_RBRE01000039.1, on the reverse strand, counting down.
GCTACCTGAGCCGCATCATCGACCTGGCACAGACCACGCCCGCCAAGGATTTTTTCACGGTACATGGCAGTGACCTGATCTGGATGGTGGTCGTGACTCTGCTGCTGCGACCGGTGTTTGTCGGCCTGCATGACCTGCTGGTGCACCAGACCATCAGCCCCGGCATGACCAACATGATCCGCTGGCAGAACCACAGCTACGTGCTCAAGCAGAGCATCAACTTCTTCCAGAACGACTTCGCCGGACGCATCGCCCAGCGCATCATGCAGACCGGTAACTCGCTGCGCGACTCGGCCGTGCAGGCCGTGGATGCCCTGTGGCATGTGCTGATCTACGCCATCAGTTCGCTGGTGCTGTTCGCCGAAGCCGACTGGCGCCTGATGATTCCGCTGATGCTGTGGATCATTGCCTACATCCTGTCGCTGATGTACTTCGTGCCCAGGGTCAAGGAACGCTCGGTGGTGTCTTCCGATGCCCGCTCCAGGCTCATGGGGCGAATCGTCGATGGCTACACCAACATCACCACCCTCAAGCTGTTCGCCCACACCAACTTCGAGCAGCAATACGCCCGCGAAGCCATCAGCGAACACACCCACAAGACCCAGATGGCCGCTCGGGTGGTCACCGCCATGGACACCGTCATCACCTCCATGAACGGTCTGCTGATCGTGTCTACCACCGGCCTGGCCCTGTGGCTCTGGACCCAGTCGCTGATCTCGGTGGGCGCCATCGCCCTGGCGACCGGGCTGGTGATCCGCATCGTCAACATGTCCGGCTGGATCATGTGGGTGGTCAACGGGATTTTCGAGAATATCGGCACCGTGCAGGACGGCCTGGAAAGCATCTCGCAACCGGTAACGGTGACCGACAGCCCTGGCGCTTCAAAACTGCAGATCGACAAGGGCGGCGTGAAATTCGAGGGTGTGGATTTTCATTACGGCAATGGCAACGGCATCATCCACAACCTCAATCTGGATATCCGGCCCGGCGAGAAAATCGGCCTGATCGGACCTTCCGGTGCGGGTAAGTCGACCTTGGTGAACCTGCTGCTGCGCATGTACGACGTGCAGGCGGGCAGGATTCTGATCGATGGCCAGGATATTTCCGAAGTGACTCAGGAAAGTCTGCGGGCGCAGATCGGCATGATCACCCAGGACACTTCGCTGCTGCACCGCTCGATCCGCGACAACCTGCTGTATGGCAATCCAGGGGCGACCGAAGAGCAGCTATGGGACGCGGTACACAAGGCCCGCGCCGAAGAGTTCATCCCGCAACTGTCGGACTCCGAAGGCCGAACCGGTTTCGATGCGCATGTCGGGGAACGTGGCGTGAAGCTGTCCGGGGGGCAGCGGCAACGCATCGCGATTACCCGCGTACTGCTCAAGGACGCGCCGATACTGATCATGGACGAAGCCACTTCGGCCCTGGACTCGGAAGTCGAAGCCGCGATCCAGGAAAGCCTGGAAACCCTGATGCAAGGCAAGACCGTAATCGCCATCGCCCACCGTCTCTCGACCATTGCACGTATGGATCGTCTGGTAGTGCTGGAGAAAGGCCGCATAGCAGAAACCGGCACCCACGCCGAACTGCTGGCCCATGGCGGACTGTATGCGCGGTTGTGGCAGCACCAGACCGGCGGGTTTGTAGGGGTGGATTGATACGACCTGTGGGAGCGAATTCATTCGCGAAAAACCTGGATGCAGGACTTGTTCGCTCCTACGAGCCGGTGTTTCGGTAGGGCAAGGCGCTGCGCGCATCCTCAGCGTAAGCCAGAATACCGACTCGTTCCTGATCGAGAAAATCACTCACGGCGTCCTTCAACCCCGGATGCAGCAGGTAGTGCCAGGAATGGGTGATTTTCGGCTCGAAACCGCGAATAAGCTTGTGCTCACCCTGAGCACCGGCATCGAAACGCTGTAGGCCTTTTTCGATGGCGTAATCCATGCCCTGATAGAAACAGGTCTCGAAATGCAGGCGGTCGAACTCGGCCAGGCAGCCCCAATAGCGGCCATAGAAACTGTCGCCGCCGGTAAGGCTGAAGGCCATGGCCACCGGACGCTGGCCCTGGCGAGCCAGTACCACGCGAATCGCCTCAGGCATGCGCTCGGCCAGCAGGCTGAAGAACTCCCGAGTCAGGTAAGGCGCCTGCCCACGCACTTCATAGGTATTGGAATAGCAGGCATAGACGAAGTCCCACAGCACTTCGCTCATCTGCGAACCTTCCAGCCACTCAAACTCGATCCCCTGCCCCGCCACCTGCTCGCGCTCCTTGCGCATCTGCTTGCGTTTGCGCGAGCTCAAGGCGTCGAGAAAATCCTGAAAGTCCCGATAGCCGCGATTGTGCCAGTGGAACTGGCAACCATAGCGCTGCAGCCAGCCTTGCTGCCCGGCCAGCAAGGCGTCGGCGGCTGGATCGGTGAAATTCACATGCGCGCTCGACAGGCTTTCAGCCTGCAGATAGTCGGGCAGCCCTGCCAGTAAGTGCATACCGGCCTCTGGCGTCTGCGCCAGGACCCGCGTGCCACTTACCGGACTGAACGGCACCGCCGCCAGCAATTTGGGGTAATAGCCGATGCCAGCCCGCCGACAGGCGTCGGCCCAGCCGTGATCGAACACGTACTCACCGTACGAATGCCATTTGCGGTAGGCGGGCAATGCAGCAACCAGCTCGCCACCCTGGTAATGCAGCAGATGCTCGGCCTTCCAGCCCGAACGCGGCCCGAGACTGCCGCTGTCTTCCAGGGCACTGAGAAAGGCGTGGCGAAGAAAAGGTTGCCCGTCGGGAACCAGCGCATCCCAGTGCGCGGGCACGACATCGCTGAGGCTGGCAGTCGGGACGAACATGCAGGTTTCCAGGCAAATCGGAGGACGCAGCAGTATCCCCCATCGAAGCGCAATGTTCACCCATTGTTGCGGCGAAGGCTCTAGCTCGCGCATTACAGACTTTCAATCGTCACCAACATGCCATCGTATTGCCACCTTTCTGAAATAACCAGTCGTAATACTGGCGCCTGTTTTTAGAACAGAGGGTACTAGCCCTCACCAAGCCCTGCCTGTGGGGTGGTATTCAAGGATGGTCTTCGCCATCCGCTATTCAGTTATGGAGATTGACATGCGTCTTGTTTCTACACGTACTGCAGCCGCCCTTTCCGGCAGCCTGGCACTGGCCATGAGTGTTTCGGCCAATGCCGCAGTCGACGCTAAACTGCTGGACATGCTCAGGGCCAACGGCTCGATCAACCAGGCTCAATACGCTGAGTTGCAGACCGAACTGGCAAAGGATCAGCAGGCTCAGAAACAAGCCCTGGCCGACATCCAGCAGAGCAAATCCGCCTCTCAGGCCGAGTTCGAGAAGAAAATTGCCTGGGCCACCAAGACCCAGTTCAAGGGTGACGTGCGCGTGCGTCAGGAAACCATCAACATCGATGGCCAGACCAACTCGCAGGACAAGGATCGCCAACGCATCCGTGCCCGTCTGGGCGCCTACACCGAAATCAACCCGCAAGTGAGCACCGGTATCCGTATCGCCAGCGGCGGCACCACTGGCGACGCCCGCTCCACCAACGTGGACCTGGATAACTATTTCGCCAAGAAAGACCTGTGGCTGGACCTGGGTTACATCGACTACGCGCCTACCGCAGTCAAGAACCTGCACGTGATCGGCGGCAAGATGCTGCAACCGTGGGTCAGCATGGGCGACGTGATCTGGGATGGCGACATCAACCCTGAAGGTCTGGCAGCGACTTACAGCTACCCGCTGGGCGGCAAGACCGAACTGTTCGGTAGCGCCGGTCACTACACCCTCAAGGACAACATCGATGGCGACGGCACTCAGTTCCGCCACGACCTGAGCATGTACGCTGGCCAGTTGGGTGCCCGCTTCGCACCGACCGACGACCTGAAAGTCACCCTCGGCGGCAGCATGTATGGTTTCCGCAACGACAAGGACAGTGCGGCCCTGCGCGTCAACGGCAACACCACCAACCAGTTCCGTCTGTATGAAGGTTTCGGCCAGATCGACATCGGCGGCCTGGGCCTGCCGCTGGCACTGTACGGCCAGTACATCGTCAACAACGACAGCACCGACGATCAGGACACTGCCTGGCTGACCGGTGTGAAGACCAAGGTGTTCGGTTTCAACCTGGACTACAACTACCGCGACACTCAGCGTAACGCTGTGGTCGGCGCCTTCACCGATTCGGACTTCGCCAACGGCACCACCGGTTCGCGCGGTCACAAGCTAAAAGTTGGTTACGAAATCGACAAGAACTTCTCGGTCGGCGCAACCTATTTCCTGACCAAAGCCGACTACGCTACTACAACAATGCGTGATGCAGATGCCAACACGCTGCAGCTGGACATGGAAGCCAAGTTCTAAGAGTACCCGCTAAACGCTCTTGTTTTTTACAGGCTGACATTGGCAATCGATCCCCATCATCCGTCGATCTGCCAATGCTCAGCCTGTATTTCTTTCTACGTATCCTGGCGCCCTGATCAACGCTTGCGCAGGATCACGCTGCCAATCGAATAACCTGCCCCGAATGAACTGAGCACACCCAGTGCGCCCTTGGGCAAATCGTCCTGATAGCTGTGAAAGGCAATCACCGAACCGGCAGAGCTGGTATTGGCATAGCGATCAAGAATCACCGGCGCTTCTTCAACGCTGGCTTCACGGCCCAGCAGTTTCCTGACGATCAGGTGGTTCATGCTCAGGTTGGCCTGATGCAACCAGAAACGCTGCACGTCACTGGCATTGAGGCCGTTTTCATTCAAGTGGGTCGCGACCAGTTCGGCCACCATTGGGCAGACATCGCGGAACACCTTGCGGCCTTCCTGGACGAACAGCTTGTCTGGCGCGCCCTCACCTTCATCCGAGGTCCGATTGAGGAATCCGAAATTGTTGCGAATGTTGTTGGAGAAAGTGGTCAACAGCTTGGTGCTGACGATATCGAACTGATGCGCGGACGTCGCCAGATCGGCACGCTCGACCACCACGGCAGTTGCACCGTCGCCAAAGATGAAGTGGCTGTCGCGATCACGGAAATTCAGATGCGCGGTGCAGATCTCCGGGCTGATGACCAGCAGCGCACGGGCCTGGCCCAGTTGCACACTGTTGCAGGCCGCCTGAATCCCGAACGTGGCCGAGGAACAGGCAACGTTCATGTCGAAGCCATAACCCTGCACGCCAAGAGCAGACTGGATTTCAATGGAGATCGCCGGGTAGGCACGTTGCAGATTGGAACAGGCGACGATCACGCCATCGATATCGGCGGCGGTCTTGCCGGCGCGTTGCAAGGCCTGCTCGGCAGCTGCAACGCCCATCTGGCACAGAATCGACCACTCGTCGTTGGAACGCTCCGGCAGATTGGGCTTCATGCGCTGCGGATCGAGGATGCCTTGCTTGTCCATCACAAAGCGGCTCTTGATACCCGAGGCCTTTTCGATGAACGCCACACTGGATTCACTCAGCGCCTCGACTTCACCGCGTTCGATGGCGGCAGCGTTGTCGCTGTTGAATTGACCGACATAGGTATTGAAAGACTGCACCAGCTCTTCGTTTGAGATGCTGTTGGCCGGGGTGTACAGGCCTGTGCCGCTGATGACGACGTTATGCACGGTCGTTCCTCTCTTATGAATGTTGCTGGTAGTGAGCTGTCGAGTACGGTAAGTGGCGGCCAACAACTATTGGAACCAGCGTACCAATACGTACGTAAAAATGGGCTGCAAAGGCAAGACGAAACCCCGCGGCACACTTCAAGGCAAGGCGCGAAGTGTGCCATAACGGCGGGGGTTTGGCGCTAGTCAGGCGACCGGGAACGCCATTCCATAGTGTTGTGGTGTCTCTGGTACAGCGCTGCCTCCCACAGCCCTCTTACTGACTTGCAACACTTCATGCAGACAGAGCCAATTCATTCACTCCTACCGGGGAGAACCTCAGCCTAGGCTTCCACCTGGGTCCATTGTTTGTTCAAACGTTTGTCCGATACCGGGATTTTGGTGCCCAGTTGCTGCGCGAACAGCGACACTCGGTATTCTTCCAGCCACCAGCGGTAAACCGTCAGCTCCGGATCGCGCTTGCCTTCCTGGGCATGCTTGGAGGCCCGGGCCTGATATTGCGCCCACAAACCGGACAACTCGATGCTCCAGACCCGGTCCTTCTGTACCTGGGCCGGCAGTTTTTCCAGGCGCATTTCGATGGCTTTCAGGTAACGCGGCAGTTCCTTGAGCCATACGGCAGGCGTTTCGCGCACGAACCCCGGATACACCAATTGCCCCAACTGCGACTTGATGTCGTTCAGCGCCACCGCCTGGGCCAGGTCAATCTTGCCCTTGAAGCGTTTTTGCAGACCGTGCCAGAGCTTGAGGATTTCCAGCGTCAGCTTCGCCAGACGCTCGGCATGCTCGGTCCAGTTGCTACGCTTGCGCTCGGCCAGCGACAGCAGCCCCGCACCGTCGCGCGGCAATTCGGTTTCACCGTCCAGCACGCAACTGTCGAGGCTGGCCAGCAGAATGTCTTCGACCAGCGCATCGATACGCCCCAGTTCGCGATACAACAGCGCAAGCTCGGTCTGGCCCGGCAGTTTGCTGCGCAGGAACCTGGCCGGCTCGGCCAGTTGCTGCAGGAGCAGACGCTGCAAGGCACGGCGATGCTGATACTCGGCCTCGGCCTGGGTCGAGAAGCGCCCTTCCTTGACCGTTCCGCCCTCTTCGACCAAGGCCGGATACACCGTCATCGATAGCCCGGCAATGTTCTGCTGGGTCTTCTGCGCCACCGGAGCGAATACCTTGGCTTCCACCGGCTGCTGGCTCTTCGCGCTTTGCGGCACGGCGAGCGCGGCCTGGCTGGCTTCGGCAAAGCGCGCCGTCAGTTCGGCCAGATCGCGGCCTTCACCGAGGAACTTGCCGCTGCCGTCGAGAATTTCCAGGTTCATCTTCAAGTGATTTTCAAGCTGCTGCGCCGCTTCGGCCCAGGCTTCGTCCGCCACTCTGGCGCCCGTCATGCGCAACAATTCGCGCCCCAGTGCCTGAGGCAACGAACCTTCACCAAAGGTGATGCGCTGCAAGGCTGCCTTCACGAAGTCCGGCACCGGCACAAAGTTCTTGCGGATGGCCTTGGGCAGGTTACGCACCAGCGCAATGCACTTGGTTTCCAGCAAACCCGGCACCAGCCATTCCAGACGCTCGACCGGCAACGACAGCAACAGCGGCGCAGGCACGCGCAGGGTCACGCCGTCACGCGGGTGATTGGGCTCGAAGTGGTAAGTCAGCGCCAGGCTCAATTCGCCCAGTCGCAAGGTGTCGGGATATTGCGCAGCCGTGACCTCACTGGCTTCACGGGCCAGTACATCCTCTTCGCGCATGATCAACAGTTGCGGGTCTTTCTGACTGTTGACCTTGTACCAGCTGTCGAAGGTGGCGGTCTGGTGAATCTCGGCCGGAATCCGCGCTTCGTAGAAGCTGTAGAGCGTGTCTTCGTCGGCCAGAATATCGCGGCGCCGGGCCTTGGCTTCCAGTTCGTCCAGTTGCTCCAGCAGCCGGGTGTTGGCGCTCAGGCATTTGGCGCGCGACTGAATATCGCCACGCACCAGCCCTTCGCGGATAAACAGCTCACGCGAAACCACCGGATCGACCGGCCCGTAATGCACCGGCCGACGACCGACCACGATCAGCCCGAACAGAGTGATCTGCTCGAAAGCCACCACCTGCCCGCGCTTTTTCTCCCAGTGCGGCTCGAAATGGTTTTTCTTGACCAGATGCCCGGCCAGCGGCTCGATCCAGTCAGCGTCGATCCTGGCGACCATGCGCGCATACAGTTTGGTGGTCTCGACCAGTTCGGCGGTCATCAGCCATTGCGGACGTTTCTTGCCCAGCCCCGAAGACGGATGAATCCAGAAGCGCCGCTGCCGCGCGCCGAGGTAATCGCCCTCTTCCGCCTTCTGGCCGATCTGGCTCAGCAGGCCGGAAAGAATCGCCTTGTGGAATTTAGGGTAGTCGGCCGGCTCTTTATTGACGGTCAGTTGCAGGTCGCGGCAGATCAGGCTCAGTTGACGGTGCGAGTCGCGCCACTCACGAAGCCGCAGGTAGTTGAGGAAGTTGCGTCGACACCAGTTGCGCAACGGGCTGGCCGTCAACGCCTGGCGCTGCTCCTCGAAACCGCGCCACAGATTGACCAGCCCGGCAAAGTCCGAGTCTGCATCTTTCCATTGTGCATGCGCCTGATCGGCCGCCTGCTGGCGCTCCGGCGGACGCTCGCGCACATCCTGCACCGACATGGCACTGGCGACGATCAGGACTTCCTGCAAACTGCCCTGCTTCGCCGCTTCCAGCAACATGCGACCCATGCGCGGATCAACCGGCAAGCGCGCCAGTTGCCGGCCCAAAGGCGTGAGCTGGTTTTCGCGATTGACCGCCGACAGTTCCTGCAACAGATTGAAGCCGTCGCTGATGGCCTTGCCGTCCGGTGGCTCGATGAACGGGAAGTCGGTAATTTCGCCCAGACGCAGGTGCAGCATCTGCAGGATGACTGCCGCGAGGTTGGTGCGCAGAATCTCCGGATCGGTAAATTCCGGACGGCCGTTGAAATCCTCTTCACTGTACAGACGGATACACAGCCCCGGCTCGACCCGGCCACAACGACCTTTACGCTGGTTGGCACTGGCCTGGGAAACGGCTTCGACGGGCAGGCGCTGGACCTTGGCCCGATAGCTGTAGCGGCTGATCCGCGCAGTACCGGTATCGATTACATAACGGATACCGGGCACCGTCAGGGAGGTTTCGGCCACGTTGGTCGCCAGCACCACGCGCCGTCCCGGATGCGACTGGAAGATGCGCTGCTGTTCGGCCGGCGACAGGCGCGCATACAGCGGCAGGATTTCGGTGTGTTTGAGCTGGGCCTTGCGCAGCACTTCCGCAGCGTCACGGATTTCCCGCTCGCCGGGCAGGAACACCAGCACATCGCCGGGGCTCTTGCGCTCGCTGCGCTCGAAAGCCGCCAGTTCGTCCAGTGTCGCCAGAATGGCCTGATCGACCGTCAGGTCTTCCTCGACACTGTTGCCTTCCTCGTCCTGCTCGCTGGTCAGCGGCCGATACCAGGTTTCCACCGGGAAGGTTCGCCCGGACACTTCCACGATAGGCGCATCGTTGAAATGCGCGGAGAAACGCTGCAGGTCGATAGTCGCCGAGGTGATGATGACCTTGAGGTCCGGACGCCGTGGCAGCAGGGTTTTCAGATAGCCGAGCAGGAAGTCGATGTTCAGGCTGCGTTCATGGGCCTCGTCGACGATGATCGTGTCGTAGCGCTCCAGAAAGCGGTCATGCTGGGTTTCGGCCAGCAGGATACCGTCGGTCATCAGCTTGATCAGGGTATTGCTGTCACTCTGGTCCTCGAAACGCACCTGATAGCCGACCAGCGCGCCCAATGGTGTGGCCAGCTCTTCCGCAACCCGGCTGGCCACGCTGCGCGCCGCGATCCGGCGCGGCTGGGTGTGGCCGATCAGACCGTGCTGGCCGCGACCGATTTCCAGGCAGATCTTGGGCAACTGCGTGGTTTTGCCCGAGCCGGTTTCACCGGCAATGATCAGCACCTGATGCTTGAGCAACGCGGCCTTGATTTCATCACGCTTGGCGGCAATCGGCAGGTTTTCGTCATAACGAATCGCCGGCACGCTCGCGCGCCGCGAAGTCACCTGCGCAAAAGACGCCTGCACCCGCTCCACCCACTGCGCCAGCTTCGTTTCATCAGGCTTCTTGCGCAGCTCGTGCAACTGACGACGCAAGCGATGGCGATCGCTGATCATCGCGTGATCGAGGTTTTTCAGCAGTTGGTCGACGGAGGGAGATTCTTCGGTCATCAGGCGCGCAGGGTCTTTTTGAAGATGCGGGGCGCGGATTGTCGCAGATTTGGCGGGGGGATGCTTTTTCGCGAATGAATTGGCTGCCACCGGGTGGGAGCCCGTTCATTCGCGAAAAGCAGGTCAGGCTTACTTCTTGATGCCGAGCTTCTTCAGTTCTTCGTCACGCAGTTCACGGCGCAGGATCTTGCCGACGTTGGTCGTAGGCAGGACATCGCGGAACTCCACGCTGCGCGGCACCTTGTAGCCGGTCAGGTTGGCGCGCATGTGCTCCATGACCTGCTCCTTGGTCAAGGTGACGCCCGGTTTGGCGACCACGAAAACCTTGATCTCTTCTCCGGACTTCTCGTTCGGCACGCCGATGGCTGCGCATTGCAGAACACCCGGCAAGGTCACCAGCACGTCTTCCAGCTCGTTGGGATAGACGTTGAAACCGGAGATCAGAATCATGTCCTTCTTGCGGTCGACGATACGCATGTAGCCATCGGGCTGGATGATGGCGATGTCGCCAGTCTTGAGCCAGCCTTCGGCATCGAGGATTTCGTCGGTGGCTTCCTGACGCTGCCAGTAACCCTTCATGACCTGAGGGCCCTTGACGCACAGCTCGCCCACTTCACCCAATGGCAACTCGTTGCCCGCGTCGTCAATAACCTTGCACAGGGTCGAAGGCACGGGAATGCCAATGGTGCCCATCTGAATATTGCTGATCGGGTTGACCGTCGCTACCGGGCTGGTTTCGGTCATGCCGTAACCTTCGCAGATAGAGCAATGGGTAACTTCCTTCCAGCGCTCGGCAACCGCCTGCTGCAAGGCCATGCCACCGGACAGGGTGACCTTCAGGCCGGAGAAGTCCAGGTTGCGGAATTCCTGGTTATTGCACAGCGCAACGAACAGGGTATTGAGGCCCACGAAACCGCTGAACTTCCACTTCGACATTTCCTTGACCATCGCCGGCAGATCGCGCGGGTTGGTGATCAGGACGTTGTGGTTGCCGATCAGCAGCATCGACATGCAGTGAAAGGTGAAGGCGTAGATGTGATACAGCGGCAGCGGCGTGATGAGAATCTCGCAACCTTCATACAGGTTGGAGCCCATCAAGGCCTTGCATTGCAGCATGTTGGCGATCAGGTTGCGGTGGGTCAGCATCGCGCCCTTGGCCACGCCAGTTGTGCCGCCGGTATATTGCAGCACCACGACATCGTTGCTGTCCGGCGAAGCTTCCTTGACCGGCTGGCCACGGCCCTTGCTCAGGACGTCATTGAAACGAACGGCGTTGGGCAGGTGATAGGCCGGCACCATCTTTTTCACGTACTTGATGACGCTGTTGATCAGCAAGCGCTTGAGCGGCGGCAGCAGGTCCGCCACTTCGGTGACGATGACATGCTTGACCTGGGTCTTGGGCACCACCTTCTCGGCCAGGTGCGCCATGTTCGCCAGGCAAACCAGCGCCTTGGCGCCGGAGTCGTTGAACTGGTGTTCCATTTCCCGCACGGTGTACAGCGGGTTGGTGTTGACCACGATCAGGCCGGCGCGCATGGCACCGAAGACAACGATCGGATATTGCAGCAGGTTGGGCAACTGGACCGCGATGCGATCGCCCGGCTGCAGGTCGGTATGCTGTTGAATCCAGGCTGCGAAAGCGCCGGAAAGCTCATACAGCTCGCCATAGGTAAGGGTCTTGCCCAGATTGCTGAAAGCCGGTTTATTGGCAAAGCGCTGGCAAGACTGCTTCAATACCGCCTGGACGTTTGGGTACTCATCAGGATCGATGTCGGTAGCGATACCCGACGGGTATTTATCCTTCCAGAAGTTCTCGATCATGCAAGCCAGCTCCGTAGCGATAGCGAATTCTTCACATCGCTGTACGCGATGATTTTCTTGTGTTTTGGAATTATGCAGTTCCCGCTTGTTTCCGCCTCATGACAGGGCAGAAAGCGGGCCGAGAGTAGCAGCTTTGCCAGAGGCCGCCTAGAGGCAAAAAAGCCCTGACCGGTCACATAAATGACTCTTGAATAACGAAGGGTCATTTTTAGAGCAATAATTCTATTTATCGCATATCCGGCCGAAAACACTGGGCCAGACGCACTCTTCAACTCCCGCAAGCGCCCTTCTCCAGGTCCTGAAACAGCAGGCCTCACTGTTTTTTGCCGCTCTGCAGCCAGCCGTTGGCCATCAGCTATACACTGATTGAAATACATCTGTCGGGCCTTGATCCAGTCGCGGGAAATTGCCATGAACCATGAAGCCTTCTGGCTTGACGCCAGTGATCACCATCGCCTTTACGTCAATGCCTGGCTGCCCGCCCAGACACCAAGGGCGGTGGTGATGCTGGCGCACGGCATGGCTGAGCACAGCGGTCGCTATGAAAGGCTGGGCATTGCACTGAACGCTGCCGGCATCGCGCTGTATGCCCACGACCAGCGCGGGCACGGGCTGACGGCTTCGCAAGGTGAACCCGGGCACTTCGCCGATGAAGACGGCTGGAGCAAGGTGGTCGGCGATCTGGCCACTCTGAGCCACGCAATTGGCCAGAAACACCCTGACCTGCCGCTGTTCCTGCTGGGCCACAGCATGGGCAGCTACATTGCCCAAGCCTATCTGATGCACCATGGCGCCAGCCTGCAAGGGGCGATTCTCAGTGGCTCGAACTTCCAGCCGGTTTCGCTCTATCGCAGCGCCCGACAGATCGCCCGCCTGGAGCGTTTGCGCCAGGGGCCACGCGGTCGCAGCGCCCTGATCGAATGGTTGTCGTTCGGCTCGTTCAACAAGGCGTTCAAGCCGGCACGCACACGATTCGACTGGCTCAGCCGCGATCCACAAGAAGTCGACAAGTACCTTTTCGATCCTCTCTGCGGTTTCCGCTGCACCAATCAGTTATGGTTCGACCTGCTTGGCGGACTGCAGAAAATCAGCAAGCCTGCCAACCTGAAACAGATCGATCCGGGCCTGCCCCTGCTGATTATTGGTGGAGAATGTGATCCGGTGAGCAATGGGAAGCGTCTGAAAGATCTTGCTCATGCACTGGGAAAAGCAGGTCATCAAGTATTACAGCTTGAAATCTACCCTCAGGCGCGGCATGAACTGCTTAACGAGACCAATCGCGATGACGTTACCCGTGACTTGATCGACTGGCTGCTGCACGCTCTCGAACAACCACGTCCACACCGGGCCGAATGATTCCCCGGTTACTACATTCATTTCAGGACAGCCACATGACCCAGGTCACCAACACGCCTTACGAAGCTCTTGAAGTCGGCCAGACAGCCAGTTACAGCAAAACCGTTGAAGAGCGTGACATCCAGTTGTTCGCCGCGATGTCGGGCGACCACAACCCGGTTCACCTGGACGCCGAATATGCTGCCAAGACCATGTTCAAGGAGCGTATCGCCCATGGCATGTTCAGCGGCGCGTTGATCAGTGCTGCCGTGGCCTGCGAGCTGCCTGGGCCGGGCACTATCTATATCGGTCAGCAGATGAGCTTCCAGAAGCCGGTGAAACTGGGCGACACCCTGACCGTACGCCTGGAAATCCTGGAAAAAATGCCGAAATTCCGCGTGCGCATCGCGACCCGCGTGTTCAACCAGAACGATGAACTGGTAGTCGATGGCGAAGCGGAAATCCTGGCACCTCGCAAGCAACAGACCGTTGACCTGACGGTGTTGCCGGAAATCACCTTCGGCTGATGCCGTTCGCTCCATTGATTTGTCGCTTGAATTGAAGTGCGGGCAAGCCCCCTCTCACAGATTGTATTTAGCTTGCGGGAAGGGGCTTGGCCGCGACTGAGGTATTCCAGCCAGGCAAAAAAAATGGGCGACCGAAGTCGCCCAAAATGCCTTGCGTGCTCTTGTTATGGAAGGCCTGAGCCTCACTTTCGCTTTTGCGAGTCCTTCCAGATAAATAGTCCGAAGCCTGCGAAGAAGACGAGCATCAGGCCAACGGTGACGACACCTGCGACCACAACATTGTCCAGAAACATAACCTCGCCTCCTGCTTCGCTCTGTTCAATGGAGCTAGATTAACCACAACGGCACAGAAAAAAATTGACCCAGATCAGTTGTCCATACGCTCGGCGAACGAGCGCATCGACAACTGATCCGGGTCAACTATTTTTTTGGGGTATCAGCGTTTCTTCGGTTTCTTGGCGGGCTTTTTCTTCTTGCCACCCAGTGGCATTGCCTGTTCAAAGGCATTGCGCACCTCATTGAGGCGTTTGTCGTTCAGGTCGTGAACGCGCCTGGCGCGCTCGGCGCTCAGATCGATCAGCTTTTCATCTTCGCTCATGACTCACTGCTCTCGGCCACTCGGTATCCGGGTCAATAATGCTCAATCGCAGCGGCGATGACCAGCGAGGAACGGGATCAGTTTCAAACCTCGACGTCGACCCACAACCCCTGGCGCGGCTCGTTGTCGATCAGCGGCACGACCGGCACGGTGTTGTCGGCATTCAGGGAAGTCCCCGGCACGGCAAGGTGCTCGATGTGCTCACCCTCTTCTTCATGATGCTGGCGTTGTTGCTGGCGCTGCTGGTCTTCACGCAACAGCAGGGCACTTCTCTCGTTATCTTCGTTGCGAAGATCGATAGTCGTTTCGCTGGAGCCCGGTTGCACAGGCGCGACCGGCGGTATGTCTGGCATACGCCTGGCCGGGTCGAGTTGCGACGTCACGGGTACCACACTCAGTGGAAGCGTCGGTTGCAGCATGATTTTTCATCTCCTGTTATCGGGCTGTCGGCTGCCGCTCCGTCGACTTGAACGCCTTTTTGCAAAACTTTTCGACTATGTTTCAGGCAATAAGTGCCGTCAGCGGCGCATTTGTCATGATTACGGCCAATAACAGGTGTTTTTTCACTACCGCCTTTGGCTTCAGGGCGTGTTCCGTTAACATAGTCGCCTTTTCAAAAGCGGGAGTCAGGCAGCATGGCGCAGCAGTATCAACCGGGGCAACGCTGGATTAGCGACAGCGAAGCCGAGCTGGGTTTAGGCACCGTTCTGGCACAGGATGGCCGCTTATTGACCGTGCTCTATCCGGCCACTGGCGACACACGCCAGTACGCACTGCGTAATGCCCCATTGACCCGGGTACGCTTTTCGCCGGGCGATGTGATCACGCACTTCGAGAACTGGAAGATGACCGTGCGCGAAGTCGACGACGTCGACGGGCTGCTGGTCTATCACGGTCTCAACGCGCAGAACGAAGCAGTTACCCTGCCGGAAACCCAGCTGTCGAACTTCATCCAGTTCCGTCTGGCCACCGACCGCCTGTTCGCCGGGCAAATCGACCCGCTGGCGTGGTTCTCGCTGCGTTACAACACCCTTGAGCACACCAGCCGCCAGTTGCAGTCGTCGCTGTGGGGCCTGGGTGGCGTACGTGCCCAGCCTATCGCGCACCAGTTGCACATTGCCCGTGAAGTCGCAGACCGCATCGCACCGCGGGTCTTGCTGGCTGACGAAGTGGGCCTGGGGAAAACCATCGAAGCCGGTCTGGTGATCCATCGCCAGTTGCTTTCCGGCCGTGCCAACCGTGTACTGATCCTGGTTCCGGAAAACCTTCAGCACCAGTGGCTGGTGGAAATGCGCCGCCGCTTCAACCTGCAGGTTGCGCTGTTCGACGCCGAGCGTTTCATCGAGAGCGATGCCGGCAACCCCTTCGAGGACACCCAGTTGGCGCTGGTCGCCCTGGAATGGCTGGTCGAGGATGAAAAGGCCCAGGACGCGCTGTTCGCCGCTGGCTGGGACCTGATGGTAGTCGACGAGGCTCACCATCTGGTCTGGCATGAGGAAAAGGCCAGTGCCGAATACTCGCTGGTCGAACAACTGGCCGAAGTCATTCCCGGCGTACTGCTGCTGACTGCGACCCCGGAACAACTGGGCCAGGACAGCCACTTCGCCCGTCTGCGCCTGCTGGACCCGAATCGTTTCCACGACCTGCAAGCCTTCCGCGCCGAAAGCGAGAACTATCGCCCGGTCGCCGAAGCCGTGCAGCAACTGCTGGACAAGGGCAAGCTGTCAGCCGACGCGCACAAGACCATTCATGGTTTCCTCGGTGCCGAAGGCGAAACCCTGCTGAGCGCAGTAAACGCTGGCGATGAAGAAGCCAAGGCGCGCCTGATCCGCGAACTGCTGGACCGTCATGGCACCGGCCGTGTCCTGTTCCGTAATACCCGCGCTGCCGTCCAGGGGTTTCCTGAGCGTCAGTTGCACCAGTATCCGCTGCCCTGCCCGGCCGAATACCTGGAATTGCCGCTGGGTGAACATGCCGACCTGTACCCGGAAGTCAGCTTCCAGGCGCAACCGGAAATCACCGAGGAAGAACGCTGGTGGCGTTTCGACCCACGGGTCGACTGGCTGATAGACACACTGAAGATGCTCAAGCGCGTCAAGGTGCTGGTCATCTGCGCCCATGCCGAAACCGCCATGGACCTGGAAGACGCCCTGCGCGTACGTTCCGGCATCCCGGCCACCGTCTTCCACGAAGGCATGAACATTCTGGAGCGCGACCGCGCCGCGGCCTATTTTGCCGATGAAGAGTTCGGTGCACAGGTGCTGATCTGTTCGGAAATCGGCAGTGAAGGCCGCAACTTCCAGTTCTCGCACCATCTGGTGCTGTTCGATCTGCCGTCGCACCCGGATCTGCTGGAACAGCGGATCGGTCGTCTGGACCGGATCGGCCAGAAGCACACTATCGAGCTGCATGTGCCGTTCCTGGAAACCAGCCCGCAGGCGCGCCTGTTCCAGTGGTATCACGAGGCGCTCAATGCCTTCCTCAATACCTGCCCGACCGGCAACGCCCTGCAGCACCAGTTCGGCCCGCGCCTGCTGCCGCTGCTGGAAAGTGGTGACGACGATGAATGGCAGAGCCTGATCGACGAAGCCCGCACCGAGCGCGAGCGCCTGGAAAGCGAGCTGCACACCGGCCGCGACCGCCTGCTGGAACTCAACTCCGGCGGCGCAGGCGAAGGCGAAGCGCTGGTGGAAGCGATTCTGGAGCAGGATGACCAGTTCTCGCTGCCGATCTACATGGAAACCCTGTTCGACGCTTTCGGCATCGACAGCGAAGACCATTCGGAAAACGCCCTGATCCTCAAGCCGAGCGAAAAAATGCTCGACGCCAGCTTCCCGCTGGGCGACGACGAAGGCGTGACCATCACTTACGACCGCAACCAGGCGCTGTCTCGCGAAGACATGCAGTTCATCACCTGGGAACACCCGATGGTTCAGGGCGGCATGGATCTGGTGCTGTCGGGCTCGATGGGCAACACCTCGGTGGCGCTGATCAAGAACAAGGCACTCAAGCCGGGCACCGTGCTGCTGGAACTGATCTACGTCAGTGAAGTGGTTGCGCCGCGCTCGCTGCAACTGGGCCGCTACCTGCCGCCTGCGGCATTGCGTTGCCTGCTGGATGCCAATGGCAACGATCTGTCCAGCCGGGTCTCGTTCAATACCCTGAACGACCAACTGGAAAGCGTGCCACGCGCCAGCGCCAACAAGTTCATCCAGGCGCAGCGCGATGTGCTGACGCCGAAGATCAATGCCGGTGAAGAAAAGATCGCCCCGAAACACGCCGAGCGCGTGGCCGAGGCACAACGTCGCCTGGCAGCCGATACCGAGGAAGAACTCGCACGCCTGACCGCACTGCAAGCGGTCAACCCGACCGTGCGCGACAGCGAACTGGTCGCCCTGCGCAGCCAGCGCGAGCAAGGCCTGGCCATGCTTGAAAAGG
This sequence comes from Pseudomonas cichorii, assembly GCF_003700275.1. Lineage (GTDB taxonomy): Bacteria > Pseudomonadota > Gammaproteobacteria > Pseudomonadales > Pseudomonadaceae > Aquipseudomonas > Aquipseudomonas cichorii_B. The sequence goes on along the minus strand of NZ_RBRE01000039.1, from coordinate 51,787 downwards.
CTGCACTGCGCCTGGAAGCGATCCGGGTTCTGGTGGCTGGCTGACCTGTTCGCGGATGAACTCGCTCCTGCCTACCGCGCAGGAGCGGATTCATCCGCGAAGGCTGCACTCGATGCGCGCTCAGCAGTTCCCGCCATCCTCTCCATCATCCGCCTGGCATCCTTGCTGAAGCAGCGCGATGCCTGGAACAGAAACACCAGCGTCATACCCAGCGCCACCGGAATCAGGTACATGGCATCGTGCAAACCGATGGCCTTGAAGCTTTCATCCATCTGCAGCGCTCCCGCTGCCGTCATCGCCGCATGGGCGAAATGATCGGACAACAAGCCGACCACCACCGGGCCAAGCCCGCCACCCAACAGATATAGCCCGGCAAAGAACAATGCCATGGCCGTCGCCCGCAGACGCGGCTCCACCACGTCCTGAATGGCGGTGTAGACGCAGGTATAGAAGTTGTAGGAGAACAGCCAGCCAATGCTGAAGACCGCGACGAACACCCCGATCTCGATTCTCCCTGCATGCAAGGCATAGCCGGTAGCCAACGCGGCGACCAGCATGCTGAACGCCGCAAACCACAGGCGACCGTTAGGTGAACGCTGATGCAGTTTGTCAGCGATCAGGCCACCCAGGGTCAGGCCGATCAAGCCGGTAACGCCGACAATGATTCCGGTCGCCACAGCCGCTTCCTGCAAGGGCAGCAGAAAATAGCGCTGCAGCATCGGCACCATAAAGGCGTTGCAGGCATAGGTCGCGAAGTTGAAGGTCAGCCCGGCCAGCACCAGCCAGCGGAAGGTCGGGATCGACAGCACCCGGCGAATCGGCTTCTCGATCTTTTCTTCGGACATGCGCACGCTTTCGGCAGCGCCACGCTTGGGCTCACGAATCAGAAAAATGAACACGGCCAGCAACAGGCCGGGAACGGCGGCGATAAAGAACGGCGCACGCCAGCTATCGAACGCCTGGACCATCGCACCGATGGTAAAGAACGCCAGCAACAGTCCCAGAGGCAGACCCAGCATGAAAATGCCAATGGCGCGTGAGCGCCGATTGGCCGGAAACAGGTCACCGATCAATGAGTTGGCCGCAGGCGCATAGCTGGCTTCACCGATGCCGACGCCCATACGCACCAGCAGAAATGTCCAGAAGCTGGTCACCATGCCGTTGACCGCCGTCAGCCCGCTCCAGACCACCAGCCCCCAGCCCATCAGCTTCTTGCGTGAACCGTTATCGGCCATGCGCCCCAGAGGCAGACCGGCAATCGCATAGACCAGGGTAAAGGCGGTGCCCAGCAAGCCGAGCTGGAAATCGCTCAAATGCCATTCCTTGCGGATGGGCTCGGTAATGATCGCCGGAATCGTTCGGTCGAAGAAATTGAACAGATTGGCCAGAAACAGCAGAAACAGCACGCGCCAGGCATTGGAAGCCTGAATGGCGTTGTCGGTCGGGGAGTTATTCATGAGGCATCCATCCCTTTTTTCTGCTTACTCTAGAGCCCCTCCGCCAAACCCACTGTAAACATTCGTAAACGGACACAAATGAAGGAATGAGCTTTTTATAACGATTGGTTATTGAGGCGATTCCATTTTTTTGAGTGTTGACACTGGCAGGTTTTATTCAGCTTCTATACTCATCCCTATTCGCCAGGCTTGATGGGCTCTGTACGAAATGTTTCGAGCGAAGGTGAGGCAAGGCGAAAACAGGCCAGGAACGGTCGGAGTCGTGTTCGACTTTACGAACTGTAAATGAGCATTCCGAGCCTGTTTTCAACGCAGCATCACCGATTGCGCAGATGCATTTGCTACAGAGCCTAGCCTTGGTGACCCTGGCAGTGAACTATAGGGCTCGCTATGGAATGGCTCGGTTTGAATATGTTTGTCGGTTTCCCGGCAAATGGGCAATTACTGATCAACTGCAGTCATAACCTGTTTCTGGTAGCGCTGGCTTATGGAGTGGCCTGCGCAGCCTGTTTTGCCACGCTGGATATCACCGATCGGGTCATTCAGGTGGAGGCAACCAAGAGCCGTCGAGTGTGGAAGGCTCTGGCTGCGCTGTGCCTGGCGGGCGGCATCTGGGCGATGCACTTCATCAGCATGCTGGCTTTCCAGGCGCCGCTGAAAATCAGCTACGACCTGCCGATCACCGTTTCTTCCCTGTTGATCGTGCTGGCTGCTGCCCTGATTGCCATCAGGGCAATGAGCATGGCGACCCTGAGTCTGAAGCGCTGCCTGATCACGTCGCTGATCATGGGGCTGGCGATCAGCATCATGCATTACGTCGGCATGGCCGCCATGCGCTCCGATGCCATCCAGTATTACAAGCCGGGCATGTTCGCGCTGTCGATTCTGGTCGCCATCCTGGCGAGCGTGGCGTTGCTGACCCTGTCCAGGCATCTGCGCCAGCACAGCGGAATGTTCCATCAGATGTTCAGGTACGGTGTCAGCCTGCTGCTTGGAGCGGGCCTGCTGACCATGCATTTGATGGGGATGGAGGCGCTGCAACTGCTGCTGCCCACCGATACGCAATTGCAGATCCCCAACACCGAAAACAGCCAGCAACTGGGCCTGACAATCGCAATCATCACCTTGCTGATCATCGCTGGCAGCATCAGCGCGGCGATGGCCGACAAGAAGCTGCAAAGCAAGGAGCATGACCTGCAGCGGGTCAACGCCCTGCTCAGCCAGCTTGATCAGGCCCGGGTGTCCTTGCAGCAAGTGGCGCACTACGACCCGCTGACCAATCTGATCAACCGCCGCGGTTTCAACCAGATCTTCGCGGAAAAGCTGATGGAGCACAGCGTCAACAACGGCATGCTGGCGGTAATGTTCCTGGACATCGACCATTTCAAGCGAATCAACGATAGCCTGGGTCATGACGCCGGCGATGAACTGCTCAAGGTGATTGCCGAGCGTATCCGCAGCGCGACCCGAATCCAGGATGTGGTCGCGCGTTTCGGCGGCGACGAATTCTGCATCCTGCTCAGCATTCCCGACTACGAAGAGGCCCGGCATCTGGCTTATCGGGTCATGCAGAAGATGAAGGAAACCATCGCACTGTCTGGCCGCAGGATGGTGATGACCACCAGTATCGGGATTGCGGTCTTTCCACGCGACGGTTCAACCTGCGATGAACTGCTCAAGCATGCGGATCTGGCGCTTTATCAGTCCAAGGGCAATGGCCGTAACCGGGTCAATTTCTTTAGCCCGGCCTTGAAAACCAAAGCCAGCCTGGAACTGCATCTTGAGGAAGAGTTGCGCAATGCCCTGCGGGAAGAAACCGGCCTGCAGGTTTATTACCAACCCATCGTCGACCTGCGCACCGGGCATGTCGCCAAACTCGAAGCGCTGGTGCGCTGGCACCATCCTCAGCATGGGCTGCTGATTCCCGACCGTTTCATCGGAATTGCCGAAGCCAATGGCCTGATCGCCGAGCTGGACAACTGGGTGTTGCGCCGGGCCTGCAAGGACCTGGGCGCCCTGCGCCTGGACGGTTTCGACAAGATGATCATTGCCGTGAACTGTTCGGCACTCAATCTGGCCAGGGATGAACTGGCAGAGGAAGTCGAACAGGCATTGAGCGAGGCGAATGTCTCTCCCGGCCGCCTGGAGCTGGAAGTCACCGAAAACGCTCTAATGGGCAACATCAGCAACACAATCTTGATGCTCAAGCACATTCGCAGCCTGGGCGTATCGCTTTCCATCGACGACTTCGGCACCGGCTATTCTTCACTGGCCTATCTCAAGCGCCTGCCACTGGATACCTTGAAGATCGACCGCTCGTTCATCATGGACATCCCCAAATCGCCTCAGGACATGGAAATTGTCCAGGCGATCATCGTCATGGCCCATACCTTGCGCCTGAAAGTCGTTACCGAAGGGGTGGAAACGCCGGCGCAACTGGAATTTCTCAGTCAATACGGCTGCGACTATGTGCAAGGTTACCTGTTCAGCAAGCCGCAACCGCTGGAGCGCTTGCTGCCGCTGGTCAAACAGATGAACCAGCGCGAGCCCAGCAGCCTGTTGCCGACAGCACTCATGCTGGATAGACGGGACAGGGATAACGATACGCCCCGCTCACTCGACCTGTTCAGCGAACTGCCCGGCAGCGAAAACCTGTCGGTTCGCAACGACAGCCGAACCAAAAGGACCCGTTGGTCGGATTAAACCGCTTCAGGGCCAGATATCAGGGAAAAGGCCTTCCCGGATGAATCCGGTCCCAGCAGGGCTATGGTCACCGTATCGGCAAAGGCACCATTTCGGTGCGCGGATTAATCCTGCGCCTTGTTCTGGATCAGCACCCAAGGGGCAACCACTACCGCCCAGAGTAGCGGATCGGTCTCCACCAGTTCCATTGCCCTTGACTCAGACACCTTGCCGACCTGTCCGCTGGCCAGCCAGGCAGAAACCCTGCCAGCGTCATTTTCGGCCACGGCTTGGGCAACTTCGATCAGATCCAGAGGCTCCTCGACCCACAACAGGGCACCCTTGGCAAAGAATGGTTGCAATTCTTTCCAGGTAATCGAAGCGGTTTCGCCAAGCAGTTTGGCATAGAGGGTGCTAGGTTCTTGCGTCATGGGTTTCACCAAAAGAAAAATCGGCGCAATGATAGCGTCGGCTTTTCCGCAGGCAAGCCCGGATGCGCGTAGTCGTTGGTTACGAAGTTAATCGTGAGTCCATGATATGGGGGGCGAAATCATGGGCTCAAACGGTTGGATTCTATAACTTTCTTTCGATTAAGCGACATACACCGATTTCCTTCCCTGCACCCAGCTTTTCAAGCCATCGACCGGCACTCTAAACTGTTCCGGTACAGTTGGCGGAGTGGGGAGGCGATCGGCTATCGAGTCCGATCCTGCAGCTTCAGCCATCAGGATTATAAAAACTACAACGCAAGAGTGGAGCATCATGACTAAGGGTACCAAGAAGCTTTCCAAGCTGTTTGCCGCATTGGTTATGGCGGGAGTTGCCAGCCATTCGTTCGCAGCCGACACCATCAAGATCGGCATCGCGGGTCCCAAGACCGGCGCAGTCGCTCAGTACGGCGACATGCAGTTCAGCGGCGCGAAAATGGCCATTGAACAGATCAACGCCAAGGGCGGCGTTGATGGCAAGAAGCTTGAAGCCGTCGAATACGACGACGCATGCGACCCGAAACAAGCGGTTGCGGTGGCCAACAAGATCGTCAACGACGGCGTGAAGTTCGTCATCGGCCACCTGTGCTCCAGCTCCGCCCAACCGGCTTCGGACGTTTACGAAGACGAAGGCATCATCATGATGACTCCGGCAGCGACCAGCCCGGATATCACTTCCCGTGGCTACAAGCTGGTGTTCCGCACCATCGGCCTGGACAGCGCCCAGGGCCCGGCTGCTGGCAACTACATTGCCAAGCAGATCAAGCCGAAAGTCGTTGCCGTCATCCACGACAAGCAGCAGTACGGTGAAGGCATCGCCACTGCCGTCAAGCAGACCCTGGAAACAGACGGCGTGAAAGTCGCCCTGTTTGAAGGTATCAATGCTGGCGACAAGGACTTCTCCTCGCTGATCGCCAAGATGAAGCAAGCCAACGTCGACTTCGTCTACTACGGCGGCTACCACCCGGAACTGGGTCTGATCCTGCGTCAGGCACAGGAAAAAGGCCTGAAAGCCGGCTTCATGGGTCCTGAAGGCGTGGGCAACGCATCGATCTCGCAGATCGCCCAGGATGCATCCGAAGGCCTGCTGGTCACCTTGCCGGCTTCGTTCGACCAGGACCCGGCCAACAAGGCGCTGGTTGATGCATTCAAGGCCAAGAAGGAAGACCCGAGCGGCCCGTTCGTGTTCCCGTCCTATGCCGCGGTTGAAGTGATTGCCGAAGCAATCAAGATCGCCAAGAGCGAAGACACCGACAAGGTTGCTGCAGCCCTGCGTGCCAACACCTTCAAGACTCCGACCGGCAACCTGGCATTCGATGCCAAGGGTGACCTGAAAGACTTCAAGTTCGTGGTCTACACCTGGCACAAAGACGGCACCAAGACCGAAGCGCCTGTGAAGTAAACACGCGCCTTTGATCGACACCAGAGCCCACTGCTACCTCAGTGGGCTTTGTTTTGCGAGGCGCATGGCCCCACAGGGTCCTGACGTCCCCTGAATATCTTGAAACCGATACCCGTGATTCACGAGGGTCTGTTGCCGTTTCCGCACGACCCGTGCGGAAACGGCAACAGATCCAGCTGTAACAAACGTGGACTCAGAGCACGACGTGCAGCCGGTAAAGACTTCACCAGTGAAACACAGAGCAGGTTTTTAGGAGCGCGCTGTAATGCCCGAGATAGATCTCTATCACTTTTTCCAACAGCTGGTTAATGGCATGACCATTGGCAGCACTTATGCCTTGATTGCCATCGGTTACACCATGGTCTACGGCATCATCGGCATGATCAACTTCGCCCACGGCGAGGTGTACATGATCGGTTCCTACGTGGCGTTCATCGCCATCGCAGGTCTGACGATGATGGGCCTGGGCAGCTTGCCACTGCTGATTACCGCGGCTTTTGCCGCGAGTATCGTGGTGACCAGTGCCTACGGCTATGCCATCGAACGTGTGGCCTACCGGCCATTGCGCGGCAGCAACCGGCTGATCCCTCTCATTTCTGCCATCGGCATGTCGCTTTTCCTGCAAAACACCGTATTGCTTTCGCAGGACTCCAAGGACAAGTCGATCCCCAACCTGATTCCCGGCAACTTTGTGTTCGGCTCTGCCAGCACCCATGAAGTCGTGATCTCGTACATGCAGGTGCTGATTTTCATCGTGACCGTGGTCGCGATGCTCGGCCTGACCTGGTTCATCTCGCGTTCTCGTCTGGGTCGCGCCTGCCGCGCCTGTGCCGAAGACATCAAGATGGCCAACCTGCTGGGTATCAACACCAACAACATCATTGCCCTGACCTTTGTCATCGGTGCAGCCCTGGCGGCCATCGCGGCCGTGCTGCTGAGCATGCAATACGGCGTGATCAACCCCAACGCGGGCTTCCTGGTCGGCATCAAGGCTTTTACCGCTGCAGTGCTTGGCGGTATCGGCAGTATTCCGGGCGCCATGCTCGGTGGCCTGGTGCTCGGCATAGCCGAAGCCTTTGGTGCTGACGTCTTTGGCGATCAGTACAAGGATGTCGTGGCGTTCAGCCTTCTCGTATTGGTGCTGTTGTTCCGGCCGACCGGCCTGCTTGGCCGTCCGGAGGTTGAAAAAGTATGACCAAGAATCTCAAGTCGGCGTTTTTCAGCGCCTTGCTGGTGCTGGCCGTCGCCTATCCGGTGCTGGGCCTGAAACTGGAAATCGTCGGGGTCAACCTGTCGGTCATCGGCGCCAGCAGCACCACTGTGGCAATCATCCTGGGCTGTGCCGCGCTGATGTTCGTGCGCGTGCTGTTCCATGAGCAGATATCCGCAGCCTGGCGCTCATCGCCAAGCCTGCCGGGCGTACCGGCCAAGGCCAGTAACTTCCTGACCCTGCCGAGCACCCAGCGCTGGTTCATTCTGGCTCTGGTGATGCTCGCTCTGGTCTGGCCGTTCTTCGGCTCTCGTGGCGCGGTGGACATTGCAACCCTGATCCTGATCTACGTGATGCTGGGCCTGGGCCTGAACATCGTGGTCGGTCTGGCCGGTCTGCTGGACCTGGGCTACGTCGGCTTCTACGCCGTCGGCGCCTACAGCTATGCCATGCTCTCGCACTACTTCGGCCTGGGTTTCTGGATCTGCCTGCCGATTGCCGGACTCATGGCAGCACTGTTCGGCTTCCTGCTGGGCTTCCCGGTACTGCGATTGCGCGGTGACTATCTGGCCATCGTGACCCTGGGCTTCGGTGAAATCATCCGTCTGCTGCTGCGCAACATGACCGAGTTCACCGGCGGCCCGAACGGTATCAGCAACATCGAGAAGCCAACCCTGTTCGGCCTGACCTTCGAGCGCAAGGCAGCGGAAGGCATGCAGACCTTCCACGAGTTCTTCGGCCTGCCGTACAACTCGATTAACAAGGTGATCTTCCTGTATCTGGTCGCCCTGCTGCTGGCCCTGGTCGCCCTGTTCGTCATCAACCGCCTGCTGCGCATGCCGATCGGCCGTGCCTGGGAAGCGCTGCGCGAAGACGAAATCGCCTGCCGGGCACTGGGCCTGAATCCGACCGTCATCAAGTTGTCGGCCTTCACCCTCGGTGCTGCGTTCGCCGGTTTCGCCGGTAGTTTCTTTGCCGCACGCCAGGGTCTGGTGACACCGGAGTCCTTCACCTTCATCGAGTCGGCGATCATTCTGGCGATTGTCGTGCTTGGCGGCATGGGGTCGCAATTGGGCGTGATTCTCGCGGCCATCGTCATGATCCTGCTGCCCGAATTGATGCGTGAGTTCAGCGAATACCGCATGTTGATGTTCGGCGCCATGATGGTGCTGATGATGATCTGGCGTCCTCAAGGTTTCCTGCCTATGCAGCGCCCTCACATGGAGCTGCGTAAATGAGCCGTCCAATACTGCAAGCATCGGGTCTGAGCATGCGCTTTGGTGGCCTGCTGGCCGTCAACGGCGTTGGCCTGACCGTCAACGAAAAGCAGGTCGTGTCGATGATCGGCCCCAACGGCGCCGGCAAGACCACGGTTTTCAACTGCCTGACCGGTTTCTACAAACCGACGGCGGGCACCATCCTGCTCGACGGCGAGCCGATCCAGGGCCTTGCCGGTCACCAGATCGCCCGCAAGGGCGTGGTCCGGACCTTCCAGAACGTGCGTCTGTTCAAGGAAATGACCGCCGTGGAAAACCTGCTGGTCGCCCAGCATCGCCACTTGAATACCAACTTCCTGTCCGGCCTGTTCAAGACCCCGGCGTTCCGCAGAAGCGAGCGCGAGGCCATGGACTATGCCGAACACTGGCTGGAAGCGGTCAATCTCAAGGAGTTCGCCAACCGGGCAGCAGGCACTCTGGCCTACGGTCAGCAGCGTCGCCTGGAAATCGCCCGCTGCATGATGACCCGTCCGCGCATCCTGATGCTCGACGAGCCGGCAGCCGGCCTGAACCCCAAGGAAACCGAAGACCTCAAGGCTCTGATCGGGGTGCTGCGTAACGAGCACAACGCCACGGTCCTGCTGATCGAACATGACATGAAACTGGTCATGAGCATTTCCGACCATATCGTGGTGATCAACCAGGGCACGCCTCTGGCCGATGGCACACCACAAGAGATCCGCGACAATCCTGAAGTGATCAAAGCCTACCTGGGGGAAGCGTAAATGCTGCAGTTTGAAAACGTTTCCACCTTCTACGGCAAGATCCAGGCGCTGCACAGCATCAACGTCGAAGTCCGCAAGGGCGAGATCGTTACCCTGATCGGGGCCAACGGCGCGGGCAAGTCCACGCTGTTGATGACGCTGTGCGGATCACCCCGCGCCCACAGCGGCAGCATCCGCTACATGGGCGAGGAGCTGGTAGGCCTGGAGTCTTCGGTAATCATGCGCAAGAGCATCGCGGTAGTGCCGGAAGGCCGTCGCGTGTTCGCCCGCCTGACGGTCGAGGAAAACCTGGCCATGGGCGGCTTCTTCACCGAGAAGGGCGATTATCAGGAGCAGATGGATAAAGTCCTGCACCTGTTCCCGCGCCTCAAGGAGCGCTTCACCCAGCGCGGCGGCACCATGTCCGGTGGCGAACAGCAGATGCTCGCCATCGGCCGTGCGCTGATGAGCAAGCCCAAGCTGCTGTTGCTGGACGAGCCATCGCTGGGACTGGCGCCGATCATCATTCAGCAGATTTTCGAGATCGTCGAACAACTGCGTCGTGATGGCGTGACCGTCTTCCTGGTCGAGCAGAACGCCAACCAGGCCCTGAAAATTGCCGACCGCGCCTACGTTCTGGAAAACGGCCGTGTGGTGATGCAAGGCACCGGGGAAGAGTTGCTGGTCGATCCGAAAGTTCGGGATGCCTACCTGGGCGGCTGATCTTTCACCGTGTGGGAGCGGATTCATCCGCGAAGCTTGTTCGCGAATGAATTCACTCCTGCCGATGCCATAAGGAACACCGTCGTCGCGAGCAGACGGTATCTATCAGCGATATCCCCCTTGTAGTAACGTGGCGGCACTTATCTGGAGGCCGCCCCATGTCCGCTGTTCGTTCCACCCTTGTATTCGCTTTCTTGCCGCTGTTCGCCGGGTGCCAGATGCTTGGTCTGCCACTGGGCAGTTCACAGGACGCGCCCAAGGTATCTACTGTCGGCATGATCCGCATGCAGGGCGAACTGACCGGTGAAGGCGGACAATTGATGTTCAAGCCCTGCCATGAACAGCGTCGCTATGCGGTCAAGGATCGCGGCAATACCGGGATCCTTCAGGAAGCTGCCTCGCTGGCTGACAGCCAGGGCAAGGTGTTTGCCGACCTGCGCGGCAACTTCGCTGCCAGCAAGGCCGCCAACAGTGACGGTCAACTGGACCTGTATCAGTTCTACCGTGTCGAACGTCCCGACCAGTCCTGCGAAGACCTCAACTTCAAACGCCTGACCCTGCACGCCAACGGCAACAAGCCCGCCTGGAACGTCAATGTCAGCGGCAAGGGCATGGTGCTGGAGCGCGAAGGTCAGGAACCTCTGGCCGTTCCCTACCTTGAAGAGCAACTGCCCGATGGCAGCTTCAGCGTCAGTACCGAAGCCAACAATCAACGCATCGAACTCTGGGTAGCGCCGCAGCGCTGTGTCGACAGCGTCAATGGCTCGGTGCAGCACCTGACCGCAGAGCTGCGCGTCAATGGCCAGAGCCAGCGCGGCTGCGGCTATTACGGCGGTTCGCGTAACGATTGATGCGACATCGGTCTTGACCGACTCGCCGTAACAGGGGTTCAGCGCTTATAATCGCCGGTTCTTGTAGTGCTGTCGGGCTGAACCTGCGGCCCGAAAACTGGACCCCTTAATGTTACGAATCACCGAACTCAAGCTGCCGATCGATCACCCGGAAGAAGACCTGCGTCCTGCCCTGTTGCAGCACCTGGGGATCGACAGCAGCGAACTGCTGGACTTCACCCTGTTCAAGCGCAGCTACGATGCGCGCAAGAAGTCCACCGAGCTGTTCTTCATCTACACCATCGACTTTCAGGTCCGCGACGAACAGGCCCTGCTGCGCAAGCTGGCCAACGACCGCCATGTCGGCCCGGCGCCGGATGTCAGCTACAAGGTCGTCGGCCATGCCCCTGAAGATCTGCGCGAACGCCCGGTGGTCGTGGGCTTTGGCCCCTGCGGGATTTTCGCCGGGCTGCTGCTGGCGCAGATGGGTTTCAAGCCGATCATTCTCGAACGCGGCAAGGAAGTACGCCAGCGCACCAAGGACACCTGGGGCCTGTGGCGCAAGAAAATTCTCAACCCGGAATCCAATGTCCAGTTTGGCGAGGGCGGTGCCGGGACCTTTTCCGACGGCAAGCTCTACAGCCAGATCAAGGACCCCAAATTCCATGGTCGCAAAGTCCTGCACGAGTTCGTCAAGGCCGGCGCGCCGGCAGAAATCCTTTACGTCAGCAAGCCGCACATCGGTACTTTCCGCCTGACCGGCGTAGTGGAAAACATGCGCCAGCAGATCGAAGCGCTGGGCGGTGAAGTACGCTTTCAACAGCGGGTCACCGACCTGCTGATCGAAGACGGCCAGTTGCAGGGTGTCGAGCTGGACGGCGGCGAACGTATCGAATCACGGCACGTGATCCTGGCCCTGGGCCACAGCGCCCGCGACACATTCCGCATGTTGCACAGCCGTGGCGTGTACATGGAAGCCAAGCCGTTCTCGGTGGGTTTCCGTATCGAGCATCCGCAATCACTGATCGACCGCGCCCGCCTGGGCAAATACGCCGGCCACCCGAAACTGGGCGCAGCCGACTACAAGCTGGTGCACCACGCCAGCAACGGTCGTTCGGTCTACAGTTTCTGCATGTGCCCTGGCGGAACGGTAGTCGCCGCGACTTCCGAGCCGAACCGGGTGGTCACCAACGGCATGAGCCAGTATTCGCGTAACGAGCGCAATGCCAACTCGGGCATCGTGGTCGGCATCACTCCGGAAGATTATCCAGGCAGTCCGCTGGCCGGCATCGAGCTGCAGGAGCGCCTGGAGTCTCATGCTTACGTGATGGGCGGCAGCAATTACGAAGCCCCGGCGCAACTGGTGGGTGACTTCATTGCGGGCAAGGCTTCTACCGAACTGGGCAGCGTCGAGCCGTCCTACAAGCCGGGCGTCAAACTGATGGACCTGGCCGACGCCCTGCCCGCCTATGCCATCGAAGCCATTCGTGAAGCCTTGCCGGCCTTCGACAAGCAGATCAAGGGCTTTGCCCAGCATGACGCGATCCTGACCGGTATCGAAACCCGCACCTCTGCGCCGCTGCGCATCACCCGCGGCGCAGACATGCAGAGCCTGAACGTCAAGGGCCTGTTCCCGGCAGGCGAAGGCGCCGGTTATGCCGGAGGCATTCTGTCGGCAGGCGTGGACGGTATCCGTATCGCCGAAGCGCTGGCGCGCAGCATGCTGGGGATTGATTCAGCCGTGTAGGCACGCCCATGGTGCAGGAGCGGATTTATCGCGAAGAGTCGTTCGCGAATGAATTCGCTCCCACGCGGTTATATTCCTTCGCGCAACACACCACCAGGCAGGGGTTTACCTTGCTCGGCGCAGGCCGCAACGGCTTCAATCAAGTCGGCCAGTTCATAGCCCTGTGCCTTGAGCCAGGCGTCATCGTAATAGGTGCTGGCATAGCGTTCGCCGCCATCGCAGAGAATCGCCACAATCGAGCCCTGCTCGCCCGCCTCGACCATCTGCCTCGCTGCCATCAATGAGCCGATCAGGTTGGTTCCGCTGGAACCACCGACCTTGCGCCCCAGACGTTGCGCGAGGTAATGCATGGCCGCCAGCGACAGCGCATCCGGCACCTTGACCATGGCATCGATTACCTTGGGCAGAAACGAAGCCTCGACCCGCGGCCTGCCAATACCTTCGATGCGTGAGCCGCACTCCAGGCGCAGGCTGGCATCGCCGCTGCAGTAATAATCGAAGAACACCGACCGCTCGGCATCCGCACACAACACTCGCGTAGGGTGCTGCCGATAACGAACATAACGCCCCAGAGTTGCCGTGGTTCCGCCAGTACCAGGACTGGAAATCAGCCAGCTCGGTTCCGGATGTCTTTCAAAGCGAAGTTGCTGAAAGATCGACTCGGCGATGTTGTTATTGGCGCGCCAGTCGGTGGCCCGTTCGGCATAGGTGAACTGGTCCATGAAGTGTCCACCGGTTTCACGCGCCAGTCTTTCGGACTCGGCATAGATCTGCGTCGGGTCCTGAACCAGATGGCTCTTGCCACCATAAAACGCAATCTGTTCGATCTTGGCCTGAGAGGTCGTTGCCGGCATCACCGCCACAAATGGCAGGCCCAGCAGGCGGGCGAAGTAAGCTTCGGAAATGGCCGTGGAACCGCTGGAAGCCTCGATCACCGGAGCACCGGCCTTGAGCCAGCCATTGCACAGCGCATACAGAAACAGCGAGCGTGCCAGCCGGTGCTTGAGGCTGCCGGTGGGATGGCTGGACTCATCCTTGAAATACAGCTCCACGCCGGGCAAACCGGGCAGAGGCAGCGGGATCAAGTGGGTATCGGCGCTACGCTGGAAGTCTGCTTCGATGATGCGAATGGCTTCACGGGACCAGGGACGGTTATCGATCATTGCTTGACTGCTCTTCGATTCCAAAATATTCGGAAGTTACATAAAGACACTGAGAGTAAGATTCTAGGAAATAACCTACAACCAGAACAGGCACAGTTGGGATTTAATAAGTTACATAATTGTTATAATTTTCAGACTGCAAACACCCCCTCCCCTTTAAAATACAAACATAACTTTTCTTTTACCTACTCCAGTTAATGGAGGGGTAGCGGGCTTGTCTTGAATATGGAGAATAATCACGTCGATGCGAAATACGATCATACGCTTCTTTCAACTTGAGGCAGCCGGCGGCCTGCTGCTCATAGCGGCCGCCGCCCTGGCCCTGATCATCAACAACTCGCCGTTGTCCTGGCTGTACAACGACTTTCTCAACGTTCCGGTAGCTGCCCGGATTGGCGCGCTGGAGATCGCCAAGCCGCTGTTGCTGTGGATCAACGACGGCCTGATGGCGCTGTTCTTTCTGATCATCGGCCTGGAGGTCAAGCGCGAGATACTAGAAGGCCATCTGTCCAGACCTTCGCAAATCGTACTGCCCGGCGCAGCGGCCATTGGCGGCATGGTAGTTCCGGCGCTCATCTATTACGCCCTCAACAAGGACAATCCTGCCGCACTGGGCGGCTGGGCCATTCCCATGGCCACCGATATCGCCTTTGCCCTCGGCGTACTCGCGCTGCTCGGCAAGCGCGTACCGGTGTCGCTCAAGCTGTTCCTGATGACACTCGCCATCATCGACGACCTGGGCGCGATCATTGTCATTGCCCTGTTCTATTCGGGCGAACTGTCGAACCTGGCACTGATCCTGGCCGCGGCTGCCATTCTGGCGCTGATCGTCATGAACCGGCTGGGCGTGGCAAAGCTGGCGCCTTACCTGCTGGTCGGCCTGGTGCTCTGGGTATGCGTGCTCAAAAGCGGCGTGCATGCGACGCTGGCGGGCGTGGTACTGGCCTTCTGCATACCGCTACGCGGCAAAGCCAGGGAGCACTCACCGCTGCTGAGCCTGGAGCATGCCCTGCATCCATGGGTCGCCTACGGCATCCTGCCTCTCTTCGCCTTTGCCAATGCCGGCGTCTCACTGGCTGGCGTCACTCTGGAGAGCTTCACCCATCCGGTGCCCATGGGCATCGCGGCGGGCCTGCTGGCGGGCAAGACGCTGGGGATATTCGGATTGACCTGGCTGGCCATAAAAACCGGTATGGCGAAACTGCCGCACGAAGCGAACTGGGGCCAGGTACTGGGCATATCGACCTTGTGCGGCATCGGCTTCACCATGAGCCTGTTCGTCGGCTCACTGGCCTTCGAGGCCGGCACAAGCGATTACGCGGGTATGGATCGCATGGGGATTCTGACCGGCTCGATACTTTCCGCGCTGATCGGCTACGCGCTCATGCTGATGTGCAGCAGGAAGCAACAGAAGTAGCTCGCCCTAAACGAGAAAACCCGAGCCAGGCTCGGGTTTTCTGTCACTGCTCCAGAGCGGATCAGTGCGTTACACGGCTCGTGCCGTTGACAGTCATGATACGTACACGCTCGCCCACCCGGAAAACTTCGTTTTCCTGAACTTGCTGCACATAGGCACGCATGCTGCCGTCATCTTCACGTACGGTGATTTCGACACCCTGAGTGCGGGTAAGGCCTTCTTCGGTCATGGAGCCGAGCAAACCACCGGCAACCGCACCGATGACCGCAGCAACAACGCTGCCGCGTCCGCCACCGATGGCGCTACCGCCGACGCCACCAACAACTGCACCGGCACCTGCGCCGATTGGCGTTTTGGTGCCTTCGATTTTTACAGGTCGCAGAGATTCGACAGTACCCAGGCGAACGGTCTGTACAGTCCTGGCTTCGTCACGGGAGTATGAATCACCAGTGAGATTCGAGGTACAGCCGCCCAGTGTCAGCACCATCGCTGTGAACGAGGCAACCAGAAAAGCAGACTTGCGCATAAAGGTATCTCCCAAGGAACAAGTGGCCATTAGACTCCGCGTTCTCCGCGCTGTCACGAACCTGTACCCGTAATTTAAGTTCATTCAGGCGGCATACAGCGATACCGCAGGCAGTAACACTATGACGATCTGGTAACGGAATAATTCACACCTTAAGGTGCCAGACGTTCTCGCGTCCATTGCTCGTTTATCAGACGATAATTCAAACGATCATGCAAACGGCTTGGACGTCCCTGCCAGAACTCGATTCGCTCAGGCAAAAGGCGATAGCCGCCCCAGTGATCCGGACAATGCGGTTGAGTGTCGAGAAAACGCTGTTCGGTCTGCTTGATCATGCCTTCAAGCTCGGCACGATCGGCAATGACACGGCTTTGCGGCGAAGCCCAGGCCCCCAGGCGACTGCCCAGCGGCCGGACCTGGAAATACGCATCGGACTCCTGCGCACTGACCTTGACCACCCGCCCCTCAATGCGCACCTGACGCTCCAGTGTCGGCCAGAAGAACGTCATCGCGGCAAACGGACGCGCCGCCAGTTGCTGGCCCTTGGCACTGTCGTAGTTGGTGAAGAATGTAAAGCCCAGAGCATCCAGGCCTTTGAGCAGCAGAATCCGGCAATGCGGACGCCCGTCCTCGTCAACCGTCGCCAGGGTCATGGCATTGGCTTCAACCGGCGCCTGTTCGGTCTTGACCGCTTCCTCGAACCACTTGTGAAACAAGGCGAAGGGTTCATCGGGAGCCTGCGCCTCGGTCAAACCATCGCGAGCATAATCACGGCGCATATCGGCCAGGGCTTGGGTCATGACAGGTTTCCTTCACCGAAATAATGCGAAGTCTGACCCGCACATGCCCGGCCGGGCATGATACGGGTCAGGCAGACGATCAGTTGCTGGCCTGATCGCCGGTTTTCTTGGCAGCATCCTTGGCCGGTGCGGCTTTGGCTGGAGCAGCCTTGGCAGGCGTGGTTTTCTTGCTGGCAGCCGTCGTGGCCTTGGCTGGCGCAGCTTTCTTGGCGGTGCTGGCCTTGGCGGGAGCCGCCTTCTTGGCAGTATCTTTCTTGGTCGCAGCCGCTTTCTTGGCCGGTGCAGGCGCTGGAGCAGCGACAGGCTTGACGTCCTGAGTCGCGACCATGGTTGGCGCCGTCGGTGGCAGCGCATATTTGCTCATCAGCGCGACCATGGTGTCTTGCGGCGTCAGCAGGATTTCCACCCGGCGATTGAGCGAGCGGCCCTGAGCGCTGTCGTTGGCGGCACGCGGCATGACCGCGCCCATGCCACGCAGGCTCAGGCGATTACGCTCCAGGCCACTGAGGCGGAAGATCGCCGCAATGGATTGCGCACGCTCCTGGCTGATTTTCTGGTTGGCCGCCATGACACCGGAAGTATCGGCATGGCCGAGAACCAGTACCGCGGTCTTTGGATCGCCCTCGACGGCCTTGGCCAGACGGGTGATCGGGCCGAGGGTCACCGGCAACAACATCGCCGGACGGTCAGGGTTGAACGACGTATCGGCCGGCGCGGTGATAGCCAGCAGGTTGTCGCGGCGCTCCAGCTCGAACGGACTGTCCTTGATCGCAGCGCGCAGGCGTGGCTCGTACTCGTCAAGCCAGGCCTGGGTGATTTTCGGATCGGGCATTGGAACAGCTTTAGGCTCGTCTTTCTTGCTCTCGCTGCTGCCGAACGGCCAGTACCATGGATTGCTCTTTTCGGTCTTGGCAACCGGGTCCACAGCCACTGGCGCTTTTTCGGGAGCAGGTGCAGCAGGTGCCGGAGCCTTGGCGACTTCGGTATCAGCATCCTTGCCAAAACCGAACTGCCACCAATGGCCTCCAGCGGCAGCAGAATCGGCAGAATCGGTTTTCGGGGTTTGGGCACAGCCGGTAACAGCGATACACAAGGCGAGAGCAAGGCTTTTATTGAATGACATGGATGACCCACAACAGTATTGATGACAAGGGACGTATGGACTTGGCTACGTCCGTATAACACGCATAAAGACCCAGTTGGAAAAAGAAACCGTCGTACGGTTCCTGTTACACCTCTTTAACTGACAGTCGGTATGAAACAAGCACTTATGAGTGATAGTTACTGCAAACACTCACGCAGTGTCCGGACCAGTTTTTGCGCACGCGGGTCCATCAGTACGTAAGGTCCCAGCGTATGGGTGACAAAGCCGAACGCGACCTCGTAGTCAGGGTCGGCAAAGCCCACGGAACCACCCGCTCCCGGATGCCCGAACGCCTTGGGGCCAAGGCCGTAGGTGGCATTTGGCACAGCTGGCTGATCGAGCATGCATCCCAGGCCAAAGCGCGTGGAGGTCATCAGGGTCTTGTCCTGCCCGACACTGTGTTCGCGGGTCATCTCATTGAGCAGTTCAGCCTCAAGCAGGCTGCCATCGAGCAAACCGCTGTAGAACCCGGCAAGACTGCGCGCATTGCCATGCCCGTTGGCAGCCGGTTGCTGCATGCGTCGCCATTCCGGCTTGTTGGTGCTGGTCATGATCGACGGCGGATTGGTAAAGGCCTTGGTGGCGATGGCTTCGGGCTCGCGCATCAGCGCCTGCAACAGGCGCTGGGCAGCTTCATCACCGAAATTGCCCTTGCTGCGGGCAATATGCGCTACCCGGCCAAACTCCTCATCGGCCAGCCCGACATGAAAGTCGAGCCCCAGCGGCCGGGCGATTCGTGCCGCGATGGACTCGCCAGGACCACGGCCATCGGCGCGGCGCAGCATCTCGCCCACCAGCCAGCCATAGGTGATCGCCGCATAACCATGACCCTGCCCGGGTGTCCACCAGGGTTGCTCGGCCGCCAGGGCGGTCGTCATGGTGTCCCATTCGTAAAGGGCCGTTGCGGGCAGTTGCTCACGCAAGGCAGGCAAACCTGCCTGATGACACAGCAACTGGCGCAAGGTAATCGAAGCCTTGCCCGCGGCAGCAAACTCGGGCCAGAGCCGGGCGACAGGCTCATCCAGATGCAGTTTGCCTTCATCGACCAGTTGCAGGGCAGCCACGGCAGTAAATGCCTTGGTGCAGGAAAACAGGTTGGCGATGGTATCGCTGTGCCAGGCTTCGGCGCCGTCCTTGTCGGCGGTACCGGCCCACAGATCGACGACGGTTTCGCCACCGACCTGAATGCACAAGGCCGCGCCACGCTCCTGGGGATCGTCGAAAAGCGCGGCGAAGGCTTCACGCACTGCCTCAAATTTAAGCTCGAAATGGCCCTGGATCTGCACCCGCTGACTCCCGCACGACGATTGCCTGAAAAGGCCTGCATTGTTTCAGCGATTGGCCGGTTTGGGAACAGGACTCATCCGACACGCCTATCAGGAAATTTCCCTGTGGAATGGTGGCAATGCATTGAGAATCGCCTTGCCATAACGCTGTGTCACGACACGCCGGTCCAGCAACGTGATGGTGCCGCGATCCGCTTCGGTACGCAGCAAGCGACCACAGGCCTGAATCAACCGCAACGAAGCATCGGGAACGGCGATTTCCATGAACGGGTTGCCGCCGCGGGCTTCGATCCATTCAGCCAGCGCGGCTTCCACCGGATCATCCGGCACCGCGAAAGGAATCTTGGCGATGACCACGTGCTCACAGTACGCGCCGGGCAAGTCCACACCTTCGGCAAAACTGGCCAGCCCGAACAGGACGCTGGACTCGCCGCTGTCGACCCGCGCCTTGTGCTTGTTGAGGGTTTCCTGCTTGGACAGGTTGCCCTGAATGAAGACCTGCTTGCGCCAGTCGCGATCCAGGCCATCGAAGACGTCCTGCATCTGCTTGCGCGATGAAAACAGCACCAGCGTGCCACGCGAACCTTCCACCAGATCCGGAAGATCGCGAATGATTGCCGCCGTATGCGCCGCAGCATCGCGCGGGTCGGCCTTGAGGTCGGGCACCCGCAGCACGCCGGCATCGGCATGATGGAACGGGCTGGGCACCACTGCCGTCACTGCCGCCTTGGGCAGGCCGGCGCGCATCCGATAACGGTCGAACTTGCCCAGCGCGGTCAGGGTCGCCGAGGTGACCAGCGCAGCATAGGCAACATTCCAGAGATTGCGCCGCAGCATTTCGGCAGCCAGGATCGGGCTGGCATTGACCTCGATATCGAACAGCGCGCCGCTGTCGGCCAGGGTCAGCCAGCGCGCCATCGGCGGGCTGTCTTCCGGGTCCTCGGCGGTAAAGGCGGTCCACAATTCCCAGTTGCCGTGGGCACGGGCCAACAGGCTGCCGAACAGCGGATACCATTCTTCGGCCTGGTGGCTGGCGATACCGATATTCACCTCGCCATCCATGCCTTCCTTGAGCAGCTCGGTCAGGCGCGTGAACAGATCGTCGAGGCGCGCAAAACCTTTCTTGAGCTCGATGCCCATCTCACGGATATGTTCGGGAATGACGCCACCGACAAAGCGGTGACGTGGCCGCTCGCGGCCCTGCATGTCCTCGCCGGCGCGGAAATCGGCCAGTTGCTCACAGGCGCCGAACATGAACTGCTGATGGCCCTTGATCTCGCGCGCCAGTTCCGGCACTTGTTCGATCAGCTTGCCCAGGTCACCGGGCAGCGGATGCTGGGCCAGCAGCTTGGCAAGGTTCTTGGCAGTCTGCTCCAGCCAGTCGGCCGTAGAGCGCAGCCGGGTGTAGTGGGCAAAGTGGCCGATGGCCTTGTCCGGAAGGTGATGCCCTTCGTCGAACACATACATGGTGTCGCGGGGGTCGGGCAGCACGGCCCCACCGCCCAGTGCCAGGTCGGCCAGAACCATGTCGTGGTTGGTAACGATCACGTCCACCTTGCCCATGCCTTCGCGAGCCTTGTAGAAGGCGCACTGCTGGAAGTTCGGGCAATGCCGGTTGGTGCACTGGCTGTGGTCGGTGGTCAGACGCGCCCAGTCCTGGTCGGCCAGTTCCTGGGGCCAGCTGTCGCGATCGCCATCCCATTTATTGCCGGCCAGTTTCTGCAACATGCTGGTGAAGAGCTTCTGGCTGGCTTCATCGACCTCGATCTTGAAGCCCTCCTCCTCGAACAGCTGGGCAGTGGCGTTGGTCGCATCGCCTTCCTGCAGCAGCATGTCGAGCTTGGACAGGCACATGTAGCGCCCGCGGCCCTTGGCCAGGGAGAAACTGAAGTTCAAACCGCTGTTGCGCATGAGGTCCGGCAGATCCTTGTAGACGATCTGCTCCTGCAGGGCGACGGTCGCGGTGGCGATGACCAGCCGCTTGCCTGCTGCCTTGGCCGCCGGAATCGACGCGATGGCGTAGGCCACGGTTTTCCCCGTACCGGTTCCCGCTTCCACCGCCACCACGGCCGGATCGCCCGAGCGCCGCCCTTCTTCGTCGGTTTCAACATCGCCCAGCACCTTGGCGACCTCCGCGATCATCAAACGCTGGCCATAGCGTGGCTTGAGGCTCTTGGCTTCGAGGAAACGCGAGTAGGCGCCCTGTATCTGGGATTTTAATTCGGTACTGATCATTGGCTCGGGTTCGGCGGCACGGCAAAAAAGGCTGGATATATTTTCAGTGGTTCTGAGTGGACGCTATCATACAGCGCTAAATCCATCCGCGCAGAACGGAGTACCTGATGAGCGCTTTCGCCCCTGTCTACACACTGCATGTTCTGGCCGCCCTGGTTTGGGTTGGCGGGATGTTTTTCGCCTGGATGGTGTTGCGTCCAGCAATCATTTCAGCACTTGAAGGCCCGGTTCGCCTGAAATTGTGGGTCCAGGTGTTTCCACGCTTCTTCGTCTGGGTGTGGGCATCCGTGGTGGTGCTGCCCATTACCGGCGTCGGCATGATCCAGCTGAACTTCACCAGTTTCGAGACCGCGCCACGCTATGTACAGGTCATGATGGGCCTGTATGTCGTGATGGTCGCCCTGTTCCTGCGCATCCAGTCGCTACAGCTACCGGAATTGCAGCGCGCCACGGAAGCCGGGCAATGGGCTGAAGGTGCCGCTGTGCTGGGCAGGATCAGGCGTCTGGTGGGCGTCAACCTGATTGTAGGCCTGACGGTAGTTGCCATTGCGGCAGCGCGGCCGACTTTCTGAAAGGAAAAGTCTGACTGGAATATAAGCCAGGCCCGGCACAAGCGTGATCCGGGCCTGACGAAAGCGTCTTACAGGCGTTGCAGGATCAAGGCTCCGGCAGGTCCTGCGGCACCAGGCTGTCCCTTCTGACCGGGTTTACCCGGCTTGCCGCCATCGGCCTCATAGACGATGCAGCCCTTGGGTTGGCCGCCCTTGCCAGATTTGCCACCCTCGCCGCCCGGCCCGGCAGCGCCGCCCTCGACATTGACCTGAATGCGCTCGGCAGCGAAGCTCTGTGGCAACTCCAGACGCACCTGCGCGCCGGCGGCACCATCGTGGCCGTTGCCGCCATTGTCGCCGTCATAACCACGCCCGCCCTGGCCCCAGACGCAACCCGGCGCCTGACCATTGCCGCCATCCAGACCTGCGTAGCCACGTGCACCGGCACCGCCACGGGCATCGACCGACAATTGCTCGGCGTTCAGGCTTTGCAGGCGCAGGATCAGATTACGTCCTGGCGAGGCGGTTTTCTCGAAGGTTCCCGGTGCGCCGCGTGCAGTGATCTGGCTGCCGGTGGCCAATTCGCCATGCCCAACGAGCAGATTGAAAGTCTGTGTGCCGGGCACAATCGCGATCCGCGCCTCATGCCCCAGCACCAGCTCACCAACCTTGACCTCGGTAATGCCGGAAGGGATCAGCAACGTGCCGTAATCCGCAACCTCCAGCCGCTCGACCTGCAGGACACTGCTTTTGCCGGGCAGACGCATGAGGGAATGAGGCTCGACACTGATCGTCTGTGCCATGGCCAACGGGCTGAACAGGGCTGCCAACAAGACAAGGTTACGCATGAGTGGGCCTCGCTGGACGACCGATGGACAGCACATGAAAAATGCCAAAAACAAGGATTTTGCCGCGATCACGCCACGGGTGCCTGCGCCCGCGCAGGCGGCCATTGAACAGGAACAATTCCAGCACATGCGCGAGCAGTACCAGACCGCCAGCAATGCTGATCATGATCCCGAACGGCTCCGGAGCCTCGATGATCGAATTGACCACAACAACCAGCCAGAACCCCAGCGTCAATAGCTTGCCCAACCCCCAGAACAACTGCATTGCCTGCTCCCATGGTCATGATTCGTGTACGAAAGCGGATTCTTCGCACGCTTTTCGTTCGCTGCACAGTAGACGTCCTGCACAGCGAATATGCCAGCGCTCTCTTGAAAAAGATCGCGCCGGGCCCGGGAGCGGACTTTCAGACTTCACTGGATGCCTTGCCCTGCACCACGGGAGCAGCGACCACCGGCGCCACGGGTGCCGGGCGCTTGTACCACCAGATCCCCAGCAGCACGGTGACGACGCCTACCCATTGCAGCGGCGCGAGGGCTTCATCGAAAAAGAAAAAGCCGATCAGAATCGCCACCACCGGACGCGCCAATGCCGAGGCAGAAGCGAGGACCACATCGACATGTCGCAAGGCATAGGCCATCAGCCCGTGCCCCAACAATTGGCTGATCACGGCCAGCAGCGCAATCACCAGCCAGCCATTGAGCGTATTGGGCAGAATCTGCGAACTGGTGGCGAGCGCGACAGGCAGCAGCAACACTGCACAGGTGAAACTGTTCCAGATAATGATCTTGCGGGCCGAGAAGCAATCGCGCAGCGACTTGATCATGATCAGATAGATGGCGTAGAACAGCGCCGAATTGAGCGCCAGCAGATCACCGATCACGCCCTGACTGGAAAATGTCAGGTTGGCGTTGCCGTCAAACACCAGCAGGCAGGCTCCGGCGACACACACTGCCAGTGCCAGCACCTGATACACGCCGATTCTTTCCTTCATGAACAGGAAAGACAGTAACGCCACGAAGACTGGCGACAGGTTCATCAGGATCGAAGTGTTCGCCATGCTGGTCAGCTTCACCGCCCAGTGGTTCGACAGCAGATCGATGCATGAAATCACCCCGGATAGCAGCAACAGCCCGAGCATGGCCAGACGACTACGCCCCGAACCGTAGGTGTCCAGCGCCGCGCTCTTGCCGGGTGGCCAGGCGGTGATTGCAGTCGCCATGCCGCCAGCGATGAACATGCGCAGCATCAATGTTGAAGTGGCATCCACCTCGCTGAGCTTGACGAATGCAATCGCCGACGCCACACCGATGGTGCTTACGATCAGTGCCAGTACCGGCAGCAAAGACTTGTTACCCACCTTCATGATGAAGCCTCGAAAGTTATAGGAGTTGGGTTGAGCAATGGATACCGCCAAATTGCTTGCGGTGTTCCGAGCAGGCAATCAGGTGAATTTCATAGCCACGCCCCGACAGCCGGTCCAGCAGGCTGGAGGGTGCGTTTTCATCGATCCACACATGCTTGCCTGACGAGAACGCATTGGCGCACCAGGCGGACATCATCGATTCATCGAGCAACAGCGGTTCCAGGTCCGCAGCCAGCGCGGCCTGGCGCAAGGTCAGGTTTTCTTCGCTGATCTGCCAGCCCGAGGGAGTGCGGCGATAGACACTGACCCGCGACCGCTCGACGGCGTCCGCCCTTGCCGCATCGATCAGCAAGGTATCGCGCAGCAGGCACACGTAGTGGTCGAGGTGGAATTGCTCGGGATTGCCCCACAGATCCTCAACGGCCAGTACCACGTCGCCCTTGAGCAGACCGGATTCCAGCAGAAAATGCAGCGTCTGGACCTCGGTCCGAA
This sequence comes from Pseudomonas cichorii, assembly GCF_003700275.1. Taxonomy (GTDB): domain Bacteria; phylum Pseudomonadota; class Gammaproteobacteria; order Pseudomonadales; family Pseudomonadaceae; genus Aquipseudomonas; species Aquipseudomonas cichorii_B. Next base: position 27,441 of record NZ_RBRE01000039.1, on the reverse strand, counting down.
AACCGGTGTTGATCATGCTGACGCGAGGGGTTTCCTGATAGTCGCCACCTTCGAGCACCTGATCGAGCTCTACGAGTGCGTGACCGTGAGCCGCGACGACACTTTTCACCACGTCCACTTCCCGCGCCCGATCCTGACGTTTCACCCGACCGAAAACCGGCTGGCCGCCGACGTTCATGAAATGATCCCGAGGAAACAGCAAGCCGTACAGCGGGTTGATCTCATAGCTCTCGTAGCTGGCGTCAGGACTGATCCGGCCAAGCTCATCATCGTGATGCAGGCGAAGTTTCGGCTGGTTGATGATGACCTCTGCCAGCTCCCGACGGCTGCAGCGCGTCAACTGCTCATAAGCCAGTTGGCGGCGTGCTTGCGCAATGTCATCGGCAAAGCGTAGCGAGCGCTGGGCCAACTGCCGCATATCGGCCATCGAGACATGCGGACCGTCTTCGCTGAACAGGGCATCGGACAGGAAAACGGTCTGGATATCCGCAGCTTCAAGCGAAGCGGCCAACGCCAGTACATCGGCATCGGCCTGAGAGAGCGAGTAAGGCTGCTGCGCTTCCATGAATACCGACATGCTCACCGGCTGGGCAATCGAGGGCAGTTGTAGAAGGACTTTCATCAAGGGTTTTCTTGAAGTGAATGGGCGCGAATGGATGACTGCAGAATGTCCATGCACTGCAGAATGGCGTTCTCCACCTCTAACTGAGTCTCACCCGTGAAGTGCAACCGGGCAGGAATCTCTTCGTAACTGAACTCACTGGTTTCACCCTGCAGTTGCACACTGCTGTAGCTCAGCAACGGGTGGGACAGCGGCATCGCCGGGTCAAAGGCAAACCCACCGGAGAACGGATTGGGCATCATCAGAAAACCGGTGATCAGGGTTTTGACTGCAGGCACCGGGTCCTTGAGTGCGGCACGGGTCCACAGGTCAAACAGATCGATGCCTTCGCTGCGCATGGCGACAAACGGAATCTCGCCGCCACCGACCCGGCCGCCGATCTCCAGGAACACCAGTTCGCCGCGGCATTCGATCAGTTCCAGATGGATCGCCTGATTTTTCAGGTTCAGCCGTGTACATACTTCCTCGGTGAAGGCCAGTGCGGCTTCGATAAACCGGGGGTTATCGACGGTGACCGAACCCAGCGGCTGACCATTGCGAAAATCCAGGCAGGTATTCAGATACTTTGAAACCTTGAAGTACGGCATGCTGCCGGCAGCCAGGATGGCGTCGACGTGATAGATATCGCCTTCTATATATTCTTCAACTTCATAGCCGCTGAAATCTGCCAGGTCCGGTATGTCCGCGTGGCTCTCTATCTTTACGACCCCGTCCGAAGCCGCACCGACCTGCGGTTTCAGGATGGCCGGGTAACCGTGCTCGCGGCAGAACGCTTCCACGTCCTGGCGTGATGCCACGTTCCGGTATTGCGGGTAGCGTACGTTCGACCCCTTCAGCGCCGCCTTCATACTGGCCTTGTTGCGACACAGCAGGTTGTCGGCAATTTTCGCCCCACTGATATCAAGTTCGGTGCGCACCTGCGCTGCGGCATCCAGATCGTACTCCGAGAAAGCGATCACGAAATCGATGGGCTGGCGGTGATGAATGGTGCACGCTTCCTGCAGTATGGCGTCCGCATCCAGGGCCTCGAGTTCTACCACACTGGCGCTGACCTGCGGGTCGATCAGGCGCGTACGCCCGGCCAGGGAGATATAGGAAACGTCGACCTGCGAATGGTCGATATATTTGCGGTAATCGGAAAGTTCGTCGTCGTAGCGATTAATGACCAGAACGTGTTTCATGCGATTCCAACCTCCGTGTGCACTCGCCCGACCAGGCTTCTTACCGCAGCCTCATCAATGCCGCCGAACATTACGTAGCCCACCCGCGAGGTCCAGTCCTGATCCGAGCCCAGCGCATCGCCGGTCCGGTAGTAGACTTGATGCGAGAGGTAGTAAGGACTGTCGATGAGTTCACCGAGGCCGTTCAGGCTGGTGAATTCGCTTTTCTCACCGCGCGGGATAAAGGCGATGGCGCTGATGCCATTCGCTCGGGGCGCGGCCGGACTGTCGATATCCAGATATTCACACAGCGTCTCAAGAGCCAGATCGATTCCGCTGGCACGCTTGATCAGCTCAACAATACTGTCGCCCGGAAGACGGGCCGCCAACTCCACCGCTACCGGCCGCCCTTGTGGCGTGACGCGAAGCTCCAGGTGGAAGGGACCGACGTTCAGGCCCGAGGCCTCGATCACGGCCAGCGCATACTCGGTCAAGGTGTTGCGAAACGCCTCGTCGTAACCCTGACCGACGATATGGCCGATCTCGACGAAGTAAGGCTCGGAACCCAGCAGCTTTTCGGTGATGGATGCGATGGTGACGCCTGCGTCCTTACCCACCACGCCCTCGATGCTGTATTCGTTGCCAGGAATGTACTGCTCAACGATCAGGTGACCGCTGGCGGTAAACCCGGTGTCGTTCGGCAGTGCCTGGCGAAAGGCCTCGACGGCCTCGAGCAACTCGGCGTGGTTATACAGCTTGCGTACGCCGATACTCCCCGCCATGTCTACCGGCTTGACCACCGCCGGAAAACTGAAGCCCGCAGGAACCGAAACCGGCTCCCGGGTATCGATCAGGAAGAAGCCGATATCGCTGAGCCCCGCCTCGCTCAGGCGGCTGCGGAAGTTGAACTTGTTGCGAACCTGCTCCACCGCGCTGTCGCCAAGATGGGTCAGGCCCTGTGCCGCGCCCAGACTGGCGGCCATCGGTACCGCGTACTCCACGCCAGGCAGGATGGCGCGGATGTTACCCAGTTGATTGATCATCGCCATCTGGGCGGCGAAATCAGAGGTGTCGATCTTGATGACCTGACGCGCTCTGGCGCGCAGCTCGGGGCTTAGTTCGGTCTCTCCGCCATCGACGGAAAACACGTACAGATCAACGCCCAGTTGCTGCGCTGCATTGAAATAATTTATGCCGGATGAAACAGGATCGATGACAACTATGGACATGGCTCATATCTCCGACTATCCAAAACTTTCGAGTTCACATAAAGGAAGGTTTTTCAGCTTGCCGATCACCAGATCCGACCCGACACCTATCGCTAACACATCCGCCGCCAAGTGCTCGCCAATATCGAAGCCTGCATGGGTCCAGTCATGAAACGGGATATTGATGACATCAACCTTACATTCAGAAAAACTGCGAAATCTTTCTATACAGCCCACGTGGTAGTCAGAGAGATTTGCACGGTTGACCGCATAAACCGCAACTTCACCGATATTGTATTTTGCCACCAGTTCCTGACCACGACTCAGCGCCGCCCCCATACCGCTGCCACCGCTGATTATATTCAAGCGGGTCATCGGTGTTTCATAATGGGGCAATGAAGGACTCACCATGGAGTACTCCAGTCGCTCGCCGACCGACAGCGTTGCAAACAGGCTGGAAAACAATCCGCCGGGGCGTAACTTCACATGAAAGGTAATACTGTCATAAGCCTTTTTACCCAGGGTGACAACGGAGTAACTGCGTACGGCTGAAAGCTCTGGATGTTTCAGGGTCACCACGGATTTGGCGTTGTAAAAAACCCTTTTGACCTCTAGTACGACTTCCATAACCTGATCGGACAGCCAGGTTTTACTTTTGAGTCTGGCGGCATGAAAAGTACTGATTGCGGGGACAATATCAATATCCGTTTCTACCCGGCTGATACAGGGCAGAAACTCGCCTTGCAGTGCAACTTCAGCACCGTCTTCCAGAACACGTCCTGACACCAGGCGGCATCGGCACACTCTGCACACACCTTTAAGGCAACCTTTTATGAGCTCTCCTGAAGGAATGGCATCAATAAGAGGCTGCCTGCTGTCGGCGGTGTAAGTCTGCTCTCCAATACGAACACTATAGATTGCCATTACACCGGCCTTGAGTGATATGTATTAAAGCGTTGTGGCGCGCAATGCCTGGAAGTATTCGCCGACCATCGGGATGAAAGCCTTGATGTGGACCACGGCCTTGGCCAGGTCTTTTTCATCCTTGATGACCGAGGCCAGCATGTTGTTCATCATGGTGCTGTGGTCTTCCGCCTCGTCGAAGGCTACGTGGGAAGCCGCGCCGCTGACCGCTGGCTGGCCCATGCTGGCGCTCGCCTTCTGGGTGATGAACGAGCTGTATTTATCACCGTAGTACTCCAGGAACCAGTCCCAGGTGATAGCAGGCAGCGGGCCGAACTTGCTGACGCAGAGGTTGAGGTAACCCATCAGCTTCCAGGTTTCCGGGAAGGCAAATTCAGCCTGGACATCGGATTTGGAATAACCGTAAGTGACGAGATCCTGGCCGAACATTTCGTCATGGCCGAACTCGTCGTACAGGTAGTAGGAGAGTTGCTTGGCAGCGGAGATATTATCAATGGCTGCGACCTGCACGGCGCGAGCATCCAGCTCATTGTTCATGTGAATGCGAATCACGCACTCCAGAATATGACGCTTGTAGTATTCCTCATTGAACCAGTCACCCTGGTGAAACTCGCCCATGACGGTGTCTTTCTTGAATTCTGCTTCCAGGCAGGCATCAACGGTGGATTCAAGCTTCTTCAACACAACTTCAGTGGAAATCATCGGTTACCGCTCTCCATTATGATCATTGACGAATCAATGACTCTTTATTTTCAGCAAAAAATGCTGATCCATATCACGCATTACCACAGCAAAAGAAACAACCACCGTCATACGGGGTTAATAAAAGCGACACGCTCTTTTCCTGGTCAAAGAAAAGGCATATAGCCATTATTTTGTAGGGATCTGATTCAAGGCAGCGGCAGTATTAGCCCTGCACTCCGTCAAATACAAGCCCTGAGTTAAATTAACTTTTATTCTTCATTTGAAGACATCAAAAAAACCAAGACGCATGAAATGAGTGTGCGCCCCAGCACAACTTTCTGATGACTATCCAGTCTCCGGATACTTTATTTATCGCCCACGACATGACGACACCACCTGAATAGTGGCCTTTTAGGTAGATACACTCATGAATGCAATTTTTCAGACACTGAGCCGACAGCTATATCAGCCAGCGGGTATTCAATAGTGCCAGAGCGCAGAGAGCGCGAAACAATGCTGATAGAGCCGCTTGCCGGGCTCGAATTGATGACTTCCATTATCTGCTTCCATGCCCAATATCCTTTGGATCCAATTTATTTGTAACATCCTAATGCGCCAGACAAGCACCTGCAAGTAACTTTATGATCTATGCAGCATAGAGCTGGTTTGGTTGGGCAGATCGAGCCCTTGCACAACAGCGCATGGCATCGGCGCTTTTCAGAGTCCGCCCGGCAAGCTAGTCTTGCAAGTCATACAGAGGACTTTCGATGACCGTCGGTTATTCCACCCGCACACCTCAGCAAGCACTGGCCGCCCTGCTCGACCGCTACACCCCGGAACGCCTGTTGCTGATCGGTGCCCAGTCGTTTCCTGCGCTGCAAGCCTTTCAGGAGGCACACCCGCAGACCGAAGTGGCACAGGCCGAACCGGGACTTCTGCCCGCGCATCTGGCAGCACAGCGTTTCGATCTGGCGCTGGTGGTCGATTGCCTGGAGCACATCCCCAAGCGCACCGGGCTGGAACTGCTGGGTGGCATTCGCAACCTTAATGCCAGCCGCATTGCGGTGCTGGCCGACCTGCAGGCCTGTGGCTGGCAGGAGACAGACTTTTTCTCGCTGGCCCTGCAAGCGAGCGAACGCTTTGCCCGCGACGAGCAGGTCCTGAACCTGTTCACCTACGATTTGCGGGAATACAAACAAGTGCCTGACTGGCTGAATGCGAAGTTCTGGGCCAACCCGGAAAACTTCGGCAAATACTGGTGGTGAATCATGAGTAGTGCCATTTGCCCCTGCGGCAGCGGAGACCTGCTGCTGGCCTGCTGCGGTCATTTTCATGCAGGGCAACCGGCGCCTTGCGCCGAAAAACTGATGCGTTCGCGCTACAGCGCCTATGTGCTGGGGCTGATCGACTATCTGGTCGACACGACGCTGCCCGCCCAACGCAGCGGGCTGGACCGCGCAGCCATCGCGCAGTGGAGTGCACAAAGCACCTGGCTGGGCCTTGAGGTGGAGAACTCGGAAGTCTTCGGCGGCAAACCCGAACATGCATTCGTCACCTTCACGGCTCGCTGGCATGACGGCAACGGCGAGCACAGCCATCGGGAGCGTTCTTCATTCGTCCAGAATCAGGGCCGCTGGTACTTCATCGACCCCACTGCCCAGCTCAAGGCCGGACGCAATGACGCCTGCCCTTGTGGCAGCGAGCAGAAGTTCAAGAAGTGTTGTGCGAGTTATCTGTGACCCGTCTTCATTCGCGAATGAATTGGCTCTGTCCTCGTTAAGTGGTGTGGTGTCTCTGGTACAGCACATCTCCCACGGTCCTCTGACAGACTTGCCACTCTTGATGCAGACAGATCCAATGAGTTCGCTTACACCAGCTTCAGGTGGGAAATATCCGGATTAACGACCTCTAGCACCGGTTTATCCTGCCCCATATCGCTGCCGGCAGGTGCCAGGCTCAATCCGGACAAGTCAAGTTGTGGCGCAGTCTGCTCGGGCCTTGCGTCCTGCATGTCGCTGCCGACCTCAGCGACCGAGAAGTCCGGGGCGTCGACATCCACGAAGGCCGCCATGTAGACATCCCGAGGTTCGATCTGCAAGCGCGCCGTGCGCGGCTGTGAAGCGCCTGATTCGGCAGGCGGCGGCGCAAGCTCCACCTCTTCGACCGGCAGGTTCATGTCCAGCACTTCGACCACGGCTCCGGCACGCTCCAGGGTCGAGCGGTATTTCTCTGCAGCTTCGGCGTCGAGGTTGCTCTTGAGCACCAGCCTTCGCCCTGAGAACAACAGCGCCAGACGCTGCTCGTCAGCCTGGAACAACTTGCCCAGATTGGCCAGTACCTTGTCGGGCTGGGCGCCAGGAACCAACTGGCCACAAAAGACGATTTCATAGAAGTTCATGCAAGGGCACTCATGCTGCGTATGGCGGAAAGTATGGCGTAGCGTCGGCTCATGCAACAAGCCGGTTGTTCCCCGTGGGCCAGTTGCTAAACTCAGGCCTCAAACGGAGCAAAACCATGTTCATTCAGGCGCCAATTACAAGAACGATAAGCCTTGCGCTGTTATTGCTGGGACTGAGCGGATGCTCGACATGGAGCAGCATCACCGCCTTCGAGGATCCGGATGTTCACTTGCTGAAAGTCCAGGTCGTCAAGGCCAGGCTGACCCAGCAGGATTTCAACCTGCACTTTATGGTCGACAACCCCAACGACTCACGCCTGCTGGTTCGCGGCTTTCGCTACAAGGTCATGCTCAACGATGTGTTGTTGGCAGACGAAAGGTCCAATGACTGGTTTTTCGTTGCAGCCCACAGCCAGAAGACTTTTATAGTGCCGGTACGGACCAACCTCTGGCGCCACTTGAAGTACATTGGCCAGTTGCTGAAAAACCCCGACGAAGCGGTTCGCTACCGGCTTGAAGGCCGACTCAAGACCGGATTGCTTTTGCGCCACAGCACCACCATCGAACGCGACGAGACGATAAAGCCGCGCGCACTGTTGCTCAAGAGTGGCTAAAAGTACTGCTGCCCGCGCATTTGCGAGATAATGCGCGCCGATTTAATTTGTGGAGTACCTCCGATGAACCAGCAAGCCCATGTCCATGGCCCTGATTGCAACCACGATCACGACCATCACGATCACCAGCATGGCCACGTCCATGGCCCGAACTGCGGTCACGCTCACCAGGAGCCAGTGCGCAACGCCCTCAAGGATGTGGGTCGCAACGATCCTTGCCCGTGCGGCAGCGACAAGAAATTCAAGAAATGCCACGGCGCATGAAGCGCTGAGCATTTTGCCAACGGCCTGCCTTGCAGGCCGTTTTCATTTGTATGATGGCTTGAAGGGAGAGTAAAACAGTCGGTTCTGGTAAATCACATGGAGCCTTCAATGATCGACCTTCATTACTGGACCACTCCCAACGGCCACAAGATCACCCTGTTCCTTGAGGAATCGGGCCTGCCTTACAAGATTTTCCCGGTGAACATTGGCAAGGATGAACAGTTCCAGCCCGGTTTTCTGAAAATTGCCCCCAACAACCGGATTCCGGCCATCGTCGATCATGAGCCGTCCGATGGCGGCGAACCGCTGAGCCTGTTCGAGTCCGGCGCAATCCTGCTGTATCTGGCGGACAAGACCGGCCAATTCATCGCGCAGGATTTCCGTGGCCGCCAGGAAACGCTGCAATGGCTGTTCTGGCAGATGGGCGGCCTGGGGCCGATGGCTGGCCAGAATCACCATTTCAATCGTTTCGCCAAGGAAAAGATCCCTTACGCAATCAAGCGCTATGTAGATGAAACAGCCCGTTTGTATGGCGTCCTGAACAAACGCCTGGCAGATCGTGCCTTTGTGGCTGGCAGCGCGTACAGCATTGCGGACATGGCGATCTATCCGTGGATCGTGCCGCATACCTTCCAGGAACAAGACCTGGATGACTTCCCGCACCTCAAGCGCTGGTTCGAGAGCATCGCCAGTCGTGAGGCCACGCAACGAGCTTATGCGCTGGTTGAACAGATTAATCCGCCGAAGCCTTAACCCTTGCACGAATGAATTCGCCCCAGCCAAACGAGAGCGAATTCATTCGCGAACAACATCCTCTTGTAAAATCCTGAAATAAACTCCGCTTTCTGTCTTGCATGGCGACTGTCCGCTCTCTAACGTAGCGACCTTTACATACGCCACCCCCGCGGGAGTTTCGCCATGGCCTCGCCAGCCCCTTCATATTTCCTGAGCCGATTCAGTGCTGCCGCCCTTGCGGCAAGTTTCCTGGGCCTTGCGGGCTGCCAGTTGGGCGGTGGTGACAGCGACACATTGCTGCCCGGTTCCGGGGTATTCCCGGTCAAGGGGCTGGCCCAGAACGTATCGGTACGCCGCAACAATCTGGGCATGCCACTGATAGAAAGCAGCACGTATCACGATGCGCTGTTCACGCTGGGTTATGTGCATGCCGGCGACCGCATCAGCCAGATGCTCGGTATGCGCCTGCTGGCACAAGGACGTCTGGCGGAAATGGCCGGCGCCGATGCGCTGGAAGTCGATCGCCTGATGCGCTCGGCCAATCTCAAGCAACGCGCCAGCGAGCTTTACAACGCCTCATCGCCGCGCCTCAAGCGCTTCTTCGAGGTGTATGCCCGCGGGGTCAACGCCTATCTATTCCGCTACCGCGACAAACTGCCGGCAGATCTGGCCAGCTCCGGCTATCGCCCGGAATACTGGAAACCCGAGGATTCGGCGCTGATTTTCAGCCTGCTGAGCTTCAATATGTCGGTGAACCTGCAGGAAGAACTCTCGGCACTGGTGCTGGCGCAGAAAGTCGGTGCCGACAAACTGGCCTGGCTGCTGCCGACCTATCCCGACGAAGCCTTGCCATTCGCTGAAGCCGACAAGCTCAAGGGCCTGAGCCTCAACAACCAGCTCCCCGAACTGAACGACCTGAACAAGGTTGCCTTGCAACTCGCCGACCTGAACATGCTCGGCGTGGCTGCTGCCAGCAACTGGGCCATCGCCCCGCAACGCAGCCGCAACGGCAAGAGCCTGCTGGCCAGCGAGATACAATTGCCTGCGGGCATCACGTCGGCCTGGAGTTTCGTGCAGTTGCGCGCACCGAAGTATCAGGCCTCGGGCGCGTCGATTGCCGGTCTGCCACTGGTCTTGAGCGGTTTCAACGGCAAGCTGGCGTGGAGCATGAGCAACGTGAAGGGCGACAACCAGGACCTGTTCCTGGAAAAGCTCAAGCGCGAAAACAACCGCCTGTTCTATATGGCTGACGGCAAATGGCTGCCTGCCATCGCCCACGAAGAAACCTTCCTGGTCAAAGGTGGCCGCCCGGTTCGTGAAACCGTGTATGCCACCCGCCACGGCGCACTGCTGAATACCGGCGCAACAGCGCTGGGCAACGGTCTGGGCCTGGCCCTGCAAACCCCGGACGTCAAGGACGACAAGAGCCTCGATGCGTTCTTCGATCTGTCCCGCGCACCCAACGTAGAAAAAGCCTTCGACACCACTCGCGAAATTCGTGCAATCACCCTGAACATGGTGTTTGCCGATGCCTCGAACATCGGCTGGCAGGTGACCGGTCGCTTCCCGAACCGCCGTGAAGGCCAGGGCCTGCTGCCTTCGCCGGGCTGGGATGGCAAGTACGACTGGGACGGCTTTGCCGACGCGATGCTGCATCCTTACGATCAGGACCCGCGCCAGGGCTGGATCGCCACCGCCAATCAACGCACGGTGCCCAAGGGTTATGGCATGCAACTGTCCAATTCCTGGGGCTATCCGGAACGGGCCGAGCGTATTGCCGAACTGGCCAATGCTGGCAAGCAGGACACCCGTAGCACCATCGCCATGCAGTACGACCAGACCACGACCTTTGCCGCCAAGCTCAAGAACATGTTCGAGGCGCCGGGCATGGCCAAGCCGCTCAAGCAGGCCATCGACGCACTGCCCGAGGCCGAGCGCGGCAAGGCTCGGGAAGCCTATACCCGCCTGATGGCTTTCGATGGCAGACTCACCGCCAGTTCCGCCGATGCAGCGCTCTATGAGCTGTTCCTGCAGGAAAGCGCCAAACAGACTTTCCTCGACGAACTGGGTCCGGAAAGCAGCCTGGCCTGGAAAGCCTTGAGCGCCAATGCCAGCTCGTCCTACTCGCCGCAGGCCGATCACCTGCTGGGCCGCGAAGACAGCCCTTACTGGGACGACCTGAAAACCCCGCAAAAAGAAGACAAGCCAGCGATTCTGGCGCGCAGTCTGGCGGCCGCCATCAGCGCAGGCGACAGCCTGTTGGGCAGCGACCACAAGGCCTGGCAATGGGGCAAGCTGCATCGCGAAAACTGGTCTGCGCCAGCCAACCCTCTGGCCAGGGCCCTGGGCGGCAACCATTTCAATCGCAGCCCGAGCGCGGCCGGTGGTGACCACAGCACTCTGAATGTCTCGGGTTATGAGTGGGGCCAGAATCTGGATGCCCATCCGGCTCCAGCCATGCGCATGATCGTCGACTTCAGTCAGGTCGAGCCGATGATGGGCATGGTCAGTACCGGTCAGTCGGACAATCCGGCCAGCCCGCACTACGCCAATAGCATAGAGCCGTGGCTCAAGGCGCAATATCAGTCGATCCCGCTGCAACAGCAGAATTATGAAAAGGGCTATGGCAAGCAGCGCCTTACCCTGACTCCCGGCAAGTAACACTCTAAAAGCACCAAAATGGAGCGCCGCGTTTGCGGCGCCCCATTCTGGACGCATCGATTGAGCAATAATCGCTCCTGCAGTGCGGGCATGGAACCGCGCGCCAAATCCGCCCGCTCCGGGGGCCGGAAGCAAAATCGCCAATGATGGCAAGCTAATTCACCATTGCGACAAGTGCTTACATTTAAAACGCACGTTCGTCTCGTTGGTTCGGAAATTGCTACTTCTTGCCGGTCTGGCATCCGCCGGTAGCAAGCCTGGCGTGTTCTCTACGCTCAATTTGGTTAAGGACTGAACAATGAAAAAAGCATGGCTGACCCTTTCCGCACTGGCTCTGTGCCTGGCCGCCGGTAACACAATGGCCAAGGAGTACAAGGAGCTGCGTTTTGGCGTCGATCCTTCCTACGCTCCTTTTGAATCGAAAGCCGCAGACGGCAGCCTCCAGGGCTTCGATATCGACCTGGGCAATGCAATCTGTAAAGAACTGAACGTGACCTGCAAGTGGGTCGAAAGCGATTTCGACGGCATGATTCCGGGCCTGAAAGCCAAGAAATTCGACGGTGTGATCTCGTCGATGACCGTGACCCCGGCCCGCGAGAAAGTCATCGACTTCTCCAACGAACTGTTCTCCGGCCCGACATCGCTGGTGTTCAAAAAAGGTGCAGGCTTCACCGCAGACCCGGCCAGCCTGAAAGGCAAAAGCGTCGGCTACGAGCAAGGCACCATCCAGGAAGCCTATGCCAAGGCCGTGCTGGACAAGGCTGGCGTGAGCACCAAGGCCTACGCCAACCAGGATCAGGTTTATGCGGACCTGACTTCCGGCCGCCTCGATGCCTCCATCCAGGACATGCTGCAAGCCGAACTGGGCTTCCTGAAGTCCCCGGCAGGCGCTGGCTATGAAGTCAGCGAGCCGGTCGACAGCCCTCTGTTGCCAGCCAAGACCGCTATCGGTATCGCAAAAGGTAACAAAGAGCTCAAGGCTCTTCTGGATAAAGGTATCAAAGCGTTACACGATGATGGCACTTACGCCGAAATCCAGAAAAAACACTTTGGCGACCTGAATCTGTACAGCGGTAAATAACACCCCGACGCCCATCGATTTCGGCGATGATCCGCCGCCGCTCTCGATGGGCGTTTCTGTTTGTTGCCCGCTCAAGGCTTGACCCATGCTCGATGCACTCATGCAAAACCTGGGACTCTCGGCATTCAGCTTGAAAGGCTTCGGCCCGCTGCTGTTGCAGGGTACCTGGATGACCATCAAATTATCGGTACTGTCGCTGTTGCTGAGCATCGTGCTCGGCCTGATCGGCGCCAGTGCCAAGCTGTCCAGCTCGGCGCTGCTGCGCGTGCCGGCCCAGATCTACACCACCCTGATCCGCGGGGTTCCGGATCTGGTGCTGATGCTGCTGATTTTCTACAGCCTGCAAACCTGGCTCACCAGCCTCACCGATGCCATGGAATGGGAATACATCGAAATCAACCCGTTCGGTGCCGGCGTCATCACTCTGGGCTTCATTTATGGTGCCTATTTCACGGAAACCTTCCGCGGTGCCATTCTGTCGGTTCCACGCGGCCAGGTCGAAGCCGCCATTGCCTATGGCCTCAAACGCGGCCAGCGTTTTCGCTATGTGGTGTTCCCGCAAATGATGCGCTACGCGCTGCCGGGTATCGGCAATAACTGGCAAGTACTGCTCAAGGCCACTGCACTGGTGTCGATCATCGGTCTGGCCGATCTGGTCAAGGCTTCCCAGGATGCCGGCAAAAGCACTTATCAACTGTTCTACTTCCTGGTGCTGGCAGCGCTGATCTATCTGCTGATCACCAGCGCCTCGAACATCGCCCTGCGCTGGGCCGAACGGCATTACGCCGCAGGCAGCCGGGAGGCAAAACGATGATCGAGTTGCTTCAGGAGTACTGGCAGGCCTTTCTCTATACCGACGGCGTCAACGTGACCGGCCTGGCGATGACCATGTGGCTGCTCAGCGCCTCCATCGCCATCGGCTTCTGCCTGTCGATCCCGCTGTCCATCGCCCGGGTTTCGGAAAAGCGCTGGGTACGCTGGCCGGTGCAGTTCTATACCTACCTGTTCCGCGGCACGCCGCTCTATATACAGTTGCTGATCTGCTACACCGGCATCTACAGCATCGCGGCGGTGCGTGAACAACCGTTGCTGGATGCGTTCTTTCGCGACGCGATGAACTGCACCATCCTGGCCTTCACCCTCAATACCTGCGCCTACACCACCGAGATTTTCGCCGGTGCGATACGCAGCATGGCCCACGGCGAAGTCGAAGCGGCCAAGGCCTATGGCCTGACCGGCTGGAAGCTGTATGCCTACGTGATCATGCCGTCGGCGCTGCGTCGTTCGCTGCCGTACTACAGCAACGAAGTGATCCTGATGCTGCACTCGACCACCGTTGCCTTCACCGCCACGGTGCCGGACATTCTCAAGGTGGCACGCGATGCCAACTCGGCAACCTTCATGACCTTCCAGTCCTTCGGGATTGCCGCGGTCATGTACCTGACCGTCACTTTTATTCTTGTCGGGTTGTTCCGTCTTGCCGAACGTCGCTGGCTGGCCTTTCTCGGCCCGGCTCACTAGACAGGTTTTCCGCCCATGGATCATCAGACCCACGACTTGCTGTCGCCGGTGCCCGGCACTGCGCGGCAAGTCCACAGTTTCCATTACGGCCCGCAGGATGCAGGCCGCAAGATCTATATCCAGGCGTCGCTGCATGCCGACGAACTGCCGGGCATGCTGGTGGCCTGGTATCTGAAACAGCGTCTGGCAGAACTGGAAAACGCAGGCCTGCTGCGTGCGCAAATCATTGTCGTCCCGGTGGCCAACCCGATTGGCCTGGAACAGATTCTGATGGACACCCCGCTGGGGCGTTACGAGCTGGAGAGCGGGCAGAATTTCAATCGCTGGTTTACCGACCTCGGCGAACAGATCGGCGATCGGATCGAAAGCCAGCTCAATGGCAATGCCGAGCACAACCTGGCGCTGATCCGCGCCAACCTGCGCATGGCCCTCGATGCGCAGGTCGCCACGACGCAATTGCAGTCACTGCGTCTGACCCTGCAAAAACTTGCCTGCACTGCCGATATGGTGCTCGATCTGCATTGCGACTTCGAGTCGGTGGAACACCTCTACACCACGCCCGAAGCCTGGCCAAAAGTCGAACCGCTCTCGCGCTATCTGGGCGCACAGGCCAGCCTGCTGGCGACCGATTCGGGCGGGCAATCGTTCGATGAATGCTTCACGCTGGTCTGGTGGCAATTGCAGCAACGCTTCGGTGAGCGCTTCCCGATCCCGATGGGCAGTTTCTCGGTGACGCTCGAATTACGTGGCCAGGGCGACGTCAATCACGCTCTGGGCAGCCGCGATTGCCAGGCGATCATCAATTACCTGATCGACTTTGGCGCGATTGCCGGCGAAGCACCCGAACCACCCGAGCTGCTTTACCCGGCGACTCCGCTGGCAGCGGTCGAGCCGGTCTTCACTCCGGCTGGCGGGTTGCTGGTGTTCTGTGCCCTGCCCGGCGAGTACATCGAGGCCGGGCAACTGATCGCCGAAGTCATCGACCCGATCAGCGACGCCGTCACCTCCATTCACGCGCAAAACGCTGGCCTGCTGTATGCCCGCTCATTACGACGCATGGCAACCGCAGGCATGATCATCGCTCATGTCGCTGGCACTCAGGCCTATCGCAGCGGCTATCTACTTTCTCCTTGAGGACCCGACATGTACAAACTGACCATCGATGGCCTGCACAAAAGCTATGGCGACAACGAGGTACTCAAGGGCGTATCGCTCAAGGCACAAAGCGGTGATGTGATCTGCCTGATCGGCGCCAGCGGTTCAGGCAAGAGCACCTTTCTGCGCTGCATCAACTTTCTGGAACAACCCAACGACGGCGCCATGAGTCTGGATGGCGAACAGATCCGCATGGTCAGCGACAAGGACGGTATGCGGGTCGCCGATGCCGATGAGCTACAGCGCATCCGCACACGGCTGGCGATGGTCTTCCAGCATTTCAACCTGTGGGCGCACATGACCGTGCTGGAAAACGTCACCATGGCTCCGCGCCGGGTGCTCGGTGTGCCCAAGGCCGAAGCGGAACAGCGTGCCCGCAAGTATCTGGAAAAGGTCGGCCTGCCCGAGCGGGTCGCCGATCAATATCCTGCCTTTCTTTCCGGCGGCCAGCAGCAGCGAGTGGCAATTGCCCGCGCACTGGCGATGGAACCGGAAATCATGCTGTTCGACGAACCCACCTCGGCCCTCGACCCGGAGCTGGTCGGTGAGGTGCTCAAGGTAATCCAGGGCCTGGCTGAAGAAGGCCGGACCATGATTCTGGTCACCCACGAAATGGGCTTCGCCCGCAAGGTCGCCACACAAGTGGTGTTTCTGCACAAGGGCCAGATCGAAGAGTCGGGGCATCCGGACGAAGTGCTCAACAATCCCAAGAGCGAGCGCCTGCAGCAGTTCCTGAGCGGCAACCTGAAGTAAGCAGAAAAGCGCCAGGACAGACTGGCGCCTTTCTACCACAAGGGTATTCAGGCGACAGGAACGGGCGGCGGCTCGTCCGGCAAGGTCGGCTCACCGGGCTCCGGCGGCTGCGGCGGATAGGGCGTGTCCGGGCCTGGATCACCCGGAATGCCGCCGCCCACCATATTGAACTGCGAATCAGCCATCAACGACCAGGCAAGCAGTCCGATCTCATTGAGTTGAGGGGGCTTTTCCCGGTCAGTGGGTTTGAAATCTGTCTTCATAGGGCACTCCCGATCATCAGTCCCCACATACGCTATGTGTGAGGGGAGACAGTCAGGGAATAGAGTGCACAAACGGGCATTAATTCAATCACCCAGGCCCGGCACCCGAAAAATCATGTGCGAGGCAGGGTTACGCCACGCTGGCCCTGATACTTGCCGCCACGATCCTTGTAGGAGACTTCACACTCCTCATCGGATTCCAGGAACAGCATCTGCGCCACGCCTTCATTGGCGTAGATCTTGGCCGGCAGTGTGGTGGTGTTGGAGAACTCCAGCGTCACGTGGCCTTCCCATTCCGGCTCCAGCGGCGTGACGTTGACGATGATCCCGCAGCGCGCATAAGTGCTCTTGCCCAGGCAGATGGTCAGGACGTTGCGCGGAATACGGAAGTATTCGACGGTACGCGCCAGCGCAAAGGAGTTGGGCGGAATGATGCAGACATCGCTCTTGATATCGACGAAGCTTTTTTCATCGAAATTTTTCGGATCGACGGTCGCCGAATTGATGTTGGTGAAAACCTTGAATTCATCGGCACAACGCACGTCGTAGCCGTAGCTGGAAACGCCGAAGGAAATCAGACGGTCGGCGCCCTCGCCACGCATCTGGCGCTCGACGAAGGGCTCGATCATGCCTTGCTCTTGCGCCATGCGGCGAATCCACTTGTCCGATTTGATGCTCATGGCGATGTCCTGAATAGCGAGGTGAAAAAAGATGTCCGGCATCTTACCGGGCCAAGGCGTCCGGTTCAAAGGCAACAGATCCTGACTTTAGGGGTCTTGTACCCGCTTGGGCCGCTAATGGAAATAATCCTCATCAGACCATTGGCACGTCTCTTAAAAAGGGTTAAGGTGGCGCCACTGTGTTGCTTGTGTCACTGAGAATCTCTACACGATGTTGAATTTCGATCCAACCATCTCCATGAATTTTCCAGCTCTTTGCACTCAGTCTCGGCCAGGGCTCTTCCTGAGTCGCAGTTAACTTTGTCCAAGGAGATATATTATGTCCAATCGCCAAACTGGTACCGTTAAGTGGTTCAACGATGAAAAAGGCTTCGGCTTCATCACTCCACAATCCGGTGACGACCTGTTCGTACACTTCAAAGCTATCCAATCCGACGGCTTCAAAAGCCTGAAAGAAGGCCAACAGGTTTCTTTCATCGCTACCCGCGGTCAGAAAGGCATGCAAGCTGAAGAAGTTCAAGTTATCTAACTTGTCCTGATTCGCTTAAAAAACCCCGCCCTCAAAAGCGGGGTTTTTTTGTGCTTGTGCTTGCTACAGGAGCGAATTCATTCACGAATGAATTCGCTCCTGTAGCCCTCAATCGTCGCTGATTGAAATCGTCGGCATCGCCGGGCTTGCAGCTTCCTGCAAGACAATTCGCGCCCCGACATGCCGCGCCAGTTCCTGATAGACCATCGCAATCTGGCTTTCAGGCTCGGCAATTGCCGTCGGCTTGCCGCCATCGGCCTGCTCGCGTATCAACATCGACAGCGGCAGCGAAGCCAGCAGTTCAACGTCATATTGCGAAGCGAGCTTCTCGCCGCCGCCCTCACCGAACAGATGCTCGGCATGCCCGCAGTTCGAGCAGATATGCACCGCCATGTTTTCCACGACACCCAATACCGGAATATTGACCTTGCGGAACATTTCGACGCCCTTTTTCGCATCCAGCAAGGCCAGATCCTGAGGCGTGGTGACAATCACCGAGCCTGCCACCGGCACCTTCTGCGCCAGGGTCAACTGGATATCGCCGGTGCCGGGCGGCATGTCGATGACCAGGTAATCCAGATCGTTCCAGGCAGTCTGGGTAACCAGTTGCAGCAAGGCACCGGACACCATCGGCCCGCGCCAGACCATCGGTGTGTTGTCATCGGTCAGAAACGCCATGGACATGACTTCAACACCATGCGCCTCGACCGGCACGAACCATTTCTGGTCCTTGATGCGCGGGCGCGTGCCCTCAGGAATACCGAACATCACGCCCTGGCTAGGACCATAGATGTCAGCATCCAGAATACCGACCCGGGCGCCTTCACGAGAAAGGGCCAGCGCCAGATTGGCTGCGGTCGTGGATTTGCCGACGCCCCCCTTGCCCGAAGCCACGGCAACGATGTTTTTCACATTGGCCAGGCCCGGAATCTGGCTCTGGGCCTTGTGAGGATTGATGACACTGCGGATATCGACCTTGGCCGAGGCAACGCCATCGAGGCCTTCGATTGCCGTTTTCAACACCTGCGCCCAGCCATTTTTGAACAGATCGGCGGCATAACCCAGCTCAAGCTGCACGCTGACTTGTGCGCCGTCGATATCGATGGCTCGAACGCAACCGGCAGTGACCGGATCGAGGTTCATATAGGGGTCGGTGTACTGGCGAAGAATCGTCTCCACCGCTGCGCGATTAACAGCGCTCATGGGCTTACTCCGAAAAGAGACTGACTGAAACAGGCGGCTATCCTACCCGTTATGTCGAATCCCGACATGGTTTCACTGCATTTGCAGGGTCGCTGCAAGGTGAAAAAAATTGCTCAGACCTTTATAGTGGCCGACCTCCGTTTCACTTCAAGTAGCCGAGCCCCATGTCCGAGCCACGCAAGATTCTCGTTACCAGCGCCCTGCCCTATGCCAATGGTTCCATTCACCTTGGCCACATGCTCGAGTACATCCAGACCGACATGTGGGTACGTTTCCAGAAGCACCGCGGCAACCAGTGCACTTATGTCTGCGCAGACGATGCCCACGGCTCGGCAATCATGCTGCGTGCAGAAAAGGAAGGCATCACCCCGGAACAACTGATCGACAACGTCAAGGCCGAGCACAGCGCCGACTTTGCCGACTTCCTGGTGGACTTCGACAACTTCCACTCGACGCACTCGGAAGAAAACCGCGAGCTGTCGAGCATGATCTACACGCGCCTGCGCGATGCCGGGCATATCGCCACTCGCTCGATCACGCAGTATTTCGACCCAGAAAAGAAAATGTTCCTGGCCGACCGCTTTATCAAGGGCACCTGTCCGAAATGCGGCACCGAGGACCAGTACGGCGACAACTGCGAAAAATGCGGCGCGACCTATGCCCCGACCGATCTGAAAGATCCGAAATCGGCGATTTCCGGTGCCACGCCGGTCCTGAAGGATTCCAAGCACTTCTTCTTCGACCTGCCCGCATTCGACGCCATGCTCAAGAGCTGGACCCGCAGCGGCACGCTGCAGGATGCGGTCGCCAACAAGATCGCCGAATGGCTGGATAGCGGCCTGCAGCAGTGGGACATCTCCCGCGACGCGCCGTATTTTGGCTTCGAGATTCCGGACGAGCCGGGCAAATACTTCTATGTCTGGCTGGATGCGCCTATCGGCTACATGGCCAGCTTCAAGAACCTCTGCGAGCGCCGCCCGGACCTGGACTTCGATGCCTACTGGGCCAAGGATTCCAGCACCGAGCTGTACCACTTCATCGGCAAGGACATCGTCAACTTCCACGCCCTGTTCTGGCCTGCCATGCTCGAAGGCGCCGGCCTGCGCAAGCCTACCGGCATCAACGTACACGGTTACCTGACCGTGAACGGGCAGAAAATGTCCAAGTCGCGCGGCACCTTCATCAAGGCCCGCACCTACCTGGAACACCTGCCGCCCGAGTACCTGCGTTACTACTACGCCTCGAAGCTGGGCCGCGGCGTCGACGACCTCGACCTGAACCTTGAAGACTTCGTGCAAAAGGTCAACTCCGACCTGATCGGCAAGGTGGTCAATATCGCCAGCCGCTGTGCCGGCTTCATTCACAAAGGCAACGCCGGCGTTCTGGTCGAAAGCAATGCCGCACCGGAACTGACCGACGCTTTCCTGGCTGCCGCACCGAGCATCGCCGAAGCCTACGAGGCACGCGACTTTGCCCGCGCCATGCGTGAAACCATGGCCCTGGCCGACCGCGCCAACGCTTTCATTGCCGACAAGGCGCCATGGGCGCTGGCCAAACAGGAAGGCAAGCAGGATGAAGTCCAGGCCGTTTGCGCCCTGGGCATCAACCTGTTCCGCCAACTGGTGATCTTCCTCAAGCCGGTGCTGCCACTGCTGGCCGCTGACGCCGAGAAGTTCCTCAATGTCGCGCCGCTGACCTGGAACGACCACAAGACCCTGCTGGGCAATCATCAGCTCAATCCGTTCTCGGCGCTGATGACCCGCATCGATCCGTTGAAAGTGGAAGCCATGACCGCAGCCTCCAAGGAAGACCTCGCCGCCAGCGCAACCGACACTGCGCCCAAAGGCAACGGCGAACTGGCCAAGGATCCGCTGTCGGCGGAAATCGATTTCGATACCTTCGCCGCCGTCGACCTGCGGGTTGCACTGATCCTCAAAGCCGAACACGTGGAAGGCGCCGACAAACTGTTGCGCCTGACTCTGGATATCGGCGACGAGCAGCGCAACGTGTTCTCCGGAATCAAGAGCGCCTACCCGAACCCGAGCGAACTGGAAGGTCGCCTGACCATGATGATCGCCAACCTCAAACCACGTAAGATGCGCTTCGGCATGTCAGAAGGCATGGTGATGGCTGCCGGCCCTGGCGGTGAAGAAATCTACCTGCTGAGCCCCGACAGCGGCGCCAAGCCAGGCCAACGCATCAAGTGATGCACGCGAAGGCCCGATAGCAGTTGCAACCTGGCTGCTATCGGGCCTTCGCATGTCCGCAAGCCGCTTCCTTGCCGGATACTGTCTACCCTTGAAAGAGGCTCGCCAGCCTGTTCGCCACCCGGCAAGATCATGACCGACTTCATCTACACACTCCTGAGTGCCGCGCTGATCAACAACTTCGTGTTGCAGCAGCCGCTGGGCGCCGATCCGCTGACTCGAACCACTTCCCTGCACCGCCATCGCCTGCATGCGCTGGGGATCGCGACCTGCTGGCTGATGCTGGCAAGCAGCATCGTCAGCTATCTGATCCTGCACTACTTGCTTCCAGTGCCTTACCTGCGGCTGTTCGTATTCCTGCCGGTACTGGTGCTGTTGACCATGCCCAGCCTGACGGCACTGAAAAGACTGTTCCCACGTCTGGACTTCGACGGACTGCGGCCGTTGTTGCTGGGCAATGCAGGCGTAACTGGTGTATTGCTGCTCGGCATAGGGCCTGAACAGCTGCCTGAACAGGGGCTTGGCCATCTGCTGGCCTTAAGCCTGGGTGCAGGCCTCGGTTTCTGGCTGGTCTTGAGCCTGCTGGATGATCTTGGACAACGGGTGCGGACCGAAGACATTCCACAACCGTTTCGCGGGATGCCGATTCAACTGATCGGTGTCGGCCTCATGGGGCTGGCTTTTCTGGGCTTCAACGGGCTGGTCAAGGCATGAACCTGATACACAGCATCGACGCCCTGCTGCCGCAGACCCAGTGCGGCAAATGCGGCCATCCCGGCTGCAAGCCCTACGCCGAAGGCATTGCCAGTGGTGAAGCCATCAATAAATGCCCACCGGGAGGTGAGGAAACCATTGGTCAACTGGCGCAACTGCTGCGCGTGCCAGTGCTGCCACTGGATACCAAGCGCGGCCTGGCACCGGCGCAGGTCGCGTTCATTCGTGAGGCCGAGTGCATCGGCTGCACCAAGTGTATTCAGGCCTGCCCGGTGGATGCGATTGTCGGGGCGGCCAAGCAGATGCATACGGTCATCGTCGACGAATGCACCGGCTGCGACCTGTGCGTGGCGCCCTGTCCGGTAGATTGCATCGATATGCTTCCACTGAAACCGACAAACGTCACGCCGATGGTCGGCGATCCCAGCCTGTCTGCCGAACAGCAACAGGCCCGCACCCACAAGCGCAACCATGCGCGCCATCGTTTCGAGTCGCGCAATGCCCGGTTGCGTCGTGAGCAGGAACAACGTGCGGCAGAACGCCAGGCGCGCGCGCAAAAACCGTCACCGGTCAGCAGTGCCCAACCAGCCTCGGCAATTGATCGGGCGCGTAGCGACAAGACAAACGTGGAAGACGAAGCGCTGAAAAAAGCCCGTATCAACGTAGCCATGAGCCGGGCACAACTGAACAAGTCGCTCAAGGCTTTCGGTCATCCTCCCATCGCCGAGCAGGCTGCACGGCTGGTGGAACTGCAACGTGAATTCGAGGCTGCCGAACAGGCTCTGGAAACACTGCTGCGCGATGCGCCTGAACAACCCCGGGCACCCGTCGCCAAAGTCGACAACGGCGGCGTAAAGCGCGCCAAGATCCAGTTGGCCATGGCCCGCGCTGCCCTGAAAAAAGCCCAGGCAGCAGAGGCATCGGCCGAACAGCTCGCCGCCCTGAGCACAGAGCTGCAACACGCCGAGATGAAGATGCAAACGCCTGAACGCCTGCAAAAATCCATGGGCACGGTGCTGCTTGCCCTGCTGCCTGGCGCATTGGCGCTGCTGTGGCTGTATGGCTGGGGCGTGCTGCTGACCTGGCTGCTGGCCGCCAGTACTGCCCTGCTGACCGAGTGCGCCTGCCTGCGCTTGCGTAACCAGCCCGTGCGCCCAGGCCTGCTGGACGGCAGCGCACTGGTCAGCGCAACCCTGCTCGCCTTCGCCTTGCCGCCTTACTCGCCCTGGTGGCTGACCTGTGCGGCCAGCGCCTTCGCCATGCTATTTGGCAAACACTTGTATGGCGGTGTCGGCAAGAATCCTTTCAATCCGGCCATGCTCGGCTATGCCTTTGCACTGGCCTGCTTTGCCCAACAGATGAATCACTGGCCTGCCAGTCATGGCTTGAGTCTGACAGGCAGCCTGCAGCAGATTTTCGGCTTCAGTGTTGCTCAGCAGCCGGATGCCTGGGCCCAGGCCACGGTTCTGGATGTACTGCGCATCAACACTCATCTGACCATCGATGAACTGTTCACGGGCAACCCCGCTTTCGGGAGCATGGGCGGTCGTGGCAGCGAATGGGTCAATCTGGCCTTTCTGGCCGGCGGCACACTGTTGCTGCAACAGCGGATCATCAGTTGGCAGGCTCCGCTGGGCATGCTGGCCAGCCTGTTCGTGGTCAGCCTGTTGTTCTGGAACGGCTCGGGATCGGACTCCCATGGTTCACCGCTGTTTCACCTGCTGACCGGCGCCACGATGCTCGGGGCGTTCTTTATCGCCACCGAACCGGTATCCGGCCCCGCCAGCCCGCGTGCACGCCTGCTGTTCGGGGTCGGCATCGGCCTGCTGACCTACGTGATACGCACCTGGGGCGCCTACCCGGACGGCGTGGCCTTTGCCGTGCTGCTGATGAATCTTGCCGTACCGGCCCTGGAGCGGCTGGCAATGCGAGCATCTGCGGAAACGACCTCATGAAAGCGTCCGGGCTGCTGACCCTGCTGGTCATCGCCGGACTGGGCATCGGCATTACCGTTGCCCTGCAACACGCAGCCAGCCCGCGCATTCAAGCCGCCCAGGAACAGGCACGCGATCAGGAATGGTCAAGCGTGCTGCCACGCGCCAGCTACGACAATCAGCCACTGCGCCAGCCATTGACCCTGCCCGTCAGCGATTCATCAGTGCTGAGCGCCTATCTCGCCACCCGTGCCGGCCGGCCCTGCGCCGTGATCTTTCATAGCCGCGGCCAGGGTTATGCCGGCCCGGTGGAATTGCTGGTCGGCGTGTCGGCTGAAGGCCGGTTGCTGGGTATCAAGCTGCTTGAACAGCACGAGACACCCGGCATCGGTGCCCGTATCGCCAGCGAACCGCAGTGGCTGAACGGTTTTTCAGGGAAATCGCTGGACGGCCCCGGCGAAGCGAACTGGGCAGTGAAAACGGATAACGGCGCTTTCGATCAGATCGCCGGCGCCACAATCACCTCCAGAGCCGTGGTCGACACACTGCGCGATACCTTGCGCTACTTCGACAATCACCAGGCACAGCTTCTGCCTCAAGTCGGGGGACAGCCATGAGCCTGCGGACGTCAGCAATCATGATCGGCAGCCTGAGCCTGGTCCCGCTGCTGGGCGTCACGGACACGCTGATCAAGGCGCTGGCTTTCCTGCTGATCTTCGCGATGGTCGCGACCTTGCACAGAGCCTTGTTGCAGGCGCTATCTGCGCTACTGGATGCAGCTCAGAGATGGCTCGCCAGCGCCCTGATTGCCGCCACACTGGTCACAGGTACAGAAACGGCTCTGCAACTTCTGGCACCTGCACTGCATCAGGCGCTGGGCGTCTATCTGCCCTTGATCGCGATCCACTGCATGCAGATCCGGGTGGCGAACATCAGCGCAAAACTTCTGGGCGGATACGCCGCGTTGATACTGATGCTGGGTTTTCTACGCGAACTGCTGGGCAACGCGACGATTCTTGCCAATGCCCATTGGCTGTTTGGCAATCAGGCCATCCAGTGGCAAATTAACCTTCCGAACCCGGCCTTGCACATGGCAATTCTGGCGCCGGGTGGCTTCATACTTCTGGGCCTTCTGCTTGCCGGCTACAACGCCTTGAGCAGGCCGACACCTTCCAAGGAAATACCCTCTTCATGAATGCCGCAAAACGTCTGGAAATCTTCCGCAGGCTCCACGAAGACAATCCTGATCCAAAAACCGAACTGGCCTACACCACGCCGTTCGAGTTGCTGATATCGGTGATCCTGTCTGCACAGGCTACCGATGTCAGCGTCAACAAGGCCACGGCAAGGCTGTACCCGGTGGCCAACACGCCGCAGGCGATCCATGCGCTGGGTGTGGAAGGTTTGTCCGAGTACATCAAGACCATCGGGCTTTATAACAGCAAGGCCAGAAACGTCATTGAAACCTGTCGGCTACTGATGGAACTGCACAACGGTGAAGTGCCACAAACTCGTGAGGCCCTGGAGGCCTTGCCTGGTGTTGGCCGCAAAACCGCCAATGTCGTGCTCAACACCGCTTTTCGCCAGATGGCGATGGCAGTCGACACGCACATTTTTCGGGTCAGCAACCGTACCGGTATCGCACCCGGCAAAAACGTGGTGGAAGTGGAAAAGCAGTTGATGAAATTTGTACCCAAAAACTACCTGCTGGACGCCCACCACTGGCTGATCCTGCATGGGCGTTATGTATGCCAGGCACGCAAGCCGCGCTGCGGCAGTTGCCGAATCGAAGACCTGTGCGACTACAAGGAAAAGACCTCTGACGATTGAGCAATAGCAGTTCTATTACTCAATCGATTGAAAAAATCTTTTTTACCGGCATCAGGATTATCGATATAAGGTGCGCCAACGACAGCCAAAGCCTGGAGTCAACTTTCATGAGTACTGGCAAAGAGCAATTGGACGTAGACGACGATTTTATCGCTGTCGATTCAGACGAAAGCGAGCAAGCACCGGTCGAACCCGCCAAGACCAATCTGAACAAGCGACGCACCATCGATAATCTGCTTGAAGAACGGCGCCTGCAGAAACAACTGGCCGACTACGACTTCGACCTCTAGGCGCGCCCTTGCATAACCCCGTTTTCAAAGCCTCTCATCAGGAGAGGCTTTCGCACGGGTTTGCCGGAGCGAAACTGCGCCGACCCACGGGGACCTTTGCGGGCTTGAGCATCAGACCAGCCCGTTACGCTGGGCGAGCTCGATCAGATCGACCAGTGAGTGCGCATTGAGCTTGAGCAGCAGGCGTGTCTTGTAGGTGCTGACGGTTTTGTTGCTGAGAAACATGCCGTCTGCAATTTCCTTGTTGGTTTTTCCTCTGGCCAGTTGCTGCAGCACCATCATCTCGCGCCCCGAGAGACGGTCGACCATATCGGCCTCACTGGCATTGCCCATGCTTGAGCGCACGGTATGCAAGGCCTGGTTGGGAAAGTAGCTGTAGCCCGACAGCACAGCCTTGATGGCACTCAGCAGCTCGGTCAGGTCCTGTTGCTTGCAGACATATCCCGCCGCACCGGCCTGCATGCAACGCATGGAAAAGTGGCCAGGAGCCTGGGAAGTAAGAATCAGAACCTTGAATGGCAATGTCATGGCAGACAGGCGCGCGATAACTTCAAGGCCATCCAGTTTGGGAATCCCTATATCCAGAATGACAATATCCGGCAAATGTTCGCGAGCCAGTTGCAACGCATCCACTCCATTGTCCGTCTCCGCAATGACCTCATAGCCATGGCGCTCCATCAGCATGCGTACAGCAAGGCGAATGACAGGATGATCATCCACGATCAGCACTTTATTCATGGGCAGTCCACTTTTCGCTATTCGAATTTTCAGAGTCAGCACAATAGCTTAGTCGTTTAGTGCTTTGCATGACGCTCACCCTCGCGGACCAACAGCCAAAGACCATTCCCACATACACAACAGAAAATTCCTACAATTTTCGCTATTAACGAACTATTTTTTATGTTTTTCATAGAGCCTCCCCTTCGGAATTTTATGAAATTATTACCGTCTGGAGTGCTGAGATAGAGCATCGCAACTCAGGTAAAACAATTATTGCCGCAAGGTCAAGCATTAGTCTTTAAACCTCTGAACTCTGACCGACAATAGCCGATGAACATGCCATCACCTTCATGATTACGCAGGTAACGGCAATGATCCGGATAGATGCCATCCCCATAGCTTCTTGCCACTACTTTCAATACTGCATGCAGCAACCCCGAGCACTACTGGCAGGTACTTCCCGGGACAGACTCAGTGACCTCGGGGATCATGACCAGAACATCTATAAGGTGCCCTTCCTCATAACCAACAAGCCACACATCGCGTACAGGTGATCAAGAGAGCATCATATTCTATGGGTGAATCCATGCATTTCGCTTCAAGCCATATACCAACAGAATGTTGAAAAAATACACATATAAATATACCTTTCTTATACATCGACATGCGAAAAGACCAAAACCACAAAAAGATCAGATCTTTCCTACAAAGCATGACTCCGGGACTTCACCACCTCCAGCCAGTCAGCACAGAAGCCTTCAGGATGCTGACTCTACGCTATCACCACAATAAAAGTGATACATAAATACTCCCCGCATCCAAGTTCAGGCCTTTCCTTGCTTCACCTTACACACTTCAACTCTGCGAATGGCTCATTCGACAAGTAGCTAATACTATATTTCATTTTACTTCCATACCCGTCGCACCAAAGAGGAAACGTACTACACGACTAGCAGACGGTAGATAGCAACATGTAAGACCACTTCAAGTTTAATAAGTGAATTCATGTAGTGCGCCATTTTTTTACTTGCAAATTCTATTACCAGTCGTTACTTTTTTAACAACGAACTCATTACTTTCTGCCAACAACTATGTGCAGTTAGATTGGAGCGCCCCAACAACCGACGTCATTTTAATGACGCCACGAATAACACTGCTTTATATGGACTCTGCTTATCAAGAGAGTCGAAAGGATTCGGGCAACATGAACATGGCCGATCAGGAACACCCTCCCTTTGACAAGCCCGGACCGGGCCTGACAATTCTTTTGAATTGGCCATGCGTATAACCA